>NZ_JBFADM010000015.1:0-120593 GCF_040641355.1 Streptomyces sp. NPDC020996
TCGTCCGTCTCCAGCTTCACCTGACCCGGCCGTGGCATCCCGGCACCTCCCCGCCACGCACCCTACCAGCCGACGACCTTAAGTCACTGGTATTGAGGCAAGCCCAAGTCCCGCCTCGGCCAACCGTCTTGCACTGTGCTGACGCACCGCCAGAGGTCGATACCACCCGTGCGCCCAGGACGCGCCGGGGCGGCGACCCGGGGCGCATGGAGAGCAAGCGGCGCAATCCCCCGGCGCCGCCCCGAGGCACCGGCGCTGCCCTGACGCCGGTGCTGACGAAGAAGGGCCCCGCGGCCGGTTCCGCGGGGCCCTTCGCGTGCCCGCCCGCCCCGCCCAGCCCCGCCCAGCCCCGTCGGACATGCGATCCCCACTCGGCGCGTGATCCAGGTCACATAAGAAACCCGTGAATACGAAGACAACCATTCGCGGGTGCCGCCGATCCAACGTGCAGAACCAAGGGCCACATCCCCGCGCCCCACACGCGGAGCCCTCCACACCGGACTCCCTTGAGGTCTTCATGAAGCTTCGCCGTGCCATGGCGGTCGCCGCCGCGACCGCCGCCATCGCGCCGTTAGCGCTGCTGTCCGCGCCGGTCGCGTTCGCGGAGGACACGCCCCTGGCCGCCTCCAGCGAGAGCGGATCCGCCTCGCCGTCCGAGACCCCGAGCGACACGGCGTCCGCGACCCCGTCCGACACCGGCCTGCCGTCCGGCACGGACCCCGCGCCGAGCGATTCCACGTCCTCGTCGGCGTCCGCGAGCGCCTCCGCCAGCGCGTCCGCGAGCGAGTCGGGCGAGCCCGAGCCCTCCGGGTCGGCCGAGCCGAGCGAGGACCCGACCGACCCGGACGTCCCGTTCTGCGAGGACGTCGACTCCGGCTACAGCGGAGCGAAGGTGTCCGCCGACATCAAGGGTCTGCCGGGCAAGATCGTGGCGGGCGACGGCTTCCACTCCTTCAAGCTGGTCGTCACCAACGAGTCGAAGACGACCGTCGACGGCGTCGCCTTCTACGCCGAGGTGGAGAACTACGAGCTGGACGAGTCGAAGTACCTGAGCCCGTACGTCGACCTGGAGTTCAAGAACCCCGAGACCGGCTCCTGGGACCGGATCGGCGACGAGAACTGGGCCGGCGACTACTTCTTCTACGTCGACGAGCTCAAGTCCGGCGCCAGCCGCACGGTCGACCTGCGCGTCGGCATCGACGCCAAGGCCCCGGCCGGTGACGCCTACTCCTTCGGCTCCGGCGCCTACCTCGACAACGTCGACGGACAGGACTGCATCGCCGAGGGCTGGGCGCAGTACGACTTCACCGTGCTGAAGGCCGGATCCGCCAACCCCGACCCGGGCACCGCCACCCCGGGCGACAACGGCGGCAAGGACTCGGTGAAGAAGCCGCAGGGCGACGTCAGCGCCCTGCCGACCGGCAACCTCGCCGACACCGGCGCGAACTCCGCGCTGCCGACGGTCGGCCTCATGAGCGGCGTCGCGGTCCTCCTCGGCGCGGGCGTGGTGGTCGCGGCCCGCCGGCGCAGGAACGGGGCCGGCGCCGCGTAACCGGCGCGCGGCGCAGGCCACAGCGCGACGCAAGACGGGAGAAGGACCTGTGCTCGGAGGGGGGCGCGGGTCCTTCTCCATGTCCGTCGACGGGCCGGCCGGTGGGCCACCGGCCGGTCGGCCGGTGGGCCAGCCCCGCCGACCGCCGGTGGGCCCGTCGGCTGGGCGGTGGGCCAGCCGGCCCGTCGGTTACTTCTTCGGCGGCACCGTCGGCACCCCGAGGAACGGCAGCCGCAGCGCGGCGAACGCCTCCGCCGGGACCGCCGGCGCCTTCGGCTCCACCGGCTTCAGCCGCTCGTACGCCGCCCCCTGCCGCGGGCGCTGGTCCGGCTCGCCCTTGTTGGGCCAGAACGACATGGCGCGCTCGGCCTGGGCGGTGATGGTGAGGGACGGGTTCACGCCCAGGTTGGCCGAGACCGCGGCGCCGTCGACGACGGAGATGCCGGGGTGGCCGTAGAGGCGGTGGTAGGGGTCGATGACGCCCGTCTCGCGCGAGGCGCCGATCGCGCAGCCGCCGAGGAAGTGGGCGGTCAGCGGCGTGCCCATCAGCTCGCCGACGTTGCTGCCGGGGAAGCCGTTGATCTCCGCCGCGATCGCCGACGCGCCCTCCGAGGCGGCCTTGATCTGCAAGGGGTTGGGTGCGCCGTGACCCTGGCGTGCCGTCAGCAGGCCCTTGCCGACGCCGCCCGGCTTCAGGTACGTGGTCAGGGAGTTGTCCAGCGACTGCATCACCAGGCCGATGATGGTCCGCTCCGACCAGCGCCGGTTGGACAGCGAGCGCAGCACCAGCATCGGGTGGCGGGCGGCGTTGCGCAGCCAGGCCAGCGCCCTGGAGGAGCCCTCCGCGTACGGCACCTGGAGGACCGACAGGCTGCCCATCGAGTTGGAGCCCTTGCCGTAGCGGACCGGTTCGATGTGGGTGTTCTCGTCCGGGTGGACCGAGGACGTGATGGCGACTCCGCGGGTGAAGTCGACCTTCGGCTCGCCCGTCACCCGGCGGTAGCGCCGGCTGTCGGTCTGCGCGCCGACCAGCGCCTCGGAGTTGGTGCGGGTCAGCTCGCCCAGCTTGTCGGAGATCTGGGGCAGCCGGCCGGTCGCCTTCATGCGGTGCAGCAGGGTCTGGGTGCCGTAGGTGCCGGCGGCGAGGACGACCTGGCGGGCCCGGAAGGTGCGGCCGCGGCCCTTCTTGCGGTCGTCGGTGGGCAGGGTGGCGACGGCGTACCCGCCGCGCGAGTCGTCCGTGACGGACACCACCGTCGTCATCGGGTGCACGACCGCGCCCGCCTTCTCGGCGAGGTACAGGTAGTTCTCGTTGAGGGTGTTCTTCGCGCCGTGCCGGCAGCCGGTCATGCACTCGCCGCACTCGGTGCAGGCGGTGCGCTCCGGGCCCACGCCGCCGAAGTACGGGTCGGGCACCCGCTCGCCCGGCTTGGCCTTCGCCTTCCCGTCCGCGTCCTCGCCGTCGCCGAAGAACACTCCGACCGGCGCCATGTGGAAGGTGTCGCCGTAGCCCATCCGCTCGGCCGCCGCCTTCAGGTGCACGTCGGACGGGGTCATGGTCGGGTTCAGCCGGACGCCGAGCATGCGCCGGGCCTGGTCGTAGTACGGCTTGAGCTCCTCCTGCCAGTCGGTGATGCCGCGCCACTGCGGGTCCTCGAAGAAGGGCTTCGGGGGCACGTAGAGGGTGTTGGCGTAGTTGAGGGAGCCGCCGCCGACGCCCGCCCCGGCGAGCACCATGACGTTGCCCAGCAGGTGGATGCGCTGGATGCCGTACATGCCGAGCTTCGGGGCCCAGAGGTAGTTCTTCAGGTCCCAGGAGTTCTTGGGCAGCGCCTCGCGGGTGAAGCGGCGGCCGGCCTCCAGTACGCCGACGCGGTAGCCCTTCTCGGTCAGGCGGAGGGCGGTGACGCTGCCGCCGAAGCCCGATCCGACGACGATGACGTCATAGTCGTACGCAGCGTCGTCGTCCTGCGTGCGGGCAGAGGTCTCCTGTGACACGTGCTCTCCTCGTCGAGAACTGTCGAGAACTTGAGAACGGGTGCTGTCCGGGGGCCCTCGGGCGAAGGCCCCCGAGAGGCTCCCTAGCGGAAGCGGAACGCCTTCATCAGCCTGAGGCTCCTGCTCATGAATGCCGCGTACTTCTCGTCGTCCATGCCCAGCGACGGTGCCATGGGCAGCAGGCGCTGCTGGGCGACCGTCTGGGCCTCCGTGTACTTGAGGATGCCCTCGGAGCCGTGGCGGCGGCCGAGGCCGGAGTCCTTCATGCCGCCCATCGGGGACTGGACGCTGCCGTAGGCGGGGGCGTAGCCCTCGTTGACGTTCACCGTGCCGGTGCGCAGCCGGGCGGCGACCTGGCGGCCGCGCCGGCCGTCCTTCGTCCACACCGAGGAGTTCAGGCCGTACGGCGTGGCGTTGGCGAGCTCGATCGCCTCCTCCTCGGTGCGGAAGCGGTAGACCGACACGACCGGGCCGAAGGTCTCCTCCGTGCACACCGACATCGGCTCCGTGACGCCGTCGAGGATGGTCGGCTCGAAGAAGTACGGGCCGATGTCCGGCCGGGCCACCCCGCCCGCGACGACCTTGGCGCCCTTGGCGACGGCCTCCTCGACGTGCCGGGTGACGGTCTCCAGCTGCCGCTCGCCGACCAGGGAGCCCATGTCGGCGCCGTACGCGAGGGACCTGCCGAGCCGCATGGCCTTCGTGCGGGCGGCGAAGCGCTCCAGGAAGGCGTCCGCGACCGACTCGTGGACGTAGAGCCGCTCGATGGAGATGCACAGCTGCCCGGCGGAGGAGAAGCAGGCGCGGACCGCGCCGGCGGCCGCCTTCTCGATGTCGGCGTCCTCCAGCACCAGCATGGCGTTCTTGCCGCCGAGTTCGAGGGAGACGCCGACCAGGCGGGCGGCGGCGCCCTGGGCGACCTCGCGGCCGGTGCGGGTGGAGCCGGTGAAGGAGACGTAGTCGGCGTGCCGGACGATCTCCGGGCCGACGACCGGGCCGTCGCCGATGACGACCTGAAAGACGTCGGCGGGCAGGCCGGCCTCGATGAGCAGGTCCCGGGCCCACAGGGCGGTCAGGCAGGTCTCCGTGTCCGGCTTCATCACGACCGCGTTGCCCGCGGCGAAGGCGGGCAGCGCGTCGCCGACCGACAGCTCCAGGGGGTAGTTCCAGGGGGCGATCTGGCCGACGACGCCGCGCGGGTGGCGCAGCTCGGTGACCTTCGTCAGCGTGGGCATGGCGCCCGCGTGCCGCTTGGGCCGCAGGTAGGCGGGGGCCTTGCGGCCGTAGTGGCGGGACGCGACGGCGACCGCCTGCACCTCCTCGTGGGCGTGCAGACGGGCCTTGCCGGTCTCCAGCTGGATCAGGTCGAGGACCTCCGCCTGGCGTTCGAGGACGAGGTCATGGAAGCGCAGCAGCACGGCGGCACGCTGCCGTACCGGGGTCTGCTCCCAGACGGCCTGCGCGCGGCGGGCCGCCTCGAACGCCCCCGCCACGTCCTCGGGCGTGGACTCCGGCAGGTCGGCCAGCTTCTCGCCGGTGAAGGGCGTGTGGTTCGCGGTGCGCCCGGAGCCGGCCACGCCCTTGGTGAGCCGGGCGACCAGCTCGGGGGTGACCACCTGAGCGGCGGTGCGGGCGCCCTCGGGGGCGGGGGCGAGAGGATTCGTGCCGGTCTTGGCCGGGGCCTGCGCGTCCGTCATGAGGCGCAGGGTATGCCGCGACGGAAACTTTGGGTACCCGTCGGTAACGCGGCTTCACCGACTGCACACATGCCGCCAGTGGCTACTGGCAACGAATGCCCTGATCAGGGGTTGTGTGGACCGGACGTGGGCCGGACCGGGGCCGGTTCAGCTTTTTCGACGGTGAGGCGGTCCCGTGCGCCCTTGAAGAGGGCCGTCCCCTGCTTCTCGGCCGCGGTGCCCTTCGGCATGGTCACGCGCAGCCAGTACATCCGGTCGTCGCCGGTGCGGACGATCAGTTCCATGACCCGGGTGGGCGTGTGATCGAGACCGTAGGTGGTGTCGACGAGTACGGCCTCGTCACCGCGGAAGGTGGTGGAGGTGTACTGGGTCCGCGCGTCCCCGTAGCGCGAGTCCCAGACGGCGTGCGCCTCCTCCGCCTGGTCCTTCAGGGAGGCGGGCGCCTTGTCCCACTGGGCGAGGCGGACCTGGATCGCGCCGCCCGCCGCGTACACGACCGTCCGGGGCGAGTCGCTCCCGCCCCCGCCACCGTCCCGTGCGGTCACCCGGTACGCGCCCGGCAGGTACAGGACGGCGTCCATGCCCTTCTCCCGGTGCCCGGCCCAGCCGCCACCGGCCGGCGTCGAGGTCTCCCCGGACGTGGACGCCTCCGCGGCCGCAGGAGCGGAACGGTAGGTGGCGGTGCGCCCGGTGACCGCGTCGCTGTGCAAGTCGCCGAGTAAAGAGACGCCGAACCAGGCGGCACCGACGAGAAGAGCGCCGAGCAGAGCCATGGGGGCGGGGTGGCGGAGGAGGGACCGCCTGCGGGTCGGGCTGGTTCCTTGAGCTGTGGTCTCGGGATCGGAGTCGGGGGGCGTCCGGGGAGTCCCGGCCGGGGTGGCGACGGGGGCCGGGGCCGTCCCGGAGGCCGGCGTGGCGACGGGGGCCGGGACCGCCCCGGATGCCGCCCCGCCAGTCGCCGAACCGAGCCGTACGGTGCCCTGGTCGTCGCCGAACTCCACGAGTCCGTCGGCGTCCTGGGCCTCCGCCTCCTCGATCACCGGCACCGGCCATCCCTCGGCGACCGCCTCCAGCACCGCGCCGGTCTCCTCCGGGCCGGGCCGTCGCTCGGCGTCCTTCGCCAGCAGCCGGATGATCAGCGGGCCGAGCGGGCCGGCCTGCTTCGGCTCGGGCGGGTCGGCGGCTATGACCGCGGTCAGCGTCGATTCCGGCGTCGTACGCCGGAACGGGGACCGGCCCTCCACGGCCGCGTACAACAGCACGCCCAGGGACCACAGATCGGACGCGGGCCCCGCACCCCGGCCCGACATCCGCTCCGGCGCGACGAACTCCAGCGAGCCGACGAACTCCCCGCTGACAGTGAGGGATTCCTCGCCCTGGACGTGGGCGATACCGAAGTCGGTGAGGACGACGCGGCCACGGGGACCGAGCAGCACGTTGGCGGGCTTGACGTCACGGTGCACGATGCCGACGGCATGCGCGGCGCGCAGCGCGCCGAGGACGGCGAGCCCGATGCGGGCGGCCTCCCGCGCCTCGACCGGCCCGCGCGCGAGCCTCTGGTGCAGCGACTCGCCCCGCACCAACTCCATGACGATCCACGGCAGCCCGTCCTCCTCCTCGGCGACGACGTCGTGGATCGAGACGGCGGAGGGATGGTCGACGCGGGCGGCGGCGCGGGCCTCACGGTAGAGGCGGTGGGCGGCGCGCCGGTGTTCGTTGCCCTCCGGGTCGCCGGGCAACCGGGGTTCCTTGACGGCGACTTCACGCTGCACGAGCTCGTCGTAGGCCCGCCAGACGGTGCCCATCCCGCCGGAGCCGATGCGCTCGGCCAGCCGGTAGCGGCCACCGATCAGCCGTCCCTCGCGCACCTGTTCCCCGCCTTCGCTCATGCCTCATGAGTACCGTGCGGAACACAGGCTTGTCGACGCGACATCACCCCGCCACGCACCCCGCGCCCTCGGCAGGCCCCCGGAGTTCGTGACCGGCCCCGACGACGGCGACGACCCGCCGGTTAAAGACGGACCAGTGCCGGGAGACGTTGCGATGCGCCGTCCCGACCGCGGTTGCCGCGACCCGGGCGGCCTGACGGTACGCCTTCGCCTCGTCGGGACGGTTGTTCCTCGCGGCTGCGGCAGCGGCCTCCATCGCCAGGCCGCCCCACACCGCGTAGTGGTCCGGCTCGGCCCCGGTGATCTTCGGCTCCACCGCGTCCATGCTCTGGGCGGCGACCTGTTCCGCCTCGTCCAACCTTCCCTGCCTCACCAGCAGCCAGCACATGCAGCCGACACCGGAGCCCGCCGCAAGCATGTCTCCGGCCTGACGGGCGTCCATGATGGCGCCGCGCACGGCGGCGTACGCGATGTCGTACTGCCGTACCTGGGTGAGGTAGGTGCCGGCCAGACGCAGCGCTTCGGCGCGGGCCAGCAGGGCCTGCCGGTGCTCGTCCCCGCTGTCGTAGTAGGCGACGGCTTGTGCGGCATCACGCAGCAGGCCCGGCAATTGGGCCGCGACGCTCTTGTAGCTGTCGGAGAAGTACAACACCCGTGCGTCTTGCAGCGTCCGCCGGAAGATGCGCAGGTTCGGTTCCTCGGCCACGGCTTCGACGTCCTGGTCCACGAGCCCGACGGCCGGGGTCAGGGCGGCGCGGAGCTGGATCAGGTTGCCCCGGTTCGGCTCCTCGGCCCGCACGACGGGTTCCGGTACTGCCGTCAAACTTGCAAATCAGCCCCGCCGAGCGCAGCTCGACGGGGCTGCTATTTGCGATCGCTAGCGTCATTCAGCGTGGCAGCTGAGACAACATATGCGCGAGGCCGTCCGAGAACTCAGACATGTGCGATTCGGCGGCATATCTCACGGTGCAGGCGGCAGAGACCAGCTCCAGCGCCGAATAATCACCACTCGAAAGCATCCTCGCGCACATTCCTAGGGGGACTACGAAATCTGCTTGCGCACCATCCGATAGCGAATCGATCATGTCGTCTTCCCCTGCGAGAACCAGCTCCACGATCGAACTCAGCACTCCCACCACCCTTGGAGCATCTACTCCATGGGCGAGCTCAATCATGTCTTCGTATTCGGCAAACCCGAATCGATTAACCTGGAGGTACTCTCTGGCCACATCAACCACCTTCGAAACTGATTCCCTGATGCTGCAGCCTGGGCTGACAGACCAACGCACATGGACTGGCAGGCGTGCCGTGCGCGCCACCGGGCGGCGAATTCAATCCCCGCACCTTTACCACTTCGAACGATCCCCCTCGGATCCCGGCCGCACCTTCGGCTGCCTCCGCCTGGATGAGGCACATCGTTTCAGCACATCCCGCATGGTAGCGACCCCCCTCAGGCGTGAACTGCCGCACGAGAGAATCCACTTCTCCACCGGGAGCTGGCGTCAGGTCATGACCCGAGTGACCAAAATAGGTTCGCCCTGACGGTGATGTGTATTTCGCCGCAAAGAAGGGGCCATCAGTTTTATTGAAGCCAGCACGCAGACTGTCGGCATACTCACCCAGGTTGCAGTTGTGAACCAGGACCGGCGTGGCACCCGCCAGCACATAGTACGTATGCAGGTCACTGACCGTCAGGTTGTGCACCGTCGCTGTCAGAGCCGTCCAGCGCTTCACCGCGGTGATCTGGACCCGTGTTCCCGCGCTGGTGCGCAGCCAGGTGCCGGACTGGAGGTCCGTTGCCTGGAGCCACTCGCCGAGTTGCGGGACCCAGAAGGGGTGTCCGTCGGTGGCGGTGACCGAGGCGGTCCTGGTGCCCTTCCTGCCGTCGATGTCTACGGTGATCTTGACGAGGTGCTTCAGGCCCTTGCCCTTGATCTCCGCGGTGACCGTCTCGGTCTTGGTCTCGCCCGTCTCGGGGTCGGTGGCCAGGACCTTGTCGCCGACGTCGACGTCCTTGATTTTCTTCGTCGAGCCGTCGGCCATCAACACCCTGGTGTCCGGGGTGAAACTGTTGACCAGGCAGGACGCGGCAGCCTCGACTTTCTCCGCCGCCTTCTTGCTCCTCCGCCAGCCCTTGAACTCGGCCCACAGCTTCTTGCCCAGGCCGACGATCCGCTTGCCCACGGCAATGGCCTTGTCGACCCTGAGCCCATACTTGACCGCCAGCCGGGCAGCGGGACCGCCGCCGATCAGTGAGGTGATCACATTGAGCGCGGTGGAGCCGCAGGATCCCAGGCTTCCCGTCGTGAAGCAGTCAAGCGCGTCCGTGAGGCCCAGTTCGTCCGCGATGATCTGGCCGAGTTCCTTGGCTATGGCGATGGCCCGCTGCTTGGCGGCGTCCTCCTTGGCGCGGGCCTCGTCCGCCTTGGCCTGAGCCGGCGTGTAGGTGTACGTGCTGTCGTACGGAGTCTGGCCACCCGACAACCCGGACGCGTTGTCCGTCCACGCGCCCCGGTTCTTCGAGGTTCCTGGTCCGCACTCGTTCCAGCCGCCCACGCAGTTGGCCAGCCGCAGACCCGAGGCGTCGCTGTACGTGACCGGGCTGTTGTTCGCGTACGCGTAGCCGTTGATCTGCTGCGGGTCGCTGTAGTCGATGACCGGGTCGGCCGAGATGAAGCGGCCCGTGTCCGAGTCGTACTCCCGTGCCCCGAGTGTCGTCAGGCCCGTGAACTTCTGGACGGTGCCGCCCACGAAGCCCTTGTCGTTGACCCAGCCCGAGGAAGTGGAGGACGACGACGTGGACTCGTCCCGCAGGGTGCCGAACGGGTCCGTGCGCCGGCGGGAGGTCTCCCCCGTCTTGGCGTCGATGGCCAGCTCGGCCGTGCCCTGGTGGTCCGAGACCAGGAAGTGGACGCCGTCCGCCTCCCGCATCGCGATGGTCTGGCCGCCGAAGGTGTAGTAACGGGTCGCCGTCACCGCCTTCGTCGACTTGTCCAGGTGGATCTCCGTGCCCGGCAGGTAGAGCGTCTTCTCGTCCGGCGTCTCACTGGTGATCCGCTCGCCCGAGGCGTCGTACTTGTACGAGGTCACCGTCCCGTCGGCGTTGGTGACCTTGGTCAGCTCGCCCTGCTTGTCCCAGTCCAGGGACTGGGTGTCGCCCCCCAGGACGCGCGTCGCGGTATTGCCGGAGGCGTCGTAGGTGTACGTGTCCCGGGACGTGACCTGCGGAGTCGTGCTCGTCGCCTCGGTGGTCTGCGTCACCGACGAGACCGTGTGCGGGCCGGAGTCCGTCCCGTTCGGGCCGGAGCCCTCCCCGTAGGCGTACGAACGCGTGGACGTCGCGGCCCCGCCGAGCCCGTGCCGCACCTCGCTGGTGCGGTTGCCGATCGAGTCGTAGCCGTACTCCGTCCAGTACGGGGACACACCGCCGACCGTCGAGGACGAGGCGCCCGACGCGCAGGCCGCGTCCGTACTGCCCGTGCCCGAGGCTTCGTCGGAGGGCACCGACGATGTCCAGGCGTCCGTCAGGCGCTGCAGACCGTCGTAGCCGAAGCACTGCACGTCGCTCGCGCCGGTGCCCGGGGTGTCCGCGATGGACAGGACGTTGCCGGCGTCGTCGTAGGTGTAGCGCGCGTCGTACGCCAGTGTGGAGGCACCGCCGACCTTCACCGTCGAGAGGGACAGGCGTTCGGTACCGCGCTCGTATTCGTACGACAGGGTCGACTTCGGGTCGTCGGTACCACCGGTCGTGAGCTGGAGCGCCGTCAGAAGCGACGTCGCCGAGTAGGTCGCGTCGGAGACGTAGCTCAGGCCGCCCAGCGACGTGGTGAGCCCGACCGGCCGCTGCAGGCCGTCGTACTGGTAGGACAGCGCCTCCGCCGACAGGTCGCCGACCGCCGGGAGGCCCTGGCCCCGCACCGTCCCGTCGTCGTTGTACTGGGTGGTGAACTCGTAGGTGCCGCCCAGTTCCGGTTCGGCGGTCTTGGAGACCACGTACCGGGTCAGGGTCGGCCGGTAGTCGTTGTTCTCGTCCAGCTTCGGGTACAGCAGCGACGAATAGACCGCGCCGTCCTTGTAGGTGTAGGTGCCGTACAGCTCGCCCTTGTAGAGCGTGTCGTACTTCGCGACCGACAGCTTGGTCCCGGTGTCCACCTCGCCCTGCCAGGTCGACACCGCACGGCCCAGCTCGTCGTACTTGGTCGACGTCTTGTTGCCGCGGCTGTCCGTCACCGAGGTCGGACGGTCCAGCACGTCGTACGTGTAGGACGAGGTACCGGTGTCCGGGTCGACAGCCGTCTTCTTGCGGCCCAGCTGGTCGTAGAAGTACTTCCAGACGTTGCCCTTGTCGTCCGTGACCTTCGACAGCAGGCCCGCGTCCGTGTACTCGTACGCCGTGGTGACCGCATCGCCGTCGGCCGGGTACTGGATCCGGGTGGTCGTCCGGCCCCGGGCATCGGTCACGGCCGTCGTCTTCGTTCCGCCGGAGGGCGGGGTGGTGGTGACACGGTCGCCGCCGTACGCGTACGACGTCCGGTACTTCTCCTGCCCCTTGACCTTGAAGATCGTGGCGGTGGTGCGGCCCGCGCCGTCGTACTCGGTCACTGTCTGCGCGTCGAGGTTGGAGTCGACGGGGACGAAGAGCGTCGCGGACGGGGCGCCGGTGGTGTGGTAGGTGTCGTTGACCTTGACCACGCGGCCCGAGCCGTCGTAGCGCGTGTCCGCCACCAGGCGGTTGCCGCCCGGCCCCTCGGTCTGCTCCTGGCGCGGTCGCAGCAGGCCGTCGTACAGCGACCATTCGCTGCCGTAGGACGTGCCGTCCTTCTCCACCTTCTGGGTGTGGACGGCGACGGGACCGCTGTCGCCGCGGACGAGGTACTCGTACTTGATCGAGGGCGTCTTGCCGATACGGTCCGGCAGCCAGACGGAGGTCAGGCGGCCGAGTCCGTCGTAGGCGAGCTCGGTGCGCTTGCCGTTCTGGTCTACCTTCGCACTCGGCGCCCCCCACTGCGGGGCGTACTCCGTGGAGGTCGTCCAGCCGTCGATGTTGGTCACCGTCGACTTGGTGGCCAGCCCGTAGGTGTCCACGTACGTGGTCGACGAGGTGTACGTGGTGGAGGACGTGTAGGTCTGGGCGTCCTTCACCACGAGCGGCCGGCCGTAGTCGTCGTACGTCGTCACGGCGGTCGTCTGGTACGTGGCCGTCTTTCCGTCGTGCGCGGACAGCCGCTTGGTGGTCGTCACGTCGCCCTTGGTGGGCGCGGCTCCCAGCACGGTCGAGCCGTCGTAGAAGGTCAGGTCGTCGGAGATGACGTCCTTGGAGCGGTCCGGGGTGGTGGAGCAGTCGACGCCGACCTTCTCCACCCGTGACACGTACGTGTACAGGTGCAGGCTCGCGCTGTCCGCGTACTCGGTGCGGGTGCACTGGTTGTCGGCGACGCCGACCTCGCCGTCGTCGTCGACCTGCGTCGCACGGCCGGTCACGTCGTCGTAGCTGGTGGTCGACTTGGTGTGCTGCCAGCCGCCCACCGCGAGGGCCGTGTACGTGTCCGTGGAGCCCGCCGCGATGTAGCGCGCCCTGCGCGTGCCGAAGTCCTCCGTCTGGGTCGCCGTCACCGCGGTCCACGGCACCGTCACCGACTTCTGCGTGACGTCGGAGCCGTTGTAGGTGATCGTCTCCAGCTCCTGGCCGGCCTTCCAGTCGGAGTCGTCGTAGGAGACCCCGTTGGAGTCGGTGACCGTCGCCGAACGGGTGTTTCCGTCCTTGTCCACATCCCCGTCGAGGCCGCGGAAGAAGACGTGCTCGGTCTTGGTGTTGGAGGAGGAGTTGGTGCCGTCCGAGGTGACGACGCGGACCTTGCCGTAACCTCGCCAGTCGCCCCACGTCCGGCGCTCCGACGTGGTGATGCCGTCGGCCGGGGTCTTACGCCAGCCGGCATCGCCGAGGTAGGTGTAGGAGGTGACCTGGTCGGCGTTGCCGCCGGTCAGGTCCTGCTCGTTGACGGACGCGACCACGTACTTGTGGAACCAGTCGAGGATCGGCTCCGCCACACCCGGCGGATTCCACTTCACGGGGAAGCATCGCTTGGTGGAGGAGTCCTCGGCGGGCAGGTTGCTGGTGGTGCACTGGGGGTCGGCGTAGTTCACGCTGAGCTTGCCACCGGTCTCGTTCTGCACCCCGCTGAGCCGGAAGCGGTAGAAGGGCTGGAGGTTGTCTCCGGTCTCGTCGACGCGGTTCGGCAACTGCTGGCCATAGAGCTCGATGGAGGGCAGGGAGACGTCCGTGCCCACCTTGCCGGTGTGGTCGATCTTGCTCAGCCACAGGGACTTGGAGCCGTCGCCGTTGTCAGTGAACTTCTGGGTCAGACTCCACTCGTCGACCGGACTGTACGTCGAGTCGCCGGTGCGGATCTGCGTGGTGATCTTCGTCAGCTTCTTGCGGGTCCAGAAGGTCGGCGAGTTCTGGCCGGGGCACTTGCTGTCGGCCTTGCAGTTCTGGTCCCAGGGGACGTCCGGCCAGTCGGCGGCCGTGGAATCCGTGAGGTCGGAAGGCTCGCAGTCGGTCAGGTCGCCGATGCAGCGCTCGGCCGTGGTGAAGGCCACCTGCGCGGCCGGCTTGGTGGAGTACACCTTGCCGGCGCGCTGGCCGTAGTCGATGCGCTTGAGGTAGCCGCCGCGGATGTAGGGCTTGCCGTTCTCCGTCGTCTTCAGGCCCTGCGTGTAGTGGTTCGTCTCCGTGCCGTAGTAGTACGACATGGCGTTGCCGTGCGGGTCGACGACATAGTCGAGGTTCCAGCGCCAGGCCTGCGTGCAGTACGCGTCGGCCAGGGTGGACTTGTAGCAGGGCTCGCCGGAGTCGTCGCCGTAGACGGGGACGGTCCACGTGGAGTCGGTCTCCTCGTTCCCGTTGGCATAGCCGGGCAGTCGGTCGAGGCCGAAGTAGTACTGGGTGCCGTCGGCGGTCGTGATCTTCCAGTACTCGCCGTTGTCGTCCCCGTTGACGGCGCCGGTCAGGTGCTCGACCTTCGAGTTGTCGTCGGCCTTGACCCGCCACTCGCCGGTCGTGTCGTCCTTGATGAGCTGTCCGGAGGTACCGCCCGTGAGGGCGAGCGTGGCGTTGTCGTACGCCCAGCACTCATCGCCGTTGGTGTCGTCGTGTCCGTCGTCGGCGCACGGCTTGTAGCTCCGCTCGATGTAGCCGGGGTCGTAGGAGAAACCCTGCCCGATCCACGAGCCCTGGTTGTTGGTCGCCGCCGTCTGGCCGTCGATCGCCTGGGAGTTGTAGCTCAGGCCGACGGTCGGCTGCAGGCCCCCGGGGACCGGCGGGGTCGTCAGCGGGTACGACCAGGTGAACGCGCCCGAGCTGGTGTCGACGCCCCACTGCGAGGACGGGGAGAGGCTGGTCGCCTTGTAGTCCCCGCCGTCACCGCTGCTGCCGGAGGTGGCCGCGACCACGGTGGCGGAGGAGGTGCTCGTGTCCGCCTCGAGGAGCTGGGCGGACGGACCGGAGGTGTCACCGGCCGCCCGCACCGTCGCCGTCAGCGTCTGCATCGCCGCGTTGTTGGCGCTCTTCAGATACCTGGGTGTGGCGCAGGACTTCTTCTGCGGCGTGGTCAGCACGCACGCGGGATACTGGGCGAGACGCAGCCGCGCACCGTAGTCGCCACCGTAGGCGTCGGCGAAGCCCGAGTAGTCCAGGGTGACTCGGGCGGAGCCTTCGGTTGTGGCCCCGTCGGCCCGCGCCACGGTGAACAGGACGCCGTCGACGCCGGCGGCCTGGGCGGCCTTTCGTCCGAGGACCTCGACGCGTACGGAGCCGGCGTCCTTCTTGCCGCCGGTCGTCTTCACGGTCAGCGGCAGGCCCTCGGCCCTGGCCGCCTTGGCGGAGATGTCGACCTCGGCGCTGCCGGCCTTGGGCCAGTGCGCTTCCTCCGCGTGCTTGACCGCTGCCTTCCCCGCCTCGTCGTTCTTCCTGACGGTCCTGGGCTCGGCGTTCTTGCCCTGGACCGGGTCGTCCTTGTACGTCGGCATCTGCGGAGCGGCCGGGCTGGCGTCGGCCGCGGGGGCGTACTGCGGCAGCAGCCCTATCGACAGGGTCAGGCCGAGGAGCACCGCGGCTCGTCGGCGGCCGCTGCGCCAGGCCGGTCTGACGGACCGGATCCAGGCAGGCGAGGACATGACATCTCCCTAAGGAGTCGGGTGGGCGGGCGGGCTGAGGGGCGGGAAGGCGTGCGGGCGGACGGCCGTGGGCCGGCCACCCGCACGCCGTGGCGCTATGCCGAGGTCTCGTCGATGCTCGCGCCGGACGGCATGGCCGTCAGGAGCGCCACCAGTGACGCGTCCAGGGGGCCCTGGTACACGCGTACTTCGTCGACCGCACCGGCGAAGTACTCACTCGCGGTGGAACCGGTCAGCGCACGTCCGATCTGCAGGCCGGTCGTGCTGAAGTCCCAGGAGTTGTCCCAGAGGGCATCGGCCACCGCGACACCGTTGACGTACAGGAGCACATCGCCGAAGACCGCGTTGTAGACCAGCGCCAGGTGGTCGCCGTCGCCCTCGGAGCTCGGCAGATGGCCGGCGTCGAGGAGTTCGGTCGTCACCGGGGAGGCGGAGTCCGCGTCCGTCACCGCCAGTTCCCACGCGTCGTCGGCTGCCGAGTACCGCACCGTGGCCGCGCTGCCGTTCGTGCCGGGCAGCGACAGCAGGGTCTCGTCCGAGGCCGGATCCGCCGTGGCGAGGCGGGCCCGTGCCGTCACCGTGAAGCTGTCCTGCGAGGAGAGCAGCCCGGCCGCGCGAGCCGCGTAGGCGTCGGTGCCGTCGAGTGTCAGGTTGCCGTCACCCCACAGGGGTTCGGCCGGAGGGGTGCAGTCGGGGTCGAGGTCGGCGTCGCAGGACTCGTCGGGGACGTAGATGGAGGCGCCGCCGCCCAGGGTCAGTCCCGTGCCGCCACCGGTCTCCGGGGAGACACCGGACGTCGCCTCGTCCAGCTGCCAGTACGCGAGTTGGTGGGGCTGGACACCGCCGAGTTCCTGGCCTTCGGCGGGCGGGATCACGCGATCGTGGATCTTGACGTCGGCGACGCTGCCCTTGAGGTTGCCGGTGTAGCCGTCGAGGCCGATCTTCCGGCCGATCTGCACGGCGCCCGTGGCGTTCCAGGACGTGTGCCGGGCCTGGACGTCGTCGGCGACCAGGACCCCGTTGACGTACAGCATCATCTTGCCGGACTCGGCGTCGTACACGCCGATCAGATGTGTCCAGCTACCGGGCACGGCGGCCGCGCCGGAGACCTTCCAGGTGCCGAGCGACTCCATGTCGCTGACGGGGATGCGGAAGGTCCAGGACGCGCTGTCGACGTCGTAACCGAGCTCGAAACCGGGCTGGGCGGTGCCGTCCTGGCTGACGACGGTGACGTTCTCGGTGGGTAGGGCGGGCAGCATCACCCAGGCGCTCACGGAGAAGGTCCCGCCGGTGTCGACGGCGGGCTCGCCCGCGTCGAGGTAGGCGTTCGCGGTGCCGTCGAAGGAGACGGCGGTGTCGGTGGAGCCGAGCGGGCCCTGGACACCGAAGGTCACACCGGAGCCGGCCGTGGCGTCGGGGGTGCCGCTGCTGCCGACCGCCCGGGTGGCGCCCTTGGCGTCACCGAGAGTCCAGGCGGCGACGGGGGCACGGCCGTCGCTGACGAGGAACACGTGGGTCGTCGGGTTCTTCTGCGAGTTGCCCGCTCCGTCGATGGCCGTGACGGTGAGGAAGTAGGCGCCCTCGTCCGGCGGCATCCAGCGGATGGTGACGGGAGCTCCGGCACTGGCCGCCGGCACGGTGACACCGGCGGCGTCCTCCTCGCTCACCATGGGGCCGCTGAAGGTGTAGAAGTACTCCGCCACGTCGGCGTCCGGCGAGTCCATGGTGAACGAGCCGTAGTCACCCGTCCCGACGTGCGTGGTCTCGTCGTCGGGGTATTCCGGCGACGAGATCACCGCCGGCTTGGGCCTCGTCTTGTCGTAGACGAACTCGCAGCGGGTCTGATCGCCGTCGGTGGACCAGGGCCCGTACGACTGCTGGTCGAAACCGCGGACGGCCCAGGCGACGACCGTGTTCTGCGGGACGGAGAAGCCGGCCTCGCCGTCGCCCGAGACATCGCTGCCGACGGTGTAGCTGAAGACCGCCTGGCCGGTCTGGCCGCCCGAACCGGTGACGGTGGACGTCCCCACCTTGCCCGTCTGCGCGTAGTGGACGACGGTGTTCCCGCTGCTGTCCGTCCACCACACCTTGAACTGGGCCTGCAGGCTCTCCTGGAGGCCGTCGTTGTCGCCGTGGTCGTAGTCCTTGATGACGACCCGGACCTTGGGAGCTTCCGTCACGTAGTGCTCGGTGGCCTTGCCGTACTCGCAGCTGCCGCCCGGCGTCATCTTCATCTGGTCCGTGTCGGGCTCCAGCGGCGGCCGGTTGTAGGTGACTTCGAGGTGCGCGTTGCCGCAGAACCGCTTCCAGTACGACGTGTCGGACTCGCTGCCGGCCTTGAGGCGGAACGTGGTGGTGTCCCAGCCGTTGTCGGCGGCCTTCTGGACGGTGCTGGTCACCGTGAACCGCACGTTCTGGTTGGTCGACGTGCAGGAGCCGGCCGTCTCCGTCGGTGACTTGGTGCCGATCGTCTCCTTGGAGGAGGGCTGGTTCGACCAGTTGGTGGACGAGCTGATCGCGCTGGCGCCGGTGCTGTTGACCCAGGCGAGCTGGACCTCGCGGGCGGCGGAGCTGTAGGTGAACACCTGGGTCACCGCGAACTCGGCGCTGACGATGTCCTTGCCCTCGAAGCCGCCGGTCGGAACGGCGAAGAACTGGCGCTTGACGTCGTCGGAGCTGGAACAGCGGTACGACACGTCGGACGGGCACAGGCCCACGCCCTCGTCGTCGTCGAACTTCCAGAACTCCGCGGTCGAGTAGTGGGAGGACACCATGGTCCAGGCGCTGCGGTTGGCGGTCTTCACCACGGGGTCGATGTAGACCGGGTAGACCGTGTCGGCGTCGCCGAGCAGACCGGCGTCGGGGGTGAGCGTCACGGCTGCGGACGTGACGTCCATGCCGACATCGGCGACCCGGGCTCCCTCGGGGGGCGTCTGGGTGCTCCCGTCCCCGGCGGGCTGGTCGGCCGTGGCGTGGCTGGAGTCCCACATCACCGGCTGCGGCGCCTCGAAGACGGTGCCGCCGGAGCCGGTGTCGGTGGCGGTCAGCCCGCCTTCGCCGCTCTCCTCGAGGTTCACCGAGGTGGTGTCGACGGACAACTCAAGCTGCTTCAGCCGGGGGTCGTCCGCCGCCTTCGCGTTCTTGACCACGAGCACGTGCGAGAAGCCCTCGGCGGTCGCGGTGACGTCCAGGTCCACCCCGGGCAGGACATCGGCGTACGTGGCCGTCGAGCCGTCGATCTCCGGCTCGGGCAGCTTGTCCGGCCAGTCGAGGGAGAGCGCGCGCCCGTCCTTCTCGATCTCCGCGAACGTGGTGTCGCCGCCGCCGGAGAAGGCCATGGCGGACAGCGCCGCCCTCGGGGCGTACCTGCCGTTCTTCTGCTTGACGAGAGTGGTGTCGATGGGCGTCCAGGCGCCGTCGACGCGGGTGCGGACGGGCTGGACGTACTCGGTGGTCGTGAAGGTGCCGTCGGGATTGGCGACCGTGGTGCTGCGCTCGTCGCGGAGGCTCAGGATCTCCACCGGGGTGTCCGACCGTGCGGCCTCGGCCTGGGCTGCGGACGCGGTCAGCGACGGGCCGACGTCGGCGTGGGCGCTCGCGGCGGTGGCCGCGCGGACGGTGGCCGAAGGGCGTCCGGTAGCGGGTGCGGCGCTCATGGCCGCGGTGAGCAGGGCTGCGATGGTCGCGGCCACGAGGAGCGTGCGGTGTCCACCGCTGGTACGGGTCCTCATCCTGGACTGTCTTCTCTTCCCCGGCTCGCGGCTCATCCGACCACTCCGAACGCCTCACCCGCGTCGGGCAGGCCGCCCGAGCCGGGCAGGTAGGTGGTGGTGCCGGTGCTGGTCGTGCCATCCACGTCCGTCCACGGCAGCACGTGCAGCACGCCCTTCAGAGAGCTGGTGGCCTTGCTGTAGGGCACGCCGACGTAGAGGTTGGCGGAACCAGCGGTAAGGGAGACCCCTGTATAGTCTCGGGCGGTCGCGGTGCCGGGCAGGCCCGAGCCCAGGGTGAGGATCTTGTCGTTCGTACCGACCGAGCTGTCCAGCGGGCGGAAGATCTGAATGGCGCCCGCGTTCTTCACGGTGTCCGCCTCCCGGCCCGGGATGCCGACGGCCAGCCGGACGGTGGCGGTGCTGGTGACGACGCTCGTGTCGGTGTTGGCGATGGCCACGCGCTGCCCGAAGAAGTCGCCCTGCGTCTCCGTACCGTCGACGCCGTCGGTCTTGGGGTCGATCCCGGCGACCAGGGAATACGTGCCCGACGGCTGAACACGCACCACTGTGACACTTCCGGTGTCGACGACTCCGTCGATGTCCTCGCCGGGTGTGCCCGCCACCAGAAGCGCATCCGAGTTGTACGTCTCGCCGCTCGGACGGTAGTTCGTCATGGAGATGGAGGTTCCGAAGGCGTCACCGGCCTCTGCCACACCGGGAACGGTGTCGCTGCTGGTCCCCTGGCCGATCCCGGCGAGCGCGGTGGGCACGCCGTCGGTGAAGGTGTGGTTGAAGACCGTGACGCCGCCTGCGAACTCCTCGTCCCCGATCGCCTCCCCCGGTCCGCCGACGGCGAAGTAACGGTTCGTACCCGCCAGCGAATAGCCGAACCGATCGTTCGTCTCAACGATGCCGGGCACACCTGGGGACTTCTCACTCACGGAGGCCTTGGTGGCATCCTGAACGTACTCGATGCACCCGGCGTCCGTGTAAGTCGTTCCGCCGTCGGTGACGTTCTCACCTGGGACACCGATCACGAGGTAGGGCGAACCAGCCGCCGTATCACCGGCCTTCAACGCGTATCCGAACCAGTCGTACGCCTCGGTGGCGGTGGTCGCGTCAAGTGAGGCCTGGGTGTAGGCCTCGATCGTCGAGCCCGCGCCGATGCCGGTCGGCGAGCCGTGGATCACATAGACCGCACCGGCGTCCACTAGTTGCCTTCCACCGCTGGCTACGTCCTCATAGGGAGCGCCGACCACCAGGTCGGTGCAGCCGTCGCCGTCGGCGTCGTAGAACGCGCGTGACAGGCCAAAGTGGTCATTGGTCTCGGGCCTCGCATTCATACCACTGACCGACTGGGAGATCTCCGAGACCCCCTTGCCCCCTCCGAGGACCACGTGCACCAGCCCTGCGCCCACGGCGCCGTCGACCGTGGCGTTCGGGTCACCGATGACCGTGTCGGCGATACCGTCACCGTTGAAGTCGGTGGACGTACTCGCGGTACATGTGGCGGCGGCGGCCTGGGTCGCTTCGAGCGGTACCACCCCCGCGGCCAATGCGGTGATCCCGGCCACACCGGCCAGTAATCTGGCCACCTTTTTACGACTACGCATACCCCACCCCGCCTATCCGACCCGGACCGATCTTGCCCCCGGCCAGCCACAGTGAATCCAACGGACACCAAATAAATGTGACCCGAACAAAGATCGTCAAGCCCCGCCAACGAACCGACTGCACATGGCAAGCACACAGGATTAACCCACCTGATTCTTTTCGTTGCACAATGAACCGGACAGTGTGATTCTAAAAAGAATGCAATATTATGTCCGCTTTGCGGGTGGCCGAAAAACGCCGTTCACCTGCAACTTCACCAGTCGGGCACACCATGCGCTCGACAAGAGCATGGTAATTTCACAACCCTCTCAAGCTTCACAGGAACATTCTTTGAAGTCGGCGGAATTCTCGTGAGACATCGAGTTCCAGCATGGATAGCGAGGATTTTTTAACACCAGATGGAGACCGCGACAATGCCTGGCCCCACCGTTTCGGTGATTATCGCCGCGTACAACGCAATGCCCTATCTGACGCAATCCATATCCTCAGCTGCCGAGCAATCCATCGGCCAGGAAAACCTTGAGATCATCGTCGTAGACGACGGCTCCACCGACGGAACGGCGGCCGAACTGGCACGGCTGAACGAGGTGTATCCAGGGTTGATGCAGGTCGTCCACCAGGCGAACTCCGGCGGGCCCTCGGCCCCGCGCAATGCCGGGCTGGACCGGGCGCGCGGGGAGTTCGTGTTCTTCCTGGACGCCGACGACCACCTCGGCCCGGAAGCGCTGGAACGCATGGTCGCGATGTCGGTGGAGAACGGCACCGACATCGTGCTCGGCAAAATGGTGGGGATCGGCGGCCGAGACCTGCCGCAGTCGATGTTCAAGCGCAGCCAGCCGAAGACGGACGTCTTCACGTCTCGTGTCTACTGGGCGCTCAACCCGCTGAAGCTGTTCCGCCGGAAGCTGATCGAGAAGCATGGCCTGCGCTTCCCCACCGGTCTGCCCATCGGAGAAGACCAGCCGTTCGTGGCCCTCGCGTACCTCCACGCCTCCGGTATCTCCGTGGTCGCCGACTACGACTGCCTCTACTGCAACCTGCGGGAGGACGGCGGCAACACCACGGTGCGCAACGGCGGTTCCGAGCCGAGACTGCTTTTCCTGCCACGCATGGTCGATCTGCTGCTGGAGCGCGTACCGCCTGGTCCGGGCCGCGACCACCTGGCGCACCGGCATCTCACGGTGGACGTCCAGCAACTGCTGAACGACCACCTTGTGCACGAGCCCCGCGAAGTGCAGGAGAAGGCCCTCGAACGGCTATCGGAGATCATCGCCCCGTTGTGGCACGACGGGATGAACGACCGTCTCTCGGCCATGGCCCGGCTGCGGCTGCACCTCGTACGGCACCGGATGCTCGACGAACTGCTGGAGGTCGTCGAGTTCGACAAGGAGATCTCCCGCAGCAAGGCGGCCACCCCCGTCCTGGTGGACGGCGGCCGCGCCTACGCCCGCTACCCCTACCTGCGCGACCCGGTCCACGCCGTCCCCGACCTCTGCTACGACGTCACCGCTCAACTCGGCACACGTCACCACGTCAGCCGGGCGGAATTACGCGGCACGGAGCTGCACTTGGCGGGCCACGCCTACCTTCACCGGGTGGTGACACAAGACGTCACCACGGAACTGATCCTGCGGGAACGCGACACCGCGGCCGAGTACCGGCTCCCGGTCACGCACACCGCGACACCCGGGCTCGGCGCGGACGCGGACGAGGGCCGGTTCACCTACGACCTGGCCGGCTTCGAGGCGGCCGTCGACATCACCACGGCCGCCGACGGCGGGCCGCTCGGCGACGGCCTGTGGGACCTCTACCTCTCCGTGGGAGCCCAGGGGATCTCGAAGGAGGTACGCATCGGCGCGAAGCGGGCCGAGAGCGTCTCCGCCGGGCCCAGCACGCGCATCGTCGCCATCGGCGAGGAGCTGCGCTCCCTCACCCTCTACGCCACCAAGCCGTACGGCAACTTCACCCTGGACCTCGGTGAACGCAAGCACAAGGTGCTGCCCAGGCTGAGCCTCGACGGCATCGGCTGGGCAGCCGGAGCTCCCACCGAACTGGAGATCACCGGGCGGTGCGCTCTGGACGCGTATCCGGACGGCGCTCTGAAGGTGGTGCTCGACGACGACCGCGGCGGCACCGTGAGCTTCGTCGCCCGGCAGGCCGCCGACGGCCGATTCGTCGTACGAGTCCCCATCCAGGAACTCACCGCCGGCCTCTGGGGCGGCGAACTGCGCATCGGAAGCTGGGCATTGGCCCTCCCGCCGGTACCCCGGAGCCTGCCCCCGGCCAAGTGGCGCCGCCGCGCTCTGCCCTGGTACGCCGAGCCGGTTCGGGACGCCGGTGACCGGTTCGCGCTGCTGGTGGCGAGGGCCAGTCTGGTCAGGGGGCTCGCCGGGCCGGGCAGGTGACGCGGAGCGGCGGGCGTTCGCGTCAGGGCTTGTCGATGCGCCAGTTCGCCACGGCCGCCGCCGCGATGCGCTTGCCCTCGTCGGTGAAGTAGCCCTTGCCCGGGTAGTCGATCCAGATCCAGTACATGTCGCCGTTGCCGGCGCGGTAGTAGAGGGTCCGGGCCTGGCGCACGCGGGGGTGCGAGGGGTCCGTGGTCGTGTAGGTGATGAGGTTCTCCGCGGCCTTGCCGCCCCGGTACGTGGTTTCCCGCGGCTCCCCCTTCGGCGCGGGCTCGGAGGCGATGTCCCAGCCGTACTCGCCGTCCTTGAGGTTCGCCCAGTCCGCGAACGCCTTCTCCGACGCGGACGCGGGAATCCCGTTGTCCTTGTCGTCGGCCTTGACGTCGCGGTTGACGTAGATCCGCACCGCTCCGCTGGGGTCGCTGAACTGCGCGTCCGTGCCGTCGGATCCGGAGAGGTCGTCGGCGGTGAACGAGGCGGGCACACCGACCGTCATCCCGGCCTTCGAGCCGAGGTCGTGCGTCTTCCAGCCCGTCGGCAGCGTCCCCGCGAACGGGTCCGCGATCAGCAGGTACGCCGCCACCGCGGCCGCGACGATCCCCGCGCCGAGCCCGAGCCACGCCTTCCGGCCCAGCCGGAGACCGCCGCGCACCACCCGCACGGCCTGGGTGGGCGGCGGCGCGGGCGGGTCCGCGGCCTCCCGCAGCAGCGCCCGCACCCGGTCCGCGCCGGGCCTGCGCGCCGGGTCCTTCTGCAGCAGGCCGTTGATGGCCTCGGCGAGCGGGCCCGACGCCGAGGCGGGCGGCGCGGGGGTGGCGTTCAGGACGGACTGCAGGGTGGCCGGCGTGTTGCTGCGGCGGAACGGCGAGACGCCCTCCGTCGCCGCGTACAGCACCACGCCCAGCGACCACAGGTCGGAGGCCGGGCCGGGGCGCTGCCCCAGCACCCGCTCCGGGGCGATGTACTCGGGCGAGCCGACGAAGCCGCCGGTGTCCGTCAGGTTGGTCTCGCCCTCGATCTGCGCGATGCCGAAGTCGGTCAGCACCACCCGGTCGTGACGGCCCAGCAGGACGTTGTCGGGCTTGACGTCCCGGTGCAGGATGCCCGCGGCGTGCGCGGCCTCCAGCGCGCCGAGCACCTCCAGGCCCACGCGGGCCGCCTCGCGCGCGTCCAGCGTGCCCTCCTGCAGGGCGCTGCCGAGCGAGCGGCCCTGCACCAGCTCCATGACGATCCACGGCTGCCCGTCGACCACGGCCACGTCGTGGACGTTGACCACCGCGGGATGGTCGAGACGGGCGGCGGCGCGTGCCTCGCGGCGCATCCGCTCGAAGGCGTTGGCGCGTTCGCGCTCGGAAAGGTGGTCGGGGACGCGGGGCTCCTTGACGGCGACCTCGCGGTCGACCGTCTCGTCCTTGGCGTGCCACACGGTGCCCATGCCGCCGTGCCCGAGCTTGCTCAACAGCCGGTAGCGACCGGCGATCAGCCGCCCGGCGCCCGGGTCCTGCGGGGCCTGCGGGATCTGCGGGGCCTGCGCGGAGTGGGCGGCATGGGCAGGCTGCGCGGCATGTGCGGACTGCGCCTGCGGCGGGACGATCCGGGTGGGCGCCGGGTGCGGGCTCCCGTAGTGGTCCGCGTGCGGGCTCACGTGCGAGTTCGGATGCGGGTCCGGACGCGGGTCCGGGTGTGGGTTCGCATGTGGCTGCTTCGGCGGTTGCAGTACAAAACTCGTCGTGTCGTCGGACTCACGACCGGGGCCCCCGTTGCTGCTCATGCGTCCATCCATATCGCGCCGCGCGGCCTCGCATCCACACCGCCGGCCCACCGGTCACAGACCCGTGACTTTCCGGGCGCGCCCCTGTCCCGGCGCGCCCCGTCCGGCCGCTCGAACGCGGTCAGGTACGCGTGAACGTGTCGACGGCGACGTCGAAGTACTCCTTCGCCTCCCGCACCTTGCCGACCGGCGCCGACACCCACACGTCGTACAACCGCCCGTCCTCCTCCCAGCACAGGTCGTAGGTGTGCCGGGCGCCTTCCGCCTGTGTGAAGCCGTTCCAGGTGAACTCCCAGAGCGCGGCCGGGCGTCCGTGGTGGCGGGTCTCGCTGACCCGGCCGTCGCGGTAACCGGGGTTGTTCTCGGGGCCGTCGGCGGCCGCGCGGCGCATCACCGCCGTGGGGCCGCCCGGTTCGGGGTCGGCGACCCGCACGCCGATGCGGAAGGTGTCGCCGGGCGACGTGTAGAAGATCCGTTCCCCCTGCGGGCTGCGGGTGAAGCCCTCCGGCACGGCGAGGGCGAAGCCGGCCGGGTCGTCGGCGAGGCGGTAGCCGGAAGGGGCCGACGGAAGCGTGCGGTCGGCTCGGGAGACGGTGGCCGCCGGGGTGCCCGGCGACGCCGACGCGCTCGCAGAGGTCCCCGGCGACACGCCGGCCGAGGTCCCCCGTGACGCGCCGGCCGACGTCCCGGGCGCCGGGCTCACCGGCGTACGGCCGCCGCCGTCGCCGCCGTCCGTCAGCAGCGCCGCCGCGGACACGCCCGCCCCGGCCATCGCGGCGACGAGCAGCGCGGCGACCAGCACGCCCCGCTTCGAGGTCCTCGTCTGTGCGGTGGGGGACGACGGCGCGTGCGGGTGGAGGACGTCCGGCCGGGTGGGGGTGTGGCCGCGGGAGGGCTGCGGGAGGTGGCCGGGCGGGAGCCGCGGGGTGCGGCCGGTGTCGTGGAACTCGCGCAGCATCCGCTCCGCCCGGTCCGCGTCCAGCCGCCGGCCGGGGTCGCGTTCCAGCAGGCCGCGTACGACGGGCAGCAGCGGCTCGGCCTGCGGGGGCGGGCGGATCTCGTCGAACACGACCGCGTGCAGGATGCCGCCCAACGAGTCGCGCCGGAACGGCGACCTGCCGCTCAGCGCCGTGCACAGCAGCGCGCCCAGCGACCACAGGTCGGACGCCGGCCCGGTGCCGGCCCCGGACATCCGTTCCGGCGCGGTGTACTCGGGCGAGCCGACGAAGGAGCCCGTCTCGGTGAGGGTGGTGGCCCCCGCGACCTGGGCGATGCCGAAGTCGGTGAGGACGACCCGGTCGGTGCCGGACTCCAGCAGGACGTTGGCGGGCTTGACGTCCCGGTGCAGCACGCCGGCCTCGTGCGCGGTGCGCAACGCGCTGAGCAGGTCGGCGCCGATGCGCGCGACCTCGGCGGCGTCGAGCGGCCCGCGCGCGGAGATGCGGTCGGCCAGCGAGCCGCCGTCGATCAACTCCATTACCAGGTAGGGGCGTTCGTTCTCCTCGACGACGTCGTGGACGACGACGATGTGCGGATGGCGCAGCTGGGCCACGGCGCGCGCCTCGCGCAGGGTGCGGTCGCGCTGGCGGCGGACCTCCTCGGCGGAGAGCGTCTCGTCGAGATCGAGGGGTATCTCCTTGACCGCCACCTGCCGGCCGAGCAACTGGTCGGTCGCCCGCCACACCACGCCCATGCCGCCGCGTCCGAGCCTGGCCTCGAGCCGGTAACGGCCCGCGATGACGCGGACGCCTTCCCCCTCGGTCCCCATGCGCCCCATCATGCCGCACCGGACGGACCGGCTCCGGGACGCCGACCGGCCAACTCCGTCAGTCCGGCCGGATCAGGGCGTCTGTTCCTGCCAGCCCCGCAGCACCGCCGTGAACTGCTTGCTGGTGCGCGCCCAGTCCGCCGCCGGCGAGGACATGTAGAGCACGTACTCGGCGCCGTTCCGGGACATGTACGCCTCCTCGACGGCGCGCCGCGGGCCGGGGAACGGCGTGTCCTTGGGCTGCGCGGTCCAGGTGTACTCCCAG
This sequence comes from Streptomyces sp. NPDC020996, assembly GCF_040641355.1. Classification (NCBI taxonomy): domain Bacteria; kingdom Bacillati; phylum Actinomycetota; class Actinomycetes; order Kitasatosporales; family Streptomycetaceae; genus Streptomyces; species Streptomyces sp. NPDC020996. The sequence goes on from NZ_JBFADM010000015.1 coordinate 26,848, forward strand.
ATGGAGCCGCTGCGGTCGCGGTAGACGTTCTGCTGGAGCCGTATGACGTTGTAGTCGACCAGCCGCTGCAGTTGCTGCTCCAGGTCGGACTGGTGCGAGTAGGCGTCGTTGAAGTCGGGCGAGGTGTCGACGGCGATGCGGAGGAAGTGCTCGCCGCCGTCGGGCGTGTAGTCGACCTGTCTCAGGTCGGGGTCGGCCTGACTCGGGTCGCCTTCGAATTCGACGACCTGCCGCTTCCAGCCGGGGGGCAGGTAGACGCTGAAACCCCACGGGTCGTCGTAGCGCTTCCACGTGGCGGGAACGATTCCCCCGGGCTGGCCGGTGAGCGTGTTCGTCGCGGTCGGGGAGGGGGTTGGCGTCGGCGACGCGGTTCCCCCGGCTGTGCCGCTCTGCCGTCCCGCCTCCCACTTCTGCAGCGCCACGACGGTGCCCGCGCCGACGATCGCGGCCAGGGCCAGCGCGAGCGCGAAGGTGCGCAGGCGCAGGCGCCGGCGTTCGGGCGGCGTGGGCGTGCGGTGCGCGGGGCCGGCCTGCGTGGGTCCGGCCGCGGTGGGTCCGGTGACCGTGGGTCCGGTGACCGTGGGTCCGGCCGTCGGGGGTCCGGCCGTCGGGAGTCGGATGGCCGTCGGTCCGGTGACCTGGGGGTACGGCGTGGCGGTGGCCGGGTGCGGCCCGGTGCGCGGCTCCGGGGCGCGGCGGACGGGTCCGGCCTGCGTGGCCTGCGTGGGCACGAACGCCTGCGCCGCGTCGGGCCGGCGCCCCTCGGCGGCCTCGGCGAGCAGCTGCTCGGCCGCGTCGGCGCCGGGGCGCGCGGCGGGGTCCTTGTGCAGCAGCGCGGCGATGACGGGCCCGAGCGGGCCGGCGTGCTGCGGCTCGTCGGCCGCCTCCTCGACGACCGCCTGCATGGTGGACAGCGGCGAGGTGCGCCGGAACGGCGACCTGCCCTCGACGGCCGTGTAGAGCGTGGCGCCGAGCGCCCACAGGTCGGAGGACGGACCGGGATCGTGTCCGCGGACGCGCTCGGGGGCGAGGTAGTCGACCGAGCCGACGACCTCCCCGGTGCGCGTGATGGTGGTGTCGCCCTCGATCTGGGCTATGCCGAAGTCGGTGAGCAGGACACGCCCGTCGTGTCCGAGGAGGACGTTGCCGGGCTTGACGTCGCGGTGCAGGACGCCTGCTGCGTGCGCGGCGCGCAGCGCGCGCAGCACCCACAGGCCGATGCGGGCGGCCTCGGTGGGCTCGAACCGGCCGTGCTGCCGGACCGCCTCGGCCAGCGAGTGCCCCTCGACCAGCTCCATCACGATCCACGGGCGGCCGTCGTGCTCGAGCACGTCGTGCACGGTGACGACGGCGGAGTGGTTGATCCGCGCGGCGGCACGGGCCTCGGCCCGGGTGCGGGCGAGCAGGCGCTCCCGGTCGCTCTCGGAGACGTAGAGCGCGGCCGTCAGCTCCTTGATGGCGACGGCCCGGTGCAGCACCTCGTCGTGGGCACGCCACACGCGGCCCATGCCGCCGGTACCGATCGAGTCGGCGAGCCGGTAGCGGCCCGCGACGAGCTGGCCCTGCATCTGATTCACGTGCCCCCGCAATGGTCTTGACAAAGTCAGACTAAGGATCGGCCCGCGTCGCGGGAAGCGGCGGCACGCCACGGAGACCGCACTGTGACGGTTGTCGCTCCCGGCTTCGGAGAGCAACCGTTCGGGCCCGTCACGGACCGTCGGGGGGCGGGGTCAGCGGGTGACCCGGTACGTGGCCGACGCCTGCTCGAACAGCCGCGTCACCTCGTCCCGTTCCGACTCCGGTCCGCGGACCTGTACGACGTGGTAGCGGCCGTTCACCAGGATCGCGAGGTTGCGTACGAAGAGGTCGTGCCCCGCGTCGTCCGTCCAGGTGAACTGCCCTTCGGCCATGGTCCGTCCGCCCACCTCGATGGTCCGCAGACCGGTGGCGGTGGCCCAGCTGGAGCTGCGGTAGGGCTGCAACTCGTGTTCCTTGTCCCGCTGGTAGGCCATCGGGTCGCTGCCGTAGGTGCCCGCCCCGTCCCGGCCGGGCACGACGATGAGCTCGAAGTCGCCGTGCGCGTAGACCACCTGGTTCCAGTTGTTCTTGGGCGTGCGGGACCAGCCCTTGGCCACGGCGACCTGGAAGCCCTCCGGGTCGGTGCGCAGGGTGAAGCCGTCGGCGACGTCGGGGCCGGTGGTCTGGGTCTCGGTGGCGGCGGCCGACTTCGACGCGCTGGGCTCGGACCCGGGCGAGGTCTGGTCGGGCCGCGGCTCGCTGCTCGCGCTGTCCGACTGCTCGGGCGCCGGGCCGGCTTGGCCCGCCACTCCGGTGCGGTCGCCGCTCGCCGCGCCGTGGTCGCCGGCCTTCGGCATGAACATCACGGCGTAGGCGACCGCCCCGGCCAGCAGGAGCAGGATCAGCACCAGCAGGGTGCGGCCGAGCCGGCGCGGCGAACGCGCCTCCTGCCGGGACCGCTTGTGCCGCCCGTGCGGAGTGGTCGCGGGCAGTCCGGCGCGCCGTCTGCGCACCAGCTCGCCCCGCCGCCGCACGACCGGGAGCCGGCTGACGTCGACGGGCGGCGCCGGGACGACGTGGGTGCCGGCGTCCGGTTCGGGCGCGGACCGCACCAGCGACCGCAGCCAGCCCCCCAGTTCCTCGAAGTCCAGGCGCTCGGTCGGGTCCTGGCGCAGCAACGACTCCACGACCGGCCTGAGCGGCCCGCACTCCTCGGCGAAGGCGGGCGGTTCGGCGCACACCATCTGCACCAGTTCGGCCGTCGACTCCTCCGGGTACGGCGCGTGCCCCTGCACGGCTCTGAACAGGAGCGCCCCGAGCCCCCACAGGTCGGTCGCAGGCCCGATGGGCGGTGCGAGCTGCCAGTTCTCGTGCACGGGCCCGGCCTGCTCCGGCGCCCACCGCTCGGTCACCGGACCCACGACCGCCATCCGCGCCTGCCGGGCCCGTTCGGCGGCGAGTGCGGTGGCCGGGCCGCGGTGGCGGACGGGGGTGCCAGCCACCAGGTCGTCCCAGCGGCCCGTCGGCTGGGCGGCGGGAGCCGCATGGCTGTCGGGGGTGCCGGAAGCTCCGGGGGTGCCGGGGGCGCCAGGGGTGCCGGGGGCGCCAGGGGTGTGGCCCGTCGAGGTGCCGACGGCCGGGGGGAGTGCCCCTGCCGCCGGTCCGGGGCCCGCCGTGGTGCGGGGAGACGCGCCGTGCCAGGGCTTGCCGCCCACGCCGTAGGGGTCGGCTATCTGGCCCGGAGGTGTCGTGGTGCCGGGCTGCGGTGCCGGGTTGCCCTCCTGGGTCACCGCGCCGCTCTCGGAGGCGGGGTGGGCTCCGGGCAGAGCCGTCCGTCCGGCCTGCTGCGTCTCCTGGACGCGGGCCGCCGCCCGGGCGCCCGCCCGGTAGGCGGCGATGGCCCCGGCGCGGGCGGCTCTGATGTCTCCGCCCGTTTCGAGCGCGCCGCGCGCGAGGGCGCCCGAGGCGCCGTTCGCGGTGCCGCCGCCGGCCGTGGCCGTGGCCGCGGGCAGTCCGCCGGCGGCCCGTGCCTCGATCGCGGCCCGCCGCGCGGCCTCCGGATCCCCGGCGAACGCCCCGCCCGGGCCGCCGGGACCGCCGGGACCACCGGGACCAGCAGGACCTCCGGAACCCCCGGGGCCGCCGTGGCCGTCGGCCGCCCCCGCGCCGCCGGGCTGCGCCGCGCCCGGCCCGGTGTGCTCGTCGTCGTCCGGCGCCGGCACCGGGTCGTAGCCGCACAGCGCCTCCTCGGCGGCGCCCACCGCGAGGCCGGTCAGCATGACCCGGCCGTCGTCGCAGACGAGTACGGTCCGGGCGGTGATGTTCCGGTGCACCCAGCCGTGGGCGTGCAGCACCCGCAGCGCCATCAGGACGTCGGAGGCGACCTCGGCCGCCCGGTACGGCGTCAGCGGCTTCTCGGCGAGCAGGGCGGCGAGCGGCCGCGCGGCCACCAGCTCGCTGACGATCCACAGCGAACCGCCCTCGGCGAACACGTCGAAGACCTGGTCCAGCCGCGGGTGGTCGGGGATCCGGGCGGCGGCCTGCGCGGCCTCGACCGCCCGCCGTACGGCCGGATCGGTGGGCCGCCGCGGCCCGCCGCGGCCCGGGGTGCGCCGCGTCCCCCGGTCACGCGCTGTGAAACCGTCGGGCAGCCCCTCCGCGTCGAGCACCTCCGCCTCGACGATCTCCGGCAACGGGACCTGGCGGACGAGGACTTCCTGCCCGCTGTAGGTGTCGAAGGCCCGGGTCTCGGTGAGTTCGTACTCGTCCGAGGGCGGTAGCGGCAGACGGTAACGGTCGGCGAGAACCCGTCCCGCGTAGTCGTCCACGTTGCCTCCCCCGGCCGTCCGGTTGGTCAGATCCGTTCGCCTCGCGTCCCGTTCCGTGACTCCGCCCGGCTGCGTACGGTCCGCAAGCCTTCACGATACGTGCCGGAGGCAACCCGCAGAGAGGGGATGTCAGATCTCGCGCCCCGAACACGGGACGCGAGCGTCACGACTTGGGTTCGAACGTCTTCGCGAGGGTCTTCCAGGTGTCCTTACGCAGGCCGGTGTCCCACTTCGCGGCTTTCGCGGTGTACATCAGCGCGTGTCCGAGATGGTCGTTGACCACGAACCCCCGGTCGATGGTCCGGTACTTCGTCCCGCTCTCCTGATAGGTGAATTCCCAGTCGGCCGTGTTCCAGCCGCGGTAGTCCACCTTCTCTATGCGGATCCTGTGGTACTGAGAGCGCGTCATGTAGCGCTCCTGGTTCTTCCAGTCGGCCACCGGGTCGCTCTTGGGCGTGGACGTCCAGCCTATGAGGAGCTTCTGCCCGTCGGGCCCGGTGAACCGGTCTCCCGCGGCCCCCGTCGACTGGTACTTCCAGCCTTCGGGCAGACCGATCGAGTACCCCTGGCTCCCGTGGTACGTCGACTCGGCCGCGCCGCCGTCACCGGACGAACCGCCGGTGGCCGCGCCACCCGTGCCCGTACCGCTCGAGTTGGACGCGCTCGCGCCGGAGTCGCCGGACGTCGGGGACGCCGACGCGGAGGAGGGCGTCGCGGACCCGTCCGTACGGGTCCCGTCGCCCTTGTCCTCCTTGGTGTCGGGGCCGGCACTCGCGCTCGCGGCGGTCTTGCCCGCGCCGTTCCCGGCGCCCTGCGAGCCCTTGTCGTCGTCCCCGCCGAGGGTGAAGGCCAGCACGGTGCCGAGCACGGCGAGCGCCACGGCCACCGCGAGGATGACCAGCGTCCGCCTCGGCACCACGTCGGTGAGCGGCGCCCGGGGCGCCGGCCGCGGCGGCAGATCCGGCGGGGTCATCACGGGCCAGCCCGAACTCTGCCCGCCGGAGCGCGTGTTGTCCCCCTGCGCCGCCGCGTTCGGTCCCCCCTGTGAGGCCGCCGCGGCGGACGGGGCGGCAGTCGCCGAAGCGGCCGGGGAGGGCTTCGCGGCGGCCGGCGACGCCGAGGCGGCAGGTGCTCCCTCGTCCGCGGTGCCGCCTTCCCGCTTGCCGCGGGTCTTGGCGGCGTCAGCGGCCGCTCCGGTGACCAGGCCGGCCTTCCGCACCGAACGCAGCGCCCCGCGCCGCCGGTCGGGCTGCTCGGGCAGCGGCACGACCTTCGTCGCGTCGGCCGGCTCGGACGGGTCCGCCTCCGGGCCGGGCGCGTGGATGACGGCGTTCAGCATCGCCCGCGCACCAGCGTCGTCGAGCCGCTGCGCGGGGTCCTTGGTGAGCAGGCCGTAGATGACGTCCCGCAGCGGCCCGGCGTTCTTCGGTTCCTCCAGCGGCTCGGTCATCACCGCGGTGAGGGTCGCGATCGCGGAGCCCTTGTCGTACGGCGGGACGCCCTCGACCGCCGCGTACAGCAGCCCGCCGAGCGACCACAGGTCGGCCGCGGGGCCCGGCTTGTGCCCGCGGGCGCGCTCCGGGGAGATGTAGGAGGGCGCGCCGACGAGCATGCCCGTCGAGGTGATGGACGGGTCGCCCTCGACCTGGGCGATGCCGAAGTCGGTGAGCACGACCCGGTCGGTCCCGGACTCCAGCAGCACGTTGGACGGCTTGACGTCGCGGTGCAGGATGCCTTCGCGGTGCGCCGACCTGAGCACGTCGAGGACGGCGAGGCCGACCTCGGCGGCCCGCTTCGGCTCCAGCAGGCCGTCCTCCCGGATGACCTCGGCGAGCGACTTGCCCTCGACGAGTTCCATCACGATCCACGGCCGGTCGTCCTCGTCGACCACGTCGAAGACCGTCACGGCGCTGTTGTTGCGGATCCGCGCGATCGCCTTCGCCTCGCGCAGCGTGCGCGTGATGAGGCGGCGCTTCTCCTCTTCGTCGATGTTCGCCGGGAACCGCAGTTCCTTGACGGCGACCGTCCGGCCCAGGGTCTCGTCCTCGGCGCGCCACACCGTGCCCATGCCGCCGCGGCCGAGCACCTTTCCCAGCCGGTACCGCCCGGCGAGAAGACGCTCGCTGTTGTCCTGACGAGTGTCCTGACGGGATGTGCCCGCCCGCTCCGCCTCCGACATGCGTCCCCTCATGCAACCCGCCCTGACAGAGCCTCCATTGTCCCTCACCCGACAAGTGCCCGACGCCCAGGGTGCTTATGGCGTCCTGTCGGCCCCGGCGCACCCGGCCCGTATGGTTCCGGACACTCGGTGCACCCGGCTCCGGACGCCCCCGCGCCCCGGCCGCCGCGGGCCCGGACCCGGTGAAGTGCCATTTCAGCCACCCTGGATGATGGGCCGCGACAAGGGAAGGACCCCTGCGATGCCACCGATTCGGACACTACTGGCCGTACCGCTGGCCGTCGCCCTGCTCGCCCTGGCCCCGGCCGCCTCCTCCGCACCTTCGGTACCGGCGACGGACGCCGTCCTCCCGCTGCTGGTCACCCGGGGCGGAACCCCCGCCGCGGCCCTGCTCGCCCAGGAGGAGACCGGTACCCGCTACGACGGGGTCGGCCGGGGCATCGCCCGCGCCGACCACTTCCGCGCCGGCAGCATCACGAAGACCTTCCTCGCGACGGTCGTCCTGCAACTGGCCGCGCAGCACCGGCTGTCCCTGTCCGACACCGTGGAGCGGCACCTGCCGGGCGTGGTGCGCGGAGCGGGCAACGACGGCCGCGCGCTGACCCTGCGCGCCCTGCTCACCCACACCAGCGGCCTGTACGACTTCACCCGGGACACCGGGGGCGTCGTCCCCGTCTCCCCGCGTCAGGCATTGCACATCGCGCTCACCCATCCCCCGGCCGCTCGCGGCCGCTTCGCCTACTCCAACACCAACTACGTCCTGCTCGGCCTGGTCGTCGAGCGGGTCACCGGCCGCTCCTACGCCGCCGAGGCCGAACGCCGGATCATCGCTCCGCTGGGTCTGACCGGCACCTCCTTTCCCGGTTCCCGCGCCACTCTTCCCTCCCCGCACGGCCGCGCCTACGACGCCGACGGGACCGACGTCACCGACATCGACCCGCGAGTGGCCGGCGCCGCGGGCGAGTTGGTGACCACGCTCGCCGACCTGAACCGCTTCTACGCGGCGCTGCTCGGCGGCGAGCTGCTGCCGGCGCGTGCCCTGCACGAGATGCTCGACACCCGTGCCGCACACGGCGCGTACGGCATGGGCCTGTTCCCCGCGAGGCTGCCGTGCGGCGTCACGGTGTGGGGGCACAACGGGCGCATCACCGGCAGCTACGTGCGCACCGCGGCCACCGTCGACGGCCGTCGCGTCCTCACCTTCCACGTGAACACGACGTCGATCGCGGATCCCGGCCTGGAGCCCCGCCTGCTCGCCGCCGAGTTCTGCCCTCGCACCCCGTAGAACGACCGGGCCCCGAACGGAGATCCCACCTCGCGCCACTCGTTCGAGTGAAGCCGGACAGTCACCACGATCCGCCGGGACAGCCCGAGCCCCAGGGACCACCCGAGCCGCAGAACCGCCGGACCCGCGAGGACCACCCGAGCCACAGGGACCCCGAGCCGCACGGACCGCCGGACCCGCGAGGACCACCCGAGCCACAGGGACCCCGAGCCGCAGGGACCACCGGACCCGCGAGGACCACCGGAGCCACAAGGACCACCCGAGCCGCGAGGACCACCCGAGCCGCGAGGACCACCCGAGCCGCGAGGACCACCCGAGCCACAGGGACCCCGAGCCGCAGGGACCGCCGGACCCGCGAGGACCACCCGAGCCACAGGGACCACCGGACCCGCGAGGACCACCCGAGCCACAGGGACCACAGGGACCGCCGGGGGACCGCAGGGACCGCCTGCCGCGCCGCCCCACCAGCGACCCCGCCCGCCGTCACAACGGCACGATGTCCGGCGCCCCCAGCCGCGCCGCGTCCGCCGTCAGGTCGTCCGGCTGCCGCTGCGACTCCCGCTCGGCCTCCACCCGCTTCTCGTAGTGCTCGACCTCGCGTTCGACGTGGTCCTTGTCCCAGCCGAGCACCGGCGCCATCAGTTCGGCGGCCTCACGGGCGCAGCGCGTGCCCCGGTCGAACGTCTCTATCGAGATGCGGGTGCGCCGGGTCAGCACGTCGTCCAGGTGCCGGGCGCCCTCGTGCGAGGCGGCGTACACGACCTCGGCGCGCAGATAGTCGTCGGCGCCCTGCAGGGGCCGGCCCAGGGAGGCGTCGGCGGCGACGAGGTCGAAGACCTCCTCCGCCATGGTGCCGAACCTGTTCAACAGGTGCTCCACGCGCGCCACGTGCAGGCCGGTCCGGGCGGCGATCCGCGCCCGCGCGTTCCACAGCGCCCGGTAGCCCTCCGCCCCCAGCAGCGGGACGTCCTCCGTCACGCTCTCGGCGACCCGCAGGTCGAGGCCGTGCACCGCCGCGTCCACCGCGTCCTTGGCCATCACCCGGTAGGTGGTGTACTTGCCGCCGGCCACCACCACCAGCCCCGGCACCGGGTGCGCCACGGTGTGCTCCCGCGACAGCTTGCTGGTGGCCTCCGACTCGCCCGCGAGCAGCGGGCGCAGACCGGCGTACACGCCCTCCACGTCGTCGCGCGTGAGCGGTATCGCGAGCACCGAGTTGACGTGCTCCAGCAGGTAGTCGATGTCCGCGCTGGACGCGGCCGGGTGTGCCTTGTCGAGGTCCCAGTCGGTGTCCGTGGTGCCGATGATCCAGTGCCGGCCCCACGGGATGACGAACAGCACCGACTTCTCGGTGCGCAGGATCAGCCCGGTCGAGGAGTGGATGCGGTCCTTGGGCACGACGAGGTGGATGCCCTTGGAGGCCCGGACGTGGAACTGGCCGCGCTCCCCCACCATGGCCTGTGTGTCGTCGGTCCACACGCCCGTGGCGTTGACTATCTGCTGGGCGCGCACCTCGTACTCGCCGCCCGCCTCGACGTCCAGCACGCGCGCGCCGACGACCCGTTCGCCCTCGCGCAGGAAGCCCGTCACGCGCGCGCGGTTGGCGACCTTCGCGCCGTACGACGCGGCGGTGCGCACCAGCGTCGTCACGAAGCGGGCGTCGTCGACCTGGGCGTCGTAGTACTGGAGCGCCCCGACGAGGGCGGACGCCTTCAGCGCCGGTGCCACCCGGAGAGCGTGACGGCGGCTCAGGTGACGGTGCATCGGCAGGCCCCGGTCGTGGCCGCGGGTCATCGACATGGCGTCGTAGAGCGCGACACCCGACCCGGCGTACAGGCGCTCCCAGCCATGGCGTTGCAGGGGATACAGGAACGGCACCGGCTTCACCAGGTGCGGGGCGAGGCGCTCCAGCAGCAGTCCGCGTTCCTTCAGCGCCTCGCGGACGAGCGTGAAGTCGAGCATCTCCAGGTAGCGCAGGCCGCCGTGGATCAGCTTGCTGGACCTGCTGGACGTGCCCGAGGCCCAGTCGCGCGCCTCGACCAGGCCCGTGGACAGGCCGCGGGTCACGGCGTCCAGGGCGGTGCCCGCGCCGACCACGCCGCCGCCCACCACCAGTACGTCCAGTTCCCGCTCGGTCATCGCCGCCAGTGACCCGGCGCGCTGTGCCGGTCCCAGAGTCGCTGTCCTCACCGCTGCCTCCCGCTCTCCCGCTATCGGTCGCGCAGGCCGCACCCGGTGGGCGAAGCCCGGTTCCTTACCCTCATGCCCAAATTCTGACCGGCTCGCCCGGCTTCAGCCACCACTCGCCCCAGCCTGTGGACAACCGCTCACCCCCAGCCTGTGGACAACCTTCACGGCCCGCGGCCCGCCGGAAAACACAGACGACCAATGCCGTATATCGGTCATATTTACTCCTAGTCTGACATTGCGCTCGCCCGTTCTGCCCTCAGGGCTTGCGCACCTGTCCCGCGTCGGTTACTGGGAAGGACGGCCCACGCCATGCCCGCAGATCTCGCCGTCATCGGACTCGGCCCCTACGGCCTGCCCCTGGCCCAGGCGGCCGTCGCCGCCGGCATCCCCACACTCGGCTACCGCACCGGACCCGAAGCCGGCTCGCTCAGCCCCGCCGAGCTGCGCCGGATGCTCGCGGGAGGCTTCCGGCACGCCTCCGGCCCCGCCGAACTGGGTCGCGTCCGCACCGCCGTCATCTGCGCGCCGACCCCGCGCGGCGCGGACGGCGGACTCGACCTCGGCCAGGTCGAGGCGGCGGCCCGGGTGCTGGCGGCGCGCCTGCGCCCGCACACCACCGTGATCCTGGAGTCGCCCGTGCCCCCCGGCACCACCGAGGACTTCCTGCGCCCGCTCCTCGAAGAGGGCTCCGGGCTGCGCGCCGGCCGCGACTTCCACCTCGCCTATTCACCCACCCGGGTGGATCCCGGCAACCGCGACCACACCCCGGCCAACACCCCCAAGGTGATCGGCGGCCTGACCCCCGCCTGCACCGAGTCGGCCGCCGCGTTCTACGGCCGCCTCACCGACAAGGTGGTACGCGCGCGTGGCCCCCGCGAGGCGGAGACCGTGCAGCTGCTGGAGACCAACTTCCGGCACGTCAACATCGCCCTGGTCAACGAGATGGCCGTGCTCTGCCACGACCTGGGCGTCGACCTGTGGGACGTCGTGCGCTGCGCGGAGACCAAGCCGTTCGGCTTCCACACCTTCCGCCCCGGGCCCGGCGTCGGCGGCCACGCCGTCCCGCAGGACCTGGCCGGGCACGCGGGCCGCCCCCTGCGCATGGTCGAACTCGCCCAGCAGGTGAACACCCAGATGCCCCGTTACGTCGTCCAGCGCGCCGCCGCCCTCCTCAACGAGCACGGCAAGTCGGCCCGGGGCGCGCGCGTGCTGCTGCTGGGCGTCACCTACAAGCCCGACCTCGCCGACCAGCAGGCCACCCCCGCCCGGGAGGTCGCCGTGCGCCTGATGGAGCTCGGCGCCCTCGTCAGCTACCACGACCCGCACGTCCCGTCCTGGAACGTCCTCGACCGCCCGGTCCCGCGCGCGGACTCCCTCTACGAGGCCGCGGCCGACGCCGACCTGACGATCCTGCTCCAGCAGCACCGCACGTACGACCTGCAGGGCCTGTCGGTGAAGGCGCAGCTGCTGCTGGACACGCGGGGGGCGACGCCCACGGGGGCGGCGCACCGGTTGTGAAGGGGGCGCGCGCGGACGGCCGCGCGTCCGGGGCCGCTGGCATGCCGGTCACCGCGCCGCTAGCCTGTGAACAGGCGGAGCCCACCGCAGCGGGTACTGCGGCAGGCTCCCGGATGGATCACGGAGTGTCCGTCCCTACTGTGTATAGGGACGGCCGCTCACCATCCGAAAAGCCGCAAGATCCACCTCCTCCGGCACTGCACCATCCGAAGACGGTATCGGTCCCAGAGGGTCGGCTTGCGGTGGCGGCCCATGGGGGCCCCTTCCACGACGCCGCCCAGAGACCCGGTAGGCAGCACGTCGGATGTCGGGCCGGGCCCCGAGGGCCGGGGTCCGGAACCTTGTCCTTGGAAGGGGGCGCCCCACACGACTGGGTCGCCGGACACGGACACTATCGCCTCATACGACCCGTTCAGCACGCATTCGCCCTGAACGCAACCGTGCGCCCCCTACATCGCAAACGCGCCCCACTCGCCCCCAGGCGCGCAAAAAGGGCCCGGACCGAAACGTGGTCCGGGCCCTTTCGGGCGTGCCGTGCGGCCTACCGCCTGTGCTGGGAGTCCGCCACCGTCACCTCGACCCGCTGGAACTCCTTCAGCTCGCTGTAGCCGGTCGTGGCCATGGCCCGCCGCAGCGCGCCGAAGAAGTTCATCGAGCCGTCGGGGGTGTGCGACGGGCCCGTCAGGACCTCCTCGATGGTGCCGACCGTGCCCAGGTCGACCTTCTTGCCGCGCGGCAGCTCCTCGTTGACCGCCTCCATGCCCCAGTGGTGGCCCTGGCCCGGCGCGTCCGTCGCGCGGGCCAGCGGGGAGCCCATCATCACCGCGTCGGCGCCGCAGGCGATCGCCTTGGGCAGGTCGCCGGACCAGCCGACGCCGCCGTCCGCGATCACGTGCACGTACCGGCCGCCGGACTCGTCCATGTAGTCACGGCGGGCGGCGGCCACGTCCGCGACCGCCGTCGCCATCGGGACCTGGATGCCCAGCACGTTGCGCGTGGTGTGCGCGGCCCCGCCGCCGAAGCCGACCAGTACGCCCGCGGCGCCCGAGCGCATCAGGTGCAGGGCCGCCGTGTACGTGGCGCAGCCGCCGACGATCACCGGCACGTCGAGTTCGTAGATGAACTGCTTCAGGTTCAGCGGCTCGGCCGCGCTGGAGACGTGCTCCGCCGAGACCGTGGTGCCGCGGATGACGAAGATGTCCACGCCCGCGTCGACGACCGCCTTGGAGAACTGCGCGGTGCGCTGCGGGGAGAGCGCGGCCGCGGTGACCACGCCCGAGTCGCGCACCTCCTTGATGCGCGCGCCGATCAGCTCCTCCTTGATGGGGGCCGCGTAGATCTCCTGCAGGCGGCGGGTCGCCGCGTCGGAGTCCAGCCCGGCGATCTCGTCGAGCAGCGGCTGCGGGTTCTCGTACCGCGTCCACAGGCCCTCGAGGTTGAGCACGCCCAGGCCGCCGAGTTCGCCGATGCGGATCGCGGTGGCCGGCGAGACGACCGAGTCCATGGGGGCGGCCAGGAAGGGCAGCTCGAAGCGGTAGGCGTCGATCTGCCAGGCGATCGAGACCTCCTTCGGGTCCCGCGTACGGCGGCTGGGGACGACGGCGATGTCGTCGAAGGCGTACGCCCGGCGGCCGCGCTTGCCGCGCCCGATCTCGATCTCAGTCACGTCTGTGGCCTTTCCCTGATGCGTTGCAGCGTCTTCCAGTATCGCCGACGGGCACGACAAGGGCGGCCCCGGATGTTCCGGGACCGCCCTCGGTGTGCCTCACGCGTGCGCGTGCGTCACGCCCTGCTGCCGTAGTTCGGCGCCTCGACCGTCATCTGGATGTCGTGCGGGTGGCTCTCCTTCAGACCCGCCGAGGTGATCCGCACGAACTTGCCCCTGGCCTGCAGCTCCGGGACCGTCCGGCCGCCGACGTAGAACATCGACTGGCGCAGGCCGCCGACCAGCTGGTGCACGACCGAGGAGAGCGGGCCGCGGTAGGGCACCTGGCCCTCGATGCCCTCGGGGATCAGCTGCTCGTCGGAGGCGACGCCCTCCTGGAAGTAGCGGTCCTTGGAGAACGACTTGCGGTCGCCGCGGGACTGCATGGCGCCCAGCGAGCCCATGCCGCGGTAGGACTTGAACTGCTTGCCGTTGATGAACAGCAGCTCGCCCGGCGACTCCTCGCAGCCCGCGAGCAGCGAGCCCAGCATCACCGTGTCGGCACCCGCGACCAGGGCCTTGGCGATGTCGCCGGAGTACTGCAGGCCGCCGTCGCCGATGACCGGCACGCCGGCGTCCTTCGCGGCGAGCGCGGCCTCGTAGATGGCCGTGACCTGCGGGACGCCGATGCCGGCGACGACGCGGGTGGTGCAGATGGAGCCGGGGCCGACGCCGACCTTGATGGCGTCGGCGCCCGCGTCGACGAGGGCCTGGGCGCCGTCGCGGGTGGCGACGTTGCCGCCGATGACGTCGACGGAGGAGTTCGACTTGATCTTGGCGATCATGTCGCCGACCAGCCGGGAGTGGCCGTGCGCGGTGTCGACGACGATGAAGTCGACGCCCGCCTCGATCAGCGCCTGGGCGCGCTCGAAGGCGTCACCGGCCACGCCGACCGCGGCGCCGACCAGCAGCCGGCCCTCGGCGTCCTTGGCGGCGTTCGGGTACTTCTCCGCCTTGACGAAGTCCTTGACGGTGATCAGGCCCTTGAGGACGCCCTCGTCGTCGACCAGCGGCAGCTTCTCGATCTTGTGCTTGCGCAGCAGCTCCATGGCCTCGACGCCGGAGATGCCGACCTTGCCGGTGACCAGCGGCATCGGCGTCATGACCTCGCGGACCTGGCGCGTGCGGTCGTTCTCGAAGGCCATGTCGCGGTTGGTGACGATGCCGAGCAGCTTCTTGTTCCCGTCGGTGACGGGCACGCCGCTGATGCGGAACTTGGCGCACAGCGCGTCGGCCTCGGCGAGGGTGGCGTCCGGGTGCACCGTGATCGGGTCGGCCACCATGCCGGACTCCGAGCGCTTCACCAGGTCGACCTGGTTGGCCTGGTCCTCGATGGAGAGGTTGCGGTGCAGGACGCCGACGCCGCCCTGGCGGGCCATCGCGATCGCCATGCGCGACTCGGTGACCTTGTCCATGGCGGCGGACAGCAGCGGGATGTTCACCCGCACGTTCTTGGAGACGTACGAGGCGGTGTCGATCTCGTCGGGTGCCATGTCCGACGGGCCCGGCAGCAGCAGCACGTCGTCGTAGGTCAGCCCGAGTGTCGCGAATTTTCCGGGCACTCCGTCGACGTTGGCAGTCATGACACCTTCCCCAAATGGCCTTGCTCGGTGCGGATGTCCATGCTAACGGGAAGCGCGGCTGTCCCATTCCACGGTTTTAGGCCTGTGCGGGCTTCGGATGTTCGTATGTTCCTACGGAACTGGCTCGCATGTTCCTACGGAAGCGGCGCACCGCCTGTTCAACTGAGGGGCGCCTACTGCTCGGCGAGCGCGCGCAGCCGGCTCAGCGCCCGGTGCTGCGCGACGCGCACGGCCCCGGGTGACATTCCCAACATCTGGCCGGTCTCCTCGGCCGTGAGACCCACCGCGATGCGCAGCAGCAGCAGCTCCCGCTGATTCTCGGGCAGGTTGGCCAGCAGTTTCTTGGCCCATTCGGCGTCGCTGCTGAGCAGCGCCCGCTCCTCGGGGCCCAGCGAGTCGTCCGGGCGCTCCGGCATCTCGTCGGACGGGACGGCCGTCGAACCGGGGTGCCGCATGGCCGCGCGCTGCAGGTCGGCGACCTTGTGGGCGGCGATGGCGAAGACGAACGCCTCGAAGGGACGCCCGGTGTCCTTGTAGCGCGGCAGGGCGAGGAGGACGGCGACGCAGACTTCCTGCGCGAGGTCCTCGACGAAGTGGCGCGCGTCGCCGGGCAGCCGGGACAGCCGGGTGCGGCAGTAGCGCAGGGCCAGCGGGTGGACATGGGCGAGCAGGTCGTGCGTGGCCTGCTCGTCCCCGTCGACGGCACGGTGGACGAGCGCACCGATCGCCCCCGCGGCGCCCGCCGCCTCGTCCTCGCGCATCGGTCCATGGTGCCTTGCGGCCTTGCGGTCCGCGGCACCGCGCCCGATGTTGTGCACCGAAGCGTTATGAGCAGGTGCGCCGGCACTCATCCCCTGCGCCCTCCCCTTCCGCTCGACCGACTCGTCCCCGGAAGACTCCACATCTCAAGGATGCGGCATCCGCGCCGAAACGAGCAGCGGGCACCCGGCGGTCGCCTCCGCGCAGCGGATTCGAGGAGGTGCGGGCGCGTGCCGCACGTCCGGACCCCCCGCGACTCGCCTCGCCCCGCCCACCCGACGGCAGGCGGGGGTGTCCGTGGGCCCCGCTGCTGCGCACGGCGTGTCCACGCACGGCGTGTCCGCGGACGGGGTGTCCGGGCACGGGGTGTCCGGGCACGGGGTGTCCGCGCACGGCGAGTCTGGGCACGGCATGTCTGCGCAAGGGGTGTCCGCGCACGGCGCATCTGCGCAAGGGGTGTCCGCGCACGGCGCATCTGCGCAAGAGGTGTCCGCGCACGGAGTGTCCCTAGCGGACCAGGCCCCACCGGAAGCCGAGCGCCACGGCGTGTGCCCGGTCCGAGGCGCCGAGCTTCTTGAACAGCCGGCGCGCGTGCGTCTTGACGGTGTCCTCGGAGAGGAACAGCTCACGGCCGATCTCCGCGTTGGACCGGCCGTGGCTCATGCCTTCCAGCACCTGGATCTCACGCGCGGTGAGCGTGGGCGCGGCGCCCATCTCGGCGGAGCGCAGCCGGCGGGGGGCCAGACGCCAGGTCGGGTCGGCGAGGGCCTGCGTGACGGTGGCGCGCAGCTCCGCGCGCGAGGCGTCCTTGTGCAGGTAGCCCCGGGCGCCGGCGGCGACCGCGAGGGCCACGCCGTCCAGGTCCTCGGCCACGGTGAGCATGATGATGCGCGCGCCGGGGTCGGCGGACAGCAGCCGGCGCACGGTCTCGACGCCGCCCAGTCCGGGCATGCGCACGTCCATCAGGATCAGGTCCGAGCGGTCGGCGCCCCAGCGGCGGAGGACTTCCTCGCCGTTGGCCGCGGTCGTCACGCGCTCGACGCCGGGCACGGTCGCGACCGCGCGGCGGAGCGCCTCTCGGGCGAGCGGGGAGTCGTCGCAGACGAGGACGGATGTCATGGCCGCCCTCCGCAGCTGATGCACGTCACCTTGAGCCTCCAGGCTGGTACGAATCGTCACCTGTGCGGTCGACCCGCTCGGACGCCTGCCCGAGCACTTGCGGTGCCAACCGCCTCCGCCTTCTCAACGACGGTCACTCGAAAGAGTTACGGGGCCGTGTGCCATCTTCGGCACTCTACGTGAGGGGCCGGACACGGTGGAGACATGCGCGGGGGACTCACCACGTTTCACCACACGCCATGCCCCATTCGGACCCTTTTCTTCCCATCTACAGGTGTCTGAGGCTAGATTCGCAATGAGTCATATTTTCATCTCCTTAGATCGTAGTTGTGCGGTCATCGCCACCGTATCCGCTCAGAACGGCTACAAGGGGTCATGTAATGGCAGATTTCTCCCGCCTTCCCGGACCGAACGCGGACCTGTGGGACTGGCAGCTCCTGGCCGCCTGCCGTGGAGTGGACAGCTCGCTCTTCTTCCACCCGGAGGGTGAGCGCGGTGCGGCCCGGAGCGCTCGTGAGAACTCGGCCAAGGAGGTCTGTATGAGGTGCCCCGTCCGCGCACAGTGCGCGGCGCACGCGCTGGCCGTGCGCGAGCCGTACGGCGTGTGGGGCGGCCTGACCGAGGACGAGCGCGAAGAACTCATGGGAAGGGCGCGCAACCGGCTGGTATCGGCGTCGGCGACCGGCGGGGACAGCGTCTCGAACAACTGAAGGAACGTTTCTTCAAGGAAGGCACGATGGGTACGCGAACGCGTGCCCATCCTTTTGCCCCCGGTGGCTCGCCCCGGCCACCGGAATCCCCGACTGTCCCGCCCCTACTACCGGGCCCCCGCTGCCCCACCCCTACTACCGGGCCCCCGGCTACCGGACGGCCGGCTACCGGACGGCCGGCTACTGGACGGCCGGCTACCGGATCCCCGGCTACCTGACGGCCGCGTGCGCGAGCTGGTCCAGCGTGGCCGCCACCGCCGGCACCTGCGCCAGGTCCGGCAGCGTCAGCGCGACGATCTCCCGCCGCACCGCCGGCTCCAGCGTCAGCACGCGCGCGTGCCGGGGCCGTACGGCCTCCAGCGCGAGCTGTGGCAGCACGGCCACGCCGAGGCCGGCGCCGACCAGGCCGACGACCGCCGGATAGTCGTCGGTGGCGAAGTCGATGCGCGGGGTGAATCCTGCGCTCTCGCACACCTCGACCAACTGCCCGCGGCAGCGCGGACAGCCGGCGATCCACGGCTCCGCGGCGAGTTCGCCGATGCCGACGGACTCCGCGCCCGCGAGCCGGTGCCGCTCCGGCACCAGACCGACGAGCCGGTCGGTCAGCAGCGGCCGTACGACGAGGTCGTCCCACTCCTCCGCGCCCGGCGCGCCCTCGTACCGGAAGGCGAGCGCGATGTCGCAGTCGCCCTGGCGCAGCAGTTCGACCGACTTCGGCGGCTCGGCCTCCTCCAGGAAGACCCGGGTGCCGGGATGCGCGGCGCGCAGGGCGGCGAGCGCCGTCGGGACGAGGGTGGAGCTGCCGCTGGGGAAGGACACCAGCCGCACGCGCCCGGCGCGCAGCCCGGCGATCGCGGCGACCTCCTCCTCGGCGGCGGTGAGCCCGGCGAGGATGCCGCCCGCGTGCCGGACGAGCGCCTCTCCGGCCTCGGTCAGCCGCATCTCGCGTCCGCTGCGGACCAGCAGCGGAGTGCCGACCGACGCCTCCAGGGCCTTGATCTGCTGGCTGACGGCGGGCTGGGTGCAGCCCAGTGCGCGCCCCGCGGCGGAGAAGGAGCCGGTGGTGGCGACGGCGCGCAGTACACGCAGATGACGAGCCTCGAGCACACCGCCGAGGATAAGCGGTCCTTTGGCCGGGCGCCGAATAATGCGTCGACGCTTTGACCGCCCGTCCCCTACCGTGCGGTCATGAAGCTTCTGTCCGTCAACGTCGGCCGCGCGCGCCCCGTGCCCTACACGGACCAGCCGCAGGGGCTGACCGGCATCGACAAGCGGCCCGCGGACGGGCCGGTGCGGGTGGCCGCGCCGGGACCGAAGGGCGTGGGGGCGAGCGGGATCGCCGGGGACGCGGTGTGCGACACGCGCCACCACGGCGGTGACCACCAGGCGGTGTACGCGGTGGCGCGCGAGGACCTCGACGGCTGGGAGCGCGAGCTGGCGCGGCCGCCGGCGAACGGCGCGTTCGGCGAGAACCTCACCACCCTGGGCCTGGACGTGTCCGGCGCGCTGATCGGCGAGCGCTGGCAGATCGGACCGGAGGTGGTGCTGGAGGTGACCTGCGGGCGGATACCGTGCCGCACCTTTCAGGGCCATATGGGTGAGAAGGGGTGGGTGAAGCGGTTCACACTCAAGGGTGCGCCGGGTGCGTATCTGCGGGTGATACAACCCGGCGAGATCCGCGCCGGCGACCCGGTCGAGATCGTGCACCGGCCCGGACACGACGTGACGGTGGCCCTGCAGTTCCGCGCGATGACGACGGAACGGGCTTTGCTGCCAAGGCTGTTGGCGGCCGTGGACGCGCTGCACCCGGAGTCGGCGGAGGCGGCACGGAAGTACACCGCGCGACACACGAACTGATGGCCCGTCAGTTGTCGCCTTCTTCGCGGGTGCTTCACCACCGCCGGGACCTGTGCAGACAGCGGACTCGCGCGGTCCGGGTAACTACGCTTGGGCCATGACAACGGCTCTGATCACTGGAGCGACCGCGGGCATCGGCGCCGCGTTCGCACGTCGGCTGGCGGCCGACGGGCACGACCTGGTGCTCGTGGCGCGCGACACCGAGCGGCTGCGCGAGCAGGCGACCGAACTGCACGACCGGCACGGCATCGAGGCGGAGGTCCTGACCGCGGACCTCGCCACGGACGACGGCATCGAGGCGGTGGCCGCCCGGCTGTCCGACCGCAAGAACCCCGTCGACCTGCTGGTCAACAACGCCGGCTTCGGTAACAAGGGCCGCTATCTCGACGTGTCGATGGCGGACGAGCTGAGGATGCTGAAGGTGCACTGCGAGGCGGTGCTGCGGCTGACGTCGGCGGCGGCGGAGGCGATGCGGGAGCGGGGGCGCGGCGGCGTGGTCAACGTCGCCTCGGTGGCCGCCTTCGTGCCGCGCGGGACGTACGGGGCGTCGAAGGCATGGGTCGTGCAGTTCACGCAGGGCGCTGCGAAGGACCTGGCGGGCAGCGGCGTACGGCTGATGGCGCTGTGCCCCGGCTTCGTGCGCACGGAGTTCCACCAGCGGGCCGGGATGGGCACGGACAACATCCCGAACTGGATGTGGCTGGACGCGGACAAACTCGTCGCGGCGGCGCTGGCGGACCTGGCGCACGGGAAGTCGCTGTCGATCCCCGATCCGCGTTACAAGGCGCTGATGGGCCTGGTGAAGGTGACGCCCCGGGCGCTGCTGGGCGGGATCTCCTCCAAGACCGGTCGGAAGTACGGACCCCAGTAGCGGCCGCCCGGTAGCGGCCGCCCGGTTACGGCCGCCCGGTAGCGGCCGCCCGGCAGCGACCGCCCGGTAGCGGCCGTGGCGACCGGTGGGAAGAATGGTGCTGTCCGACCGGGCCGGGCCCAGGGGCCGGAGGCGGCGCCATGACCTTCGTACAGCTCATCGACTGCCGGACCAGCCGGTTCGACGAGATGAACCGGCTGATGGACGCGTGGGTCGAGAAGACCGGGGGCGAGCGGACCGCGACGCACGCGCTGATCGGCAAGGACCGGTCGGACGCGTCGCACTTCGTCGAGATCGTGGAGTTCCCGTCGTACGACGAGGCGATGCGGAGTTCGGGGCTCCCGGAGACCGGCCGGATCTTCCAGGAGATGGTCGCCCTCTGCGAGGACGTGCCGACGTTCACCGGTCTGGACGTCGTCCGGGACGAGCAGCTCGACCTCGCGACGGCGCGGCGGTTCTTCGCCGAGGCCGGGCGGGCCGACGCGGAGACGCTGTTCGAGCGGTTCACGGACGACTACGCCGGCCACGATCCCGCGAACCCGCGGGAGACCGGGCCGCGGGCGGCGCGCGAGGAGTACGCCGGATGGCGCCGGGCCTTCGAGTTCTCCTTCACGGTCGAGGACCAGATCGCGCAGGGCGACCGGGTGTGCACGCGCTGGTCCTGGCACGGCACCCACAAGGGCGAATTCCTGGGGATCACGGCCACCGGGCAGCAGGTGACCATGACCGGCACGACGTGGCACCGGTTCCGGGACGGACGGATCAGCGAGAGCTGGTGGAGTTACGACCGTGCGGGACTGCTGGAGCAGTTGGGGGTACTCGGGGAGTAGCCCGCGAAGGGGGACGCCCCCGCCCGGTGCATTGCTGCAGCCGGAGCGGGGGCGTCGTCCGTCCCGGGCGGTCGTTGTCGGCGCCGGCCGGGTCGCGTCCTTCCGATCAGCGGTCGTTGTCGGCGCCGGCCGGGTCGCGTCCTTCCGATCAGCGGTCGTTGTCGGCGCCGGCCGGGTCGCGTCCTTCCGATCAGCGGTCGTTGTCGGCGCCGGCCGGGCCGTTTCCTTCCGATCCACCGATCGTCGGCTTGACCGTGGTGCGGGTCACCGGGATCCACAGCTGCGAGTCGGACTGCGCCGGGTCGTGCTGAGTCGGGTGAGTGCGCAGGATCTCGGGTCCCGGACGGTACTCGTACGGATTGGACGGGATCCATTGGGCGGCCACATCGGCCCACATCTGCTGGAGCGCCTGCGGGAACGGCCCGGTGTTCTCGAACACGGCCCAGGTGCCCGCCGGGCAGTCCAGCACGTCGAGGTCCTCGGGCAGCTCGGCTGCCGTCGTCGCCACGGCGTGGTAGTAGTCGAGTTCGCTGCCCTCCTCGAAGCCGTCCGACAGGCGCACGGTCGCCGATACCACGCCTTCCGGTTCCTGGTCCGAGAGACCGGCGATCCGCTGCATCGTCTCCGGCGGGATGCTCCGGATGTGCTCGGCGATGTGCGGGTTGGCGCCGTGGTAGATCAACGGGACCCGGGCCCTCTTGCCGACGACCCGGAATGCTTCCTTCTCCACGATGCGGTATCGCATGGTGCTGTTCCCTTCGACGGTGAGGCGGAAGGACAGCCGGGGCTGCGAGTTCAGGGCCGCGCCGGTACGCCTGGCCTCGCCCGGACCGACGCCGTGCACGGCGCGGAACGCCCGGGCGAATGCCTCCCCCGAGCTGTAGCCGTAGCGGACGGCGATCTCCAGCAAGGTCGGTTCCCCGGCCAGTACCTCCGCCCCCGCGACGGTGAGCCGCCGGCGTCTGACGTACTCCGACAGCGGCATCCCCGCCAACGACGAGAACAGCCGCCTGAAGTGGTACTCGGACGTGACCGTGATCCGGGCCAACGCGGACGCCTCGATGTGCTGGTCGAGGTGATCCTCGATGTGCTCCATCGCCTGGTTCAGCCGATCCAGCAACTCCGGCCTCCTTCCCTTTCGATCACCAACGTTAGGAAGGACCGACCCTGCCGCACCCGACATCCTGTGCCCGCTCCGGTCGGGCGGGTATGCCATCCGAGAAGATCTTCACGAACGCCTGTCCGAGCACGACGCGGCGCAGTCCGGCGCACAGCTCTGGATCCCGGTGACCCGCACCACCGTCTGAGCCGGGTGAGCCGGGTGAGCCGGGTGAGCCGGGTGAGCCGGGTGAGCCGGGTGAGCCGGGCGCCGGATATGGGCAAGCCCCCGCTCCGGCGGAAGTGATCCGCAGGGCAGGGGCCTTGTCTGTCCCGTACCGGCACGGACGGATTGTCGGAGGCGCCGACTAGGATTCTCGGTCTGTCCCAGTGGAGCCGGCTCCGTGTGTCTCTGGCCGGGGCCCTCCCTGTCGTTCAGTGCCGTTTCCGTCCGGAGGTGCTCGGTGCCCGCTGTTCCCAAGCCGACAGAGCCTGCTCCGCGGGAGCGCTGGTTCCAGCCGCGGCGATCGGGCTTCCGGTGGGAGCAGGAGGGTCTGGACCACCTCCGGGCGCTGATGCCGAAGACGGAGCCCTATCGGGCGTGGGCGACGTTCCAGTTCACGGGTGCTTCCGGGCGCATCAACGAGTGCGACGTGCTGATCGCCGTGCCCGGTGGGCTGTACCTGCTCGAGCTGAAGGGGCATCCCGGGCGCGTCGTCAATCACGGTGACACCTGGCAGTTCCACGGTGACCGGGTTCGCACCCTCCGCAATCCGCTGCACCTGACCGATCTGAAGGCCAAGGAGCTGAAGGGTCAGCTGGAGCGGGCGGCTCGCGCGCTCGGCATGGATCCGCGGCAGGTCCCCTTCATCAAGCCCGCCGTCTTCCTCCACGACCCGGGTCTGGTCAGTGAGCTGGACGAGTTCCAGCGCACCTCCGTCTACGGCCGCAACGACGGGGCGAGCGGTCTGCCGAAGGTCTGGGACGACCTGCTGGGCCGTCCGCCGGAGCGGGAGAGCTGGCGGATCACACCGGTGATCAGCCAGCGTCTGGAACAGCTCATGCAGCGGATGGGCATCAGCCACTCGACGGCCCACCTGCGTTTCGGCGACGACTGGAAGCTCGCCCCCCGGGCCCTGGACGCGGGTCCCGGCTGGGAGGACCGGCTGGCCGTGCGGGACGACGGGCTGGTGCAGGAGAGCGGCCGTGTCCGTATATACCTGGCCGGCGCCGCCGCGTCGGACGAGCAGCGGGCGAAGCTGGACCGTGCGGCCCGCCGCGAGTACCAGGTGCTCCAGGGCATCAACCATCGCGGCATCGTGCAGGCGGTGCAGATCCGCGAGCACCAGGGCGGACCGGCCATCCTGTTCCGCCACCGGGAGTCCGACCTGCGGCTGGACGCCTACCTCGACGCGTACGGCGGTCTGCTCACCCCGCTGGTCCGCCTCGATCTGGTCCGTCAGCTCGCCGAGGCGGTGCGCTACGCGCACAACCGGTCCCTCTACCACCGTGCGCTGTCGGCGCGGTCGGTCTACGTCTCGGCCCGCGAGGACGGCAGCGACCCGGTGCTGCGCATCGCCGACTGGCAGACCGCGGCCCGTGACTTCGAGACCACCCTCCATTCGCTGGGTGACACGCCCCTGGACACGGGCCTGATCGCGGACACGGCGCAGGTGTACCTGGCGCCGGAGACCGACCAGGAGTTCGCCGATCCCGTCGACCTGGACGTGTTCGGCCTGGGCGCGCTCACCTACCTGCTGCTCACCGGCCGCCCGCCCGCCGATCGCCGCAGTTCCCTCCTGGAGCGGCTGCAGGGCGACAAGGGGCTGCACCCCTATGCCGTCTCGGACTCCGTGTCGGCCGCCCTGGACGCCCTGGTGTTCCGGGCCACGGCAGCCGATGTGCGGGACCGTCCGGCATCCGTCGACGAGTTCCTGGACCTGCTGGCCGCCGCGGAGACGGACGCGGCGGCCCCGCAGCCGTCCGGCCGGCCGGAGGCCGATCCCCTCACGGTGCAGCCGGGGCAGCCCCTGGACGGCGCCTGGACGGTGGTCCGTGTGCTCGGCACCGGTGCGACGGCCCGCGCGCTGCTGGTCCGCCGCACCGCCGACGGCGGTGGCGACGACTCCCTCCGTGTCTTCAAGGTCGCTCTGGACCAGGAGAAGGACGCCCGGCTCCTGGCGGAGGCGAAGGCGCTGAAGGAGGTGGGCGGCGGGCGCATCGTGAAACTGCTCGCCGAACCGCGCGAATTCGCGGGCCACACGATCCTGGAGATCGAGTACGCGGGCGGATTCCGCGCGGCCGACGACCGTGAGCCGGTCAGTCTCGGCTCGCGGCTGCGCGACCAGGGCCCGCTGGGCTACGACCAGTTGGAGCGTTTCGGCAACGACCTGTTCGACGCGCTGGACACGCTGGCGGCGCGCGGGGTGCGGCACCGGGACGTCAAGCCCGACAACCTGGGCCTGTTCAAGCGCAGCGACGGCTCCTGGCAGCTCATGCTGTTCGACTTCTCCCTGGCCGACGCCCCGGACCAGGACCTGCACGCGGGCACGCGGGCGTATCTGGATCCGTTCCTCGGCAGCGCCGGCCGTTCGCGGTACGACGACCACGCCGAGTGGTACGCCGCCGCCGTCACCCTGCACGAGATGGCGTCCGGGGAGCGGCCGGTGTGGGGCGACGGCCAGGGCGATCCGCGTATGGTGCCCGACGCTGAGCTGCACGTGTCGGCCGAGCTGTTCCCCTCCGCCCTCAGCGAGGGCCTGAAGGGCTTCTTCGAACGGGCCCTGCACCGGGACGTGGAGCAGCGCTACGACAGCCTGGGGCAGTTGCAGGAGGCGTGGCGGCAGGTCTTCCGCACCGCGGACGCTGCGCGTCCGGCCACCACTCCCGCGACGGTCGGCATGAGCGCGGAGGATCTGGAGGACGCGCGGGAGCAGGCCGCCGAGGCCGCGGGTCTTCGGACTCCGCTCGCCGCCGCGGGCCTTTCCCCGCGGGCCGTGGCGGTGGCCGAGAGCCTCAAGGCCCACACGGTCGAGCAGTTGCTCAACATTCCGCCGCACCACATCGCGCGGGCGCGCGGCGCCGGCAACGCGATCCGCAAGGAGCTGAACCGCCGCCACCGGCAGTGGACGCAGGCGCTGCGCCGGCGCGCGACCGTGCAGAGGCCGCTGACGCTCGCCCCGGACGCGCCGGAGGAGGTGCTGGAGTCCGTCGACACCCTGGCGGCGCGTCTGACGCCGCCGGAGGGCAAGCGCCGTACGCGGCCCCGCTCCGACGTCGTCCGTGCGACGCTGCAACTGCCGGGCGCGCTGGAGGCCGGTGAGGCGCTGGAGCCGTGGCCGGCGCAGAGTGCGATAGCGCAGGCGCTGGGCATCAGCCAGCCGACCGTGTCGCAGAACGTGCAGGTCGCGGTGGAGCAGTGGGCGGGGCTGCCGTGGCTGGGCAAGGTCCGCGACGAACTGGTGGCGATCCTGACCGACCGGGACCGGGTCTCGACGGCCGGGGAACTGGCGTCGGAGCTGCGGGCCCGGCACGGCGCCGGAACCGAGGATCCGGCCGAGGCCCAGGCCAAGGCGCTGGCGGTGGTGCGGGCGGCCGTCGAGACGGAGATCCGCAAACGCCCCGACGAAGCACAGCCCGGCACCGAAGGAGAGCCGCCGGCCCGCCTCGCCGTGCAGCGCCGAGTCGGCCGGGTCGTCGTCGCGCTGGAGGACCAGCCGGGCGCCGACGAGCCGACGCCTGCGGAACTCGCCGACTACGCGGCCGAGTTGGGCCTGCGGGCGGCCGAACTGGCCGGGCGTGACCCGTTGCCCGGCCGGACGACCGTATTGCGGGAGCTGCGCGCGGTGCCCGCCCCGGACGGCATGCCCCCGCTCGCCGACACCCGGCTGGTGGAGCTGGCCGCCTCGATGGCGCAGGACGTCGCGGTGTCCCCGCGGCTGGAGCTGTTCCCGCTCGGTCTGTCGCTGGCGCGTGCCCTGCGCATCTCGCAGGCGCCGGCGGGGGTCCGCCCGGAGACCGGGATCACCACCGCGGACCTGCTGTCCCGGGTCCGGGCCCGGTTCCCGGGCCTGGCCGTGCTGGACGAGGCGACGTACGTCGAGCTGGGCGAGGCGCTGACCGAGGCCGGGTTCCCGCTGGTCCACGATCAGGAGCGGCGGCGTTTCGTCCCGCAGCGGCCGAAGGACGGCACGGCCAGCCGGCCGGCGTTGTCTTCCTCGGTGCTGACCAGCACCGGCTCGCTGTACGCCGCCGCGCAGGGCAGCATCGCGGAGGGCCGGGACCCGCGCGAGGTGCTGTCCGCCCGGCTGGCGGACGCGCGGCGGCGGGGTGGGTTCCTGGCGCTCACGTTGAGGGGGGCGGAGCTGCCGGGGGTCGCGCCGGCCCTGGCGGAGCGGTACGAGGTCACCGCCGTGTCGCTGGGCGGGCTGTTCCTGGACGCGTTGAAGGAGCTGGCCGAGGAACAGTCGGTGCGCTGGCAGGCGCTGCTGAAGGCGGACGCCAAGTACGCGGCGACCGGCACGCTGGGCGCGGCGCTCGCCTCGTACACGCGGCTGGCGGCCGAGCGGGTCCGCCAGCGGGTGCTGGACCTCGCGGAGCGGTCCGGTCCGCGCACCGTCCTGCTGGTCCACGAGGCCGGGCTGATCGCCCGGTACTGGGAGGCGGGCGGCAGGGAGCTGCTGGCGGCTCTGCAGCAGTCGGCGCGGCGGCCCGCGGACACCCCGCACGGCCTGTGGCTGCTGCTGCCGGCCGAGGACGCGCGGGCCACGCCCACGCTGGACGGCCGCACGGTGGAGGTGGTGGACCGGGCCAGCGAGTGGGAGGTGCTGGACGGACTCTTCCTGAAGAGCCTTCAGCCGGCCGGTTCACCCTCCTGATTGCCCGATTCGGCTTGGCGATTCACTTGCACAGAATCGGGTGAGACTAGCCTGGCAGGAGCTTCCGGAAGGGGGTGCGCATGCTTCTCAACTTCCGGGTGTCAAACCACAGGTCGATCAGGGACGAGCTGGAGTGGCAGCTCCATCCGGTGTATGACGGCGACCGGCCTCCGGGGACGTCGTGGCAGGCGGTGCCGGTGGCGGGCATCTTCGGGTCCAACGCGGCAGGCAAGTCGAACGTGGTGGACGCGCTGCCGCAAACGGGTGGTGTTCGAACGGGACGGCGAGGCGTTCCGCGTCGGCAGCTCGCAACGCGACGCCAAGGCACTGCACACGGTGGCGGAGGTGACGGCGCCGAACGCGCTCTTCATTTCCATGGCTGCGCGCGCCAAAGCAGCCCTCACAGCAGTCGAACCCGTGTATCAATGGTTCCGCCGCGACTTGGTATTTGGCGGCCCCGCGACTGGTACGGCCTTTCGTGACCCGCACTGGCTCGCCGGGCATCTGGCCCAGCGGTTGAACATCGGCAGACAGGTTCCGCATCTTCGGGATCTGCTACGCGCTGCCGACCTCGGCATCGAGGACTTCCGGATCGAAGTGGTGGACAAGGGTGTCCTGGCGGATGCGGGATCCTGGCAACTCTCCCTGGACATCAAGACAGGCGAGCCGATCTACGACGCACCGCCCGGACCTCGTTCCGTAAGGCATCACGAGCTCTGGCTACAGCACACGGGCAGGAGCGGGTCATTCGAGCTGCCTCTCTCCGCCGAGTCCCTCGGCACAAGAGTGATCGTGGAATACGCTCTCGCCCTGGAACGCGTGACGCGCAGCGGCGGTACCTTCGTCGTCGACGAGCTCGACAGCAGTCTGCACCCCCGGCTGAGCGCCTTCATCGTCGGTCTCTTCCAGGACCCGGAACGCAATCCGCACGGGGCTCAGCTTCTCTTCACCAGCCATGATGCGAGCCTGCTCGGCCGGAAGGCGGGTGAGGACATCCTCAAGCGTGACCAGATCTGGTTCGCGTCGAAGAACGAGTTCGGGGAGACCTCGCTCTACCCGTTGTCCGATTTCCGGCCACGCTCGGAGGAGAACCGGGGGCGGCGCTATCTGAGCGGAAGTTACGGCGCGGTGCCGGCGATCGACGACAGTTTGGTGCTGGCGATTGCCGGGCGAGGGGGAGCGGGTGGCGAGACAGCCGAAACCGGACGGGCGGAAGACCCCGAGGCGTGAGTCCACACTCCGCCGCAGGCCCGCACACCGGGACCCGCTGCCGCCGGTTCTGGTGGTCTGCGGCGCGAAGAACACGGAACCGGCTTTCGCGGCTCACCAGGGCAGGCAGCTCAAGATCTCCGGACCGAACGGTCAGTTGCCGCTGGTCTCGCGCGGCTCCTTTCCCGCCCGCATCCTGGATCAGCCCCGACTTGTCCCGCCTGATCTGCCAGATGCAGGGCCGTGAGCTGCCGTGTTGCCCGACTACCAAGTGACCTCCGGAGCCGTGTGGGCGGGTTCGAATCCTGCCGCGAGTTCACGGCGCGGTCGGCGGAGGTGGCCACCAAGGACCCGTACGCCGCCGACCGGCGCGCAGACGAGATCCGGCCCCGCGCGGTCGAGCAGGACCTGGAGGAGATCCGCGAAGCGATGGTCGCCCGCTGCTACCACGGGCCGCAACGATCTGCCAGGCCCGCTGTGCCACACCGTCATCGACAAGGGAACACCGTTGCGGAGGCCGGTCACGTGGCCTCTTCCTCTGGTTCTTCCCGAAGCGCCGTGACGGGTGGCCGGCGGGTTTCGCCCCCGCTCAGGTAGGCGTCCACGCCGGCTTCCGCGAGCGGTGGCAGGGACTCCGTGTCGGGCCTGCCGTGCAGCCTCAGCAGCACGTGGTCGTCGTCGACGAGGCAGTCGGTGCAGGGCAGGGTGCGGGACAGGAGGCGGGCGAAGTCGTCGCAGGTCGTCCTGGCGTCCACGCCGTGCAGGCCGATCCAGGTGTGCAGGGTGCCGTCCTGGATGGTCAGTTCGACGTCGATCGGAGTGTTCGCCGCCTCGGCCGCCTCACCGCACCAGCCCAGTGTTTCGCGCAGCGCGGCGAGTTGGGCCGCGAGGGGCAGGAAGCTCTCCTGACGCATGTCGTCCCGGACCGTGACCCCGGTCCGTGGCGCCTGGTCACGCCACCAGTCCTGAACGACGTCCCGGACGGAGGCACCCCACGGGCGGGTGCGGGCGGCACGTCGTACCGTCTCGGCCGCGTTGCGACGGACCGTCGCCGTGTGGTCGGTTCCCTGGTCGGCTGCCATGCGGCGCAGGAGGGAGCTGGGACCGGAGCGCGTGTCGTGGACGATCTGCCGGTACAGCTCGCGCAGCGTGTCGGGTACGGCGGTGTCCGCGGGGCCGAGCAGAGAGCCGACGCGTGCGGCCCAGGCGCGGAAGGCGTCGAGGTCTCCGGTGGCGAGCAGGTCGGTGCCGAGCAGGCCGCCGCCGGCCATCCGGGCGCGCTGGCGGGCGTTCGTCGGCCCGAGTCCGTCGAACTGGGCGCGCAGCAGGTAGCGCAGCAGGTCCCGTTCGGCCGGGAGAAGCGCGTCGACGAGGTCCTCGGCGGGCGCGGAGAGGATGTCGAGGACGTCGCGGGCGGTCACCTTGTCCGCGTCCGACTTGGAGCAGGGTCTGTCCGGCTGGGCGGTCCACCGGTGGACGCGGCCCCGTGCGTCGTGCAGTACGAGGGTGGAGGTGAAGGTCTGCAGGTGGTCCGGGCCGGTGAGTTCGTGTTCGAAGGCGTACGTCATCCCGAAGGCGACCATGAGCTGGTTGAGGGCCGTGACCGGGTCGTGCTGGTGCTGGAGCCCGGCGAGCCAGTCGTCGAGGAGGACGGGTCTGCGGTGCAGCATTCGTGGTCCGTGGATCCGCCAGGCGGTGGCGACGACGGCCTGGGCGGCGTCGGCGACGGTGCCGGGTCGTTGCCCGGTCTCCCCACGGCCGGTGAGTACGGCCTCGCTCAGAACGAGGGCGGTGCCGAGCCGGGTGGTGTCCTCGTTGGCGGGGGTGTGGATGCGGGCCTCGTCCTCGTCGGGCACGAGTCCCCGGGCCAGGACCTGGCGTGTCCTGGTGTGCCGGGCCAGGTGGTTGAGGACCACGGAGCCGTGGTGGGCGAGCAGGTGGTTGTCGCGCTGCCGGTGGGCGGCGGCCTCCTCCTGGTTCTCGTAGACGTACGACGCGTGGGTGAGGGCCTGGGCGAGCAGTCCCGCGGCGCGCCGGCCGTCGAGTTCGAACATGGCCGTCAGGTCGGCGAAGGCGTCCCGGTACCTCAGCGGGGCGTTGCGGTAGGGCTGCGGCGGCGCCGCGATCCGTGGGGTGGCGGCCTGCCCGCCGCGGGGCGCCGCCGCCTGCGCGTGGCCGCGCAGGAGGGCACGGGCGGCCGCGGCCCGCGCGGCCTTCTTCGACGGCCCGCTGCCGGGTGCGGTGCGGCCGTCGCGGAGCCGGGCGGTGGCGACGAACGTCTTGTTGTGGTCGGGTCCCTGCTCGGCGTAGTCGTAGGTGAGCCCGTCCCGGTCGAAGAGGGTCTGTGCGGCGGTGGTGGGGTCCGCGCCGCCGACGTCGTCCGGAGCGCGGTCGATACCGGCGCAGACGGTATCGACCAGCCGCCGGGCGGTGTCGTGTGCGCCGGTGAGGCTGAGCACGCCGAGAATCTGCTTGGCGACGCCTTCCGCGACGGAGGGTGCCGGCTGCTGGGCCTCACCGGCCCCCATGCGGACGAGGCCGCGCCCGGCCGCCCAGGTGCCGAGGGCCCTCCGGGCGGCCGCCGAGCGCCGGTGGTGCTCACTCGACTGGACACCGACCTTCTCCGGTTCGTGATCCGCGACGTAGGCGTCGACGAGGATCACGTCGAGGGTGCTCCGGCCGAGCTTGTCCAGCATGGCCAGGACGTGCTGTGTCACGGTGGTCCCGGCCAGCCCGCTCTCGTAGAGGTGGCTGCGGTGCGATGCCGCCAGCCCGAGCCAGGCCACCGTCTCCGGCCCGGCGTCCCATTCCCCTACGGCGTCCCTGATCGCGGCACGCACCACGTCTCCGAACGTGCCCACCAGAGCTGCGGGCGGCTGCGTCAGCGGCGCGGGGACGACGTCCCGCACGGCGCGCTGCCGCTGGACGCGGACGTACGGCCGCGGCGGCGGCTCCGGCGCCGGCCGGCGCCCCGTGCGGTCGGGGCGGGCGGGCGCCGTGCGGGCGGGTGCGGCGGGCTTGGCCTTCTTGGGCGGCCGTGACGACCCGGATCTGCGGCTCTCGGCCCGCGTGGCCTCTGGCTTGTGCTGCCGGGCGCGTCTGCCGGCCGGTGCGGCGTCGGCGTCGAGTACGGCCCGCAGTTCGCCGGTCAGCCAGCGGGGCAGCTCGCCGACGTACCCGCCGCCGTCGAAGAAGTCGCCGGCCAGGTCCATGCAGTACGACCACCTGTCCCACTGCGAGTCGGCCGCGTAGCGCTGGCCGACCCGCCGCAGCGCGGCTCGCATCCGCTCGTACGGCACCTGCCGGCCGCCGAGGCTGTACGACGTGCGTTTCCGCGCGGCGTCGATGGCCAGCGCGATCCGGTGTACGGGTGTCGGCGCCGCGGTGTCCCGCAGCGACACGATGCCGACCCAGCGGTTCATGCCCCTCCCGGTCCCGGGCCGCACGGCGCGTCCGGCGTGCCGACGGGCGGCGTCTGCCCGCTCCCCGGCCTCGCGCGGACGCGCTGTCCCCCGGCCCGAAGTTCCCCTTCGTTCCGCCGTGCACGGCCACGTCTCAGCCAGGCCGGCGGAATCCCCAGGTGAGCGTATGTCTCTGCCGACCGGTTCGGGGAGGTTTCAGCGAGACTCGGCGGACCGGCCTCGCGCGCTCATCGCGCTGCCATGTCCTGCCGCTGTGCTGACCGCCCGCGGCACTCGCCGAAACGGTCGCGCGCTGCCCTCACGCTGCCCTAGCGTGGCTGCGGGGCAGGGGGGATCCGAGTGGGGAACCACATCAGCGGCGGAATATTCTTCGGCGCGGTCGTGATGGGGCAGCGGGTGGAGATCACCCTCCCGCGGGAGATCACCCCCGCGTTGAGCGGGCTGCCCAGGCGCGGCCGGGTGTTCTCCGGCCGGGGCGACGAACTCGCCACGATCGTCGGGGACCTGGAGCGGTCCCCGGTGGTGACGGTCGTCGGGATGCCCGGAGTCGGCAAGACCGCGCTGGCCGTGGAGGCCGCCTGGCGGGCCTGGAAGGACGAGGGCCGGTTCCCCGGTGGAGTGCTCTTCGTCGAGCTGCACAGTTACGACGAGCGCAACCGGCTCTCGCCGCAGCAGGCCCTCGCCCAGGTGCTGCGCGCGCTGGCGATACCGCCCGAGCACATCCCGAACGACGAGCAGGAGCTGACCAGGCTCTACCGCTCGGTGCTGGCGGCCTACGCCGAGCAGGAACGGCGTCTGCTCGTCGTGGTGGACGACACGTCGGGCGAGGAGCAGGCCGAACCGCTGCTGCCCGCCGACGACTACCACGCCGCGCTGGTGACCTCGCGCCACAAACTGGTGCTCGGCGAGGCCAGGATGGTGCTGCGTCCCCTCGACACGGACGCGGCGGTCGAGCTCGTGCGGCGGGTGCTCGGCCGGGACGACGGGAGGGTGGACGGCGACCGCGCCTCCGCCGAGCGGACGGCCGACCTGTGCGGCCACCTGCCGCTCGCGCTGAGGATCTCGGCGGCCCTGCTGGCCGACCTCCCCGTCAAGCCGCTGTCCGAGTTCGCCGCCGAACTGGCCGAGGCGCATCGCCGCCTCGACGCCCTGTCGCGGGACGAGCGCACCGTCCGGGCCGCCTTCGACCTCTCCTACCAGCGGCTGCCCCCCGAACAGGCGCGGCTGTTCCGGTTGTTGGCGCTCAATCCGGGCCCGGACATCTCCACCGAGGCAGCCGGCCGACTGGCGGACGCGGTGGCCGACCGGCTGCTCGAGTCGCTGGCCCGGGCGCACCTGATCGAGGCTCCGCGGTGGGGCCGCTGGGGCTTCCACGACCTGGTCCGCCTGTTCGCCGAGGAGCGGGCGGCGGCCGACGCGGCCGGGGAACTCGCCGCGGCGGAGCAACGGCTGAACGCCTACTACGTGGAGACGGCCGCTGCCGCCGCACTCAACCTCAACGACCTCGTCGCGATGAGCAACGACGACCCGCTGACCCGCTTCCTGGGCAACGAGAGCGCCGGCATCAAGTGGCTGGACGACGAGTACGCCAACCTGCTGGCCGCGACTGCCCGGGCCCAGGCGGACGGACACTACGGGCTCTCGGTCACGCTGCCCGTCGTACTGGGCGGCTACCTGCGGCTGCGCCGTGTCCTTCCCCAGTGGACCGCTCTTCTGGAGAGGGCGGTGGTGGCCGGGAAGGGCCTCGGCGAGGTGGAGCTGACGGGCATGGCCTGGGACCTCCTCGGCCTCGCCCTCCAGGAGGAGGGCCGCCTGGAGGAGGCGGCCGACGCGGCGCGCCGCGCGGTGAAGTGCTTCCGGAAGGTGCGTGAGAGGTTCCGCGAGAACGCCGCGCTCAGCCACCTCGGCACGGCACTCGCCCGCCAGGGCCGTTACACGGAAGCCGTCGAGATCCTCCGCAGCGCCGTGGACCGGCTGGAGGAGGAGGGCGGCGGGGCGATGACCAGCAGGGCGCACGCCCTGAAGGACCTCGGTGACGTTCTGCTGCGGCTGGGGCGGTTCGAGGAGGCCGCGAAGTTCAGCGAGGAGGCCGCGAGATGCTTCTGGATGCCGCTGAGGGACGAGATCTCCGAGGCGGAGGCGCTGCTGTGCCAGGGCTCGGCCCTGTTCGCTCTGGGCGACCCGGCGATGGCCCTGGTCCATCTCAACCGGGCGAGCGAGCACTTCCGCAAGCACGAGAACCTGGTGCGGCTGGCCTCGACACTGAACGTCTACGGTTGCGCGACGTGGAGCCTCGGCTACCGGGACCGGGCCGTCGAGGTTCTGTGCGAGGCCGTCGGCCTGGCCGAGGAGGTGGGGGACGACGGCCTCCGGGCCGAGGTCGTCGACAACCTGGTCACGGCGTACACGGCCCTCGGCCGGACGGAGGAGGCGGCCCGGCTGGCCCCGGCGCACGGCGCGCGGGCCCTGCCGCCACCACCCGGCACCCCACCACATGCCCCGGCCGGGACCGGCAGCCGGCGGCGGCCTTTCGGGCGGTTCCGCCGGCGTCCGGGAGCGTGACGGTCAGTCCTGCGGGGCCGCCGTACCGGGCGGGGTGGACGGCGGCGGCGGGGGCGGTGCGGTGGTGAAGGAGGTCCCGGAGATGTGCCGGGCCTGCAGCACCGGGGCGTGGAAGGTGCCGCCGCTGATGATGTTGTTCTCCTCGCTGTCGCCGATCCGGACCAGCTTGCCCTGCTCGTGCCACTGCTGGAGGGCGGTGCGGAACTGCGCGTCCAGGGCCGCCCGGACCGCCAGGGCGGTGCTGAGCGCGTTCGCCGGCTCCGGTCCGGGTGCCTCTTCCAGCGCCGCCAGTTCCGCTTCTCCGGATGAGGCCGCGGGCGCGTCGTCGGCACGGTGGAACGGGCGGCGCACCAGCTCTCTCAGCCCGGACCACGCCTGCTTGCCCGCCTCGCCCCCGGCGCCGCCGGCCAGCGCCGCCAGCAGGACCATCGAAATCGGCTCCATCGCGCTCCCCCACCCCTGTCATCCGTCCGGACCCCACCCACACGCTAGGGCCATTCCCCGGCCGTCCGGGAGCGAACCGGACAACTCCACCGCAGCCCGGAAGTCGCCGGTGCTCGTCGCAGGACCCACGCCTGTCCGGCCAGGGCACCGCACCGCCGGGACGGGTGACGCCGGTGATCGTCCAACCGGCGTGACCGCTGGTGAACGCATCGTGAGCGGATGCGGCGGAAGCGATCGGTGAGGCGGCGCGGTCCCGCCTGGCAGGATGGGGCGGTGGGCCCGGGGGGTTCGCAGGTGAATCGGTGCGCGTCCGCGGTGGTCGCGGGGCCGGCGAGCAGGATGAGAGGTACGGCTGTGGCGGTGACGGCGGAGGGGACGCGGGGGCCGGGGGCCGCACTGGACCGGGTGCGGCTGCTGAAGGACCTCCAGGCGCAGGCCCGCCTGCTGGAGGACGACCTGCGGGAGCGGACCGACAGCGAGCCGGAGTTCCGGGCCGCGCTGCGCGCCGAGTACGACCGCGCCCTCGCCGCGGAGCGTACGGCCGCGATGTACGAGACGTGGCGGGACGAGCGGGTCGTGCAGATCGCCGCCGCGTGGGTGCTGGCGTGCGTGTTCGTCCGGTTCGCCGAGGACAACGGCCTGATCCCCGACCCGTGGCTGGCGGGCCCCGGCGAGCGGCTGGCGGAGGCGCAGGACCGGCACGACGACTTCTTCCGCCGCCACCCGCAGAAGAACGAC
The DNA here is from genome assembly GCF_040641355.1 of Streptomyces sp. NPDC020996. Taxonomy (NCBI): domain Bacteria; kingdom Bacillati; phylum Actinomycetota; class Actinomycetes; order Kitasatosporales; family Streptomycetaceae; genus Streptomyces; species Streptomyces sp. NPDC020996. Next base: position 62,150 of record NZ_JBFADM010000015.1, read on the forward strand.
CGCGACTGGCTGTTCGAGGCCTTCGACGCGCTCGCCGCCGCGCACCCGACCGCCGCCGGGCTGTTCGACCGCGCGCACAATCCGCTGTACGAGGTGGAGCCCTCCTACGAGGCCGCGTCCGCCCTGCTGGCGTTCTGGCGGCAGCGCGGCGCCGACGGCGAGATCGTCCACGACTTCACCGACCCCGCGCTGGACACCCGGTTCCTGGGCGACCTCTACCAGGACCTGTCCGAGCACGCCCGGAAGACCTACGCGCTGCTCCAGACCCCGGTGTTCGTCGAGGAGTTCATCCTCGACCTGACGCTGGAACCGGCCGTGGAGGAGTTCGGCCTCACGCCGGCCTGGAAGCACCGGCCCGACGGCTGGGGCGGCGAGCTGTGGGCCGACGGCCCGGACGGCACGGAGGTCGTGCGGGGGCTGCGCTCCATCGACCCGGCGTGCGGCTCCGGGCACTTCCTGCTGGGCCTCTTCCGGCGCCTGCTGGCCAAGTGGCGGGACGCCGAGCCCGGCACCGAGCAGTGGGTACTGGTCCGGCGCGCCCTGGAGTCCGTCCACGGCGCCGACAAGAACCCGTTCGCGGTGGCCATCGCCCGCTTCCGGCTCCTGGTGGCCGCGCTGGAGGCGTGCGGGGTGCGGGAGTTGAGCGCGGCGCCCGAGCTGCCGATCCGGGTGGCGGTGGCGGACTCGCTGCTGCACGGGCGGGGCGCGGAGACGGTGACGGAGGCGCTGGACACGCTGTTCGCGGAGAACGAGCCCTTCTACTACCGCACGGAGGACGTGGACCTGTACGCCCGGGAGGTGGACCTGCTCGGGCGGGGGTCGTACCACGTGGTGGTGGGGAATCCGCCGTACATCACGGTCAAGGACGCGAACGAGAACAAGAACTACAAGGCCGCGTACGACGCCTGCTACCGCCAGTACGCGCTGTCGGTGCCGTTCGCCCAGCGCATCTTCGAACTGGCGGTGCGGGCGGGCGGTGACCATCGGGACGGCGGGTTCACCGGGCAGATCACCGCGAATTCCTTCATGAAGCGGGAGTTCGGGAAGAAGCTGATCGAGGAGTTCTTCCCGAGGGTCCAGTTGACGCACGTGATCGATACGTCCGGGGCTTATATTCCGGGGCACGGGACGCCGACGGTGATTCTGGCGGGGCGGAATCAGGTGCCGCGGCAGAGTGAGGCGGTGCGGGCCGTTTTGGGGGTTCGAGGGGAGCCCGGTCAGCCGGAGGATCCGGAGAAGGGGCTTGTTTGGCGGGCGATTGTGGCGCAAGCGGGTGTTGCAGGGAGTGAGTCGGAATGGGTATCCGTCGAAGACTCGAACCAGAGCCGCCTTCGAGCATTCCCATGGTCACTGTCTGGTGGCGGTGCTCCCATCGTGCTAGCCAGACTTGAGGAGTCTACGGATCGCCTGAAGGACACAATCGAGGAAGTGGGGCGAACGACGCACACAGGTCTCGACGAGGCCTATTACATGCCGCCGTCCACTGCTGTCACACAACGACTGTCAGCCGGCACGGTCCCCGTAGTCCTAGGCGAGGATGTCCGTGAGTACGGCATTCACCCGGCGACGGCCACCTTCTTTCCCTACACGACAATTGCACCTGCCAGCGTGCGCGGGGATGCACGAGACCTGATCCCACGCGAGAATAGCTTTCTCTGGCCCAATCGCACAGTCCTCCGCGAGCGATTGGACTTCGGTCAGACCCCTGGAGAGCGCGGACTGCGATGGTTCGACCACAGTATGTTCTTCGCGAAGCGCTACCGAATCCCCTTGTCCATTACCTACGGCGAAGTTGCCACGCACAACCACTTCGCGATTGACCGAGGCGGTAAGGTATTCAAGCAGACGGCGCCAGTTATCAAGTTGCCGAAGGAGGCCACCGAGAAACAGCACCTGGAACTGTTGGGGCTGTTGAATTCCTCGTCTGTTTGCTTCTGGATGAAGCAGGTCAGCCATGTCAAGGGCGGGAGCGGCATCGGTCGCGGTGTCCAGGATGAGGCGTGGGAGAACCGTTATGCCTTCAGTGGGACCAGGCTCGCAGAGCTTCCCCTTCCGAAGCAGTTCCCCGTCTCCCTCGGGCGCGAACTCGACACGCTCGCCCAGGAGTCGGCCCTGCACGCGCCCTCCGCGCTCACCCGCGCCGCCGTCCCCAACCGCGAAGCCCTCGACGAAGCCCGCCGCGCACAGGAGAAGATCCGCTCCCGCATGATCGGGCTCCAAGAGGAGTTGGACTGGACCGTCTACGGCGCGTACGGGTTGCTCACAGCCGAAGAGGTTACCCGGACGACCATCACCGAAGTACCCGAAGTCGCCCTCGGCCAGAGGGCGTTTGAGATCGTGCTCGCGCGGAAGGTGACCGCCGGGGAAGGCGAGACTGCCTGGTTCGAGCGGCACAGCTCCACACCCGTTACGGAGATCCCCGCCCACTGGCCCGAGGCCTACCGGAAGGTCGTCCAGGCCCGGATCGACCTCATCGAGGCCAAGAAGGACATCCGCCTCATCGAGCGCCCTGAGTACAAGCGCCGTTGGTCCGTCGAGCCCTGGGAGAAGCGCGAGGCCGCCGCTCTGCGGAACTGGCTGCTCGACGCCGCCGAGCGCGAGGAGCTGTGGTTCGAGGAGCGGGACGGGTTCACCGTGCCGCGTCCGCTCACCGTCAACCAGCTCGCCGACGCCCTCCGCCACGACGCGGACGTGCAGGCCGTGGCCGAGCTGTACGCCGCCGACCACCTCGGCAAGCGCGACGCCTCCCTCGCCACCGTACTGACCGCCGTCATCGAGCCCGAGCACGTGCCGTACCTCGCCGCCCTCCGCTACAAGGACTCCGGTCTGCGCAAGCGGGCCCAATGGGAGAAGGTCTGGGAGCAGCAGCGCGAGGAAGACCGGACCGGGCAGCGACTCGACATCAAGGTGCCGCCCAAGTACGCCAGCGCCGACTTCCTCAAGCACTCCTACTGGTCGAACCGCGACAAGCTCGACGTCCCCAAGGAGCGCTTCATCTCCTACCCCGGGGCCTCCCTCGACTCCGACCCCTCCCTCCTCCTCGGCTGGGCCGGCTGGAACCACCGCGAGCAGGCCGAAGCCATCGTCGGACTCCTCACCAACCGCGTCGAGAGCGGCGGTTGGGCCAAGGACGACCCCCGGTTCGTCCCGCTGCTCGCCGGACTGCGCGAGGTCATGCCCTGGGTACACCAGTGGTACGACGAGTACGACGAGGAGTGGGAGGGCAACCCTGCCGAGGAGTTCCAGGCCGCCCTCGACTCCGGCCGCACTGACCGGGGCCTGTCCGACGCCGACCTGACCAACTGGCGCCCCGAGAAGAAGACCCGGGGGCGGAAGAAGAGCGAATGACATGAGGGAGGGGCGGCCGGACAACCGGCCGCCCCTCCCTCACCACACATCAGCCGCGCGCGGCCATCCGCACGAAAGCCGTCCACGACTCAGCACCGACACGGACGACCGCGTCTCCCAGCCGCTTGGAGTCGCGGACCAGCATCGCCGTGCCGGCGTCGGCAACCTCCACACACTGACCGCCGCTACCTGAGCTGTAGCTGCTCTTGTACCAGCTCAGGCCGTCGGCGGGCTCGGGACTGCGTGCCTTCATAGCTCTCCCAACAGCTTCTCGATGAAGGCCAACGAATCCCGGGGAGTGAGCGCCTGCGCTCGGAGAACGCCGTATGTCGCTTCCAGGGGACTGACCTTCGTGGGTGCGGTGTACAGGACGCTCGCCTCCTGCACCTCCATGTACCCCATCCTGCGCTGGTCTTGGAGACGGATCAACGTAAATGGGCCGCCCAGGCCCGCATGCTCGTCGCGGTCGGACGGCATCACCTGGATCTCCACGTTGCGTTCGTGCCCGTAGAGGAGCAACTGCTCAAGCTGGCCACGAAATACCTCGCCCCCTCCAACAGGTCGCCGAAGCACCGGTTCCTCAATGACGAAGCTCAGCAGCGGCGCTGGGCGCCGGGAGAACAGCTTCCGCCGTTCCACCCGTGCGGCTACGCGCTGTTCGATGGTCTCCGGGTCCAACAACGGCCGCCACATGCTGAACACGGCACGCATGTACTCGTCGGACTGCAACAGGCCGTTCACCAGGTGCGTGTCGTAGGCATGCAGCTCTGCGGCCTCCGCCTCAAGGCTCACGAACCGCCGGAAGAACGACGGATACCGAGCCTTCGCCACCTCCTCCTTCATCGCCGCCAGCACACCCCGCGCCCCCACCGCCCGGTCCACCGCGTCGATCAGTTCCGGCTTCGGGATGCGCCGCCCCTGCTCCACCGCCGCGATCTGTGCCTCGCCGTAACCGACCCGCTCGCCCAACTGCGCCTGCGTCAGCCCGGCCGCCTCCCGCAGCAGCTTCATCTGGCGGCCGAAGCAGCGCAGGAAATCCCCGCTGGAGTCAGGTTCCGCGCCACCCACGCCCGAGTCCGCACCCACGTCCACGTCCCTCGCCTCCCGCCGCCGGATCGACCGTCCACCGTCTCCGCAGACTAGGAACACCCGTGCGTCAAGGGCGCCCGAACAGGGACAAGTTGGCTCGTACGAGTGACAGGCCCCCGCAGGAACCGTTCTTCACGGATAGCGCTCACGCGAACACTTTGCGTGCGCTACCGTCACCTCAGCGCACCACACAAAACGGCCCCCGCGACGGCTGCAACCGTCCGCGAGGGCCTGAACCACCAGTGGAAGTGGACTCCACCGTGATTTACCGGCACTTTATCGCGCCCCCGCGCGCCTTCACGCAGTTCTCCCACGACCTCATCCGGCACCCCCGGCTGTCCTCCGACGCCGTCCGCCTCCTGACCTGGCAGCTCTCCCTCCCCGAGGGCGCCCGCGAATCACTCTCCCGGACCGCCGAGCGCGCCCGCATCGGAGGCTGCGCCTTCACCCGGGCCAAGCGCCAGCTCAAGGACGAGGGGTTCGTGCACGAGCGGCGCGTCCAGGGGCCCGGCGGTCACTGGGTAACCCAACAGCTCGTCTCCAACGTACCGTTGAGCCCTGGGGAAGCCGCCAGGCTCCTCGCCCGGATGCCCGTATCGCCGCAGGTCGCGCCGAGTGCCCCGAATCCGATCGTCGGTGAGCGGACTGGTCGGCTCACCGACGGTCTTCCCCACCGCAACACCCGTGGGAACACCTCCAACCAACCCCCCAGACCCCCCGAGGACGCACCCGATGCCGCCGAAGCCGCCCAAGCCCCCGAAGCCCCGCACCCCTCGCCGGCCCCGCAAGCCGCGCAGGCCCAGGAAGCGGTAGGCCACGACCACGGAAGCCAACGGCCCGATCCCCCACTCCCCCACCTCGACGAAGCCCGCGCCGTCGTCGATGCCTTTCCCGCCCTCTCTCCCGACCTGCGGCACATCCCGCGCGCGATGCACGCCGAGCTGACGGACCTCACCGCCCGCTGGCTGGCCGCCGGCCACCCGCCCGCCGCCGTCCGCCTGCACATCCTGCGCGGCCTGCCCGACGACGGCACCCCCGTCCGCCGGCCCGGCGGCCTGCTGCGGCACCTCCTGCGCGACGTACCGCCCCCGGCACCGCCCGCACCGGCGCCAGCAGCCGCCGTGTCACTCCCGCACATCCCCGACGCCGGGCAGCCCGGCCCCCATCCGTCCCCGCGCCTTTCCGCCCGCCTGACGGGCACCCGCGAGTGCGCGGGCGACCACCTGCAACCGACGCTGTTCCGGCCGGTCGGTGACGAGACACTGTGCCGTCACTGCCTCAACACCCCGTCGGCCGAACGTAGTCGACACGCACCGCCCGCACCGCTGCCACCGGTCCCCGCGTGACTCCCCGTTGTCAGCGGCCGCTGGCAGGATGCGCGCCATGGGAGCGAGAGACGACAGCGACGAGGCGTACGTCATCGGCCTGTGCAACCGGATCCTCGCCGAAACGGCCCTGACACAGCACCGGTTCGACTGGCTGCTCGGGGACCCGGGAGCCGGAGGCAGGCGGGTCAGGCTGCCGGTCGAGGCGTACTGGCCCGGCCACCGGCTGGTGGTCGAGTACCGGGAACTCCATCACGACCGGCCGGTGCCGCACTTCGACAAGCCGGACCGGCTCACCGTGAGCGGTGTCCACCGGGGCGAGCAGCGCGCCCTGTACGACGCGCGCCGTGAGACCGAGATACCCGCCCACGGGCTGCGGCTGGTCGTGGTCCGGCCCTCCGACCTCGACGCGGACAAGCGCGGGAGGCTGCGCCGCGACGAGGCGGCCGACCTGCCGGTCCTGCGGAGGATCCTCGCCCAAGCCGGCGACGAGGACCGGGTATGAGGTGACGGGGGGCAGCAGAGGCGGTGCGTACGCCGGACGCGGGGTTCCGGTGGCAAGCGCCGGTTCCAGCACGCCGGCCACCCACCGGCCCAGGGTCATCGCATGATCGAGATCTGTTTGTCCGGGTTCGTCACGTGAGACCTAGGGCTCGTAGGGGCCGGTGGTAGTCGCGGCCGGTGTGGCGGAGGGCGGCGGCAATGCTGGTCTGACCGTCCTGGCGGAAGACACTGACGGCGAGGTTGCGCAGGGAGGCCATGGCGCGGGGCAGGGTGCCGGTGCGGACCTCGGAGTCGTCCTCGCGGAATGTGCGGTCGCGGACGTGGTGCAGGAGGTTCTCGATGCCCCAGTGGCCTCTGATCCAGATGGCGAGTTCGGCGCGGGTGGCGTCGAAGACGCTCTGGCTGGTGATCAGGTAGACGCGCTCGATCCGAGAGCCCCCAGCTCGCAGCCGCAGACGCAGCCGCAGCCGCAGCCGCAGCGCAGAAAGACCGGGCGCCGACAACGGCTCCGCGCAGTCTGTTCCGCGCACTCGAGCGCGAGCGCGTTTTCTTTCTCCGCGAGTTGATGACCTGACCCGCGATCACCATTGTGCTCAACAGTTATGCGCACCTCTGTGGAAAACGGGACACCGAACGCGCCTTGAACAACACGGGCCGTCCGGGCCAGAGTTCGTGACGGCGGCGCTCCCCCATACGCCGCCGGAACGGCATGGCACGTACCGCCGACGGCTCGTCCGGCGTCTCCTTGAGGCCCTGAGGGCCACCCCACCGGCGGATGTGTCATGCCCATGCAGAGAGGATAGTTGTGCGCGTTTCCCGTATATCCCTGGTGGCCACCGCGATCGGCACCCTGCTGACGGCCGCCGTCGCCACGGGCGCCGCCGAGGCCACGCCCGCTCCCACCGCACCCCGCTACGCGCCGGCGATGGTCGCCGCCCTGGCCCGGTCCCTCGGCGTCAGCGAGGACGCCGCCGTGGCCCGGCTCGACCACCAGGCCGCCCAGCAGAACGAACTGACCGCACTCGGCCGCGCGGGTGTGGCGACGGACGGCGCATGGTTCACCCCCGACGGCACGCTGACGGTGAACGTCTCCTCCGCCGCGGCCGCCAAGGTCAGAGACCACGGCCTGGCGGCGCGCGTGCCACAGCGCGGCGAGCGCGCCCTGGACCGGATCAAGGCGTCCCTCGACGCCCGGGCCCTGCGCGAGGCCCCCGACGGCGTCACCTCGTGGTCGGTGGACCTGCCCAGCGACACCGTCACCGTGCACGTCGCCCCCGGCCGCACGTCCGCGGCGGCCAAGTCGTTCCTCGCGGACGCGGCCTCCCACGGCAGCGCGGTGCGGATCCTGCACGACGGACAGCGCCTCGTCCCCCAGGCGACCGTCTACCCGGGCAGCAGGATGACGTGGACCAACAGCGGCGGCAGCTGGGTCTGTTCCGTCGGCTACGGCGCCCACGACTCCTCGGGACGCCAGTACCTCGTGAGCGCAGGTCACTGCGTGGCCGACCTCACGGACCTGTACTACGGCACCGCGCACTTCGCCAAGGGTGTCCAGAGCCGTTACGCACTGGGCCAGCGCAGCGTCGACATGGGCATCGCCCAGGTCGACTCGGACGACTCCATCGCCACCCAGGTCGGGACCTGGGGCACCGGAGCGAGCGTCGCGGTCAAGGGCAGCAGGCGTGCGGCCCCCGGCGCCGCCCTGTGCAAGTCCGGCCAGACCACGGGGTGGACGTGCGGCGCGGTGAGGTCGTACAACGTCTCCGTCACCTACATCGACGAGCACGGCGGCCCCGACACCGTGGTCACCGGTCTGGCGAGCTCGTCGGTGTGCACGCAGGGCGGTGACAGCGGCGGCGCCTACATCTCCGGCAACCAGGCCCAGGGCATGACCTCGGGCGGCCCCAAGGGCCAGCAGTGCTCCGGCGGCACCAACTCCAGCGGCTCATCGTACTTCCAGCCCCTCGACGACGCGCTGTCCTACTACGGTCTGACGCTCAACACGAACTGAGCACTCACACCGGACGCACCACGGCGGGCCCGCTCCCGGTGGGCCCGCCCCGCCACGAGCAGCGGTGTGCCTGCCCGGCCCGCCGGAACCACCCGCCCGCGCGCACGCGGCGTATGATCCCGCCCCACAGGACGCGGACCAGCGTGGCGGAGGTGTCATGAGACGGCCGCACCAAGCCGACCAGGGCGCGGCGGAGCCGGCTGCGCACCCTGCAGCCACCGGCTCCGCCGCGCCCTTCGCCGTCGTCTTCCGGGACGCCGTCCAGCGGCGCGGACTCTCTCTGGACCGGGTGCGCGAGCGACTGGCCGCGCAGGGCATCAGCATCAGCCTCGCGACCCTCAGTTATTGGCAGCGGGGACGCAGCCAGCCCGAACAGGCCCACTCGCTGAGGGCCGTGGACGCCCTGGAAGCCATTCTCGACCTTCCGCCGGGCACCCTGAGATCCCTCATCGGGCCGAGCCGCCCTCGCGGCCGCACCACCGGGCGGGCCCCCGGACCGGACGTCTCACGGCAGGTGTTCGGGCGGCAGTCCCACATCGAGCGCGCCCTGGGCCCGACGTTCCCCCGGTTCAACGACGACCTCGTCGCCCTGACCATTCACGAGACGGTGCGGTTCGACGAACACCGCCGGTTCCGGACCGTCACCGTGAAACAGGTGGTGCGGGCGACGCGCGACGGGGCGGGCCGCATCACCGTCGTGCACGACGAGATAGCCGCGGAGCATGCCACCTTCACCGCCCACTGCGGGCGGCTCGGCACCGTGCGGCCGCTGCCCGAGCTGCGGACCGTCGTCGCCGAGGTGGAGTTCGGCCGGCCTCTCGCCCGAGACGAGACGGCACTGATCTCCTACACCTTGCGGTACGGCCCCGAACCGGCGGCATCCCCGGCTCACTACGAGCGGCGGCTGCGCACGAGCCCGCACGAGTTCCTGCTGCACCTGCGTTTCCACCCCGATGCGCTGCCGTCGAGCTGTCACCGCTACTCGAGGGAGCGGATCGGCGGGCCCAAGCGGTCCGAGCGCCGCACCGTCCTCGACGTGTCTCACACGTCGCACATGCTGCTGCACCGATGCCCGCCCGGCGTGTACGGCATGTCCTGGAAGTGGCCCGGCTGACCTCCTCCGGTCCCGGCGGCACAGGGCGCGCGGTCCTGCCGTCCGGCTCTCACGGCGTGAGGACGACCTTCTCGCAGCGGTCCCTCTTGTTCTTGAACAGGTCGTAGCCGGTCGGCGCCTCGGTCAGGGACAGCCGGTGGGTGATGACCCGGGTGGGGGTGTGTCAACTCAACGGCCCTGTCTCACACTGCAATGACCCTGCCCACCGGCCGGCCTGCGCGCGGAGCCGGGGCTCGTCACGCCCTTCCCGTCCGGTCGCCTCGCCGCTCTCCGCGAGCCGTAACAGACCTCCCGCTACCGCAGGCGGACAGCGAGAGCGAACCAAGAGCGGCGATCGCGGTCAGCGCGACTACACGGGCGACGGGCCTGAGAACCATGTGACGAGTTTCCCATGAGCCGGCGAAGAGGCAGCCAGCCCAATCGAGTTGACGCGAAGCGGTGCACGTACTATCGACAGCGCGCTGCCCGGACTCCCCGGCGTGCGCGGCCCCTTCGACCTCGTGCTGATCGTCGCCGTGTGGATGCACCTGGAGTACGGAGACCGGGAGGCAGCCATGACGCGCGTTCGATCGCTGCTGTCTCCGACGGGGCGTGTGCTCATCACCCTTCGGCACGGTCCCGTCCCGCCCGGGCGGCGTATGTTCGACGTTCCCCTGTCCGAGACGATCCGGCTGGCGCGCCGGGCCGGACTCGACGTACTGACGGTCCGCCAGCAGCCGGACCTGCAGCGGCGCCCAGGGGTCTCGTGGAGCGTGCTGCTCCTGCGGGCGAGGCTCTGACCGGGCCAAGCGCGCGCCTGCCAGGGGGCGACCCCGACAACCCCGACAGCGCTGCCCGCCGCCCCCACAGAGCGCCACCGTGGGGGTGTCGTACCTGGTGAGCGGGGGTTCCGCCACGGGATCTTCGGGGCATGACCACGTCCCCCCGCCAGGCGCGGCGTTCCACGCTGCCGCTCCCGCTCGCCGACCAGACGGTTCTCTCCTTCCGCTTCACCGCGTCCCCGCGCGGCGCCCGGCTCGCCCGCCGGCTCGCCTCCTGCCAGATGGACGCCTGGGGGTGGCCGTACGGCAGCCCGGTCCACGACGCCGTCGAGCTGATCGTCGCGGAACTGGCGGCCAACGCCGTCACACACGGCCTGGTCGCCGGGCGGGACGCCGAGCTTCGGCTGAGCCGGGAGGACGGCTGGAGCGTACGCGTGGAGGTGAGCGACGCACGGGGCGAACGGCTGCCTGAGGCGCGGGATGCCGGAGCCGGGGAGGACGGCGGCCGGGGGCTCCTCCTCGTCGCGGCCCTCGCCACGGCGTGGGGCACGGCCCCGCGGCCCGGCGGCGTCGGCAAGACGGTCTGGGCCGTGGTGCCCGCCCCGGGAGGGACGGGATGAGGCAGCCGCCCGCACGACGGGAGTCGGGCCGACGCCTCGCGGAGTTCAGCCGGCGCGCCCCCTGCGCGCTCTGTGACACCGCCGCCTCCCGCGGCCGGCCTCCGTCACAGTTGAGCACGATCCCTGTTCGGACGGTGACTCTCCGCTCCGCGGTGCCGCCCGTGCTGGCAGGATAGGGGTGAGTTGTACGGGGCACGGGTTTCATCCGCGCGGGCCCCGGAGGAAGCCGGGCCACGGGGGCGGCCGGGCGCGTGCCATGGGGAGTGGGAGCGGCTGATGGCCAGGGGTGGCGACACCGTCGTACTGAGGGACGTCCTCGACATCAAGGAGGACGTCTACGCCGGCGACTTCAAGGTCGAGCTGTCCCAGGGGTTCACCGGCAGGGCCGCCGGGCGCGTCGAGGAGTACGTCGTCACCCCGCAGTTGCAGGAGCAGTTCCGCAAGGCGCTGAACCTGGTGCGCGGCGCGGTGCGCAAGAACACCTCCTACGCCGCCTACCTGCACGGCTCCTTCGGCGCCGGTAAGAGCCACTTCCTGACCGTGCTGCACGCCGTCCTCAACAACGACCCCTCCGTGCGGACCAAGCCCCGGCTGCGGGAGGTCGTCGCCGAGCACGACGACTGGCTGCGCGGGAAGCGGTTCCTGATGGTGCCCTACCACCTCGTGGGCGCCGCCAACCTGGACGAGGCCCTGCTCGGCGGGTACGTGCGGGCGGTGCGCGAGCGGCACCCGGAGGCGCCCACCCCGATCGTGTTCCGCTCCGACGCCATGCTGGCGGACGCCCGGCGCATGCGGGAGCAGCTCGGCGACGACGCCTTCGTCCGGCTGCTCCCGGCCGACAGCGGGGCCGGGGACGACGAGGACGGCGAACTGCGGGTGATCGGCTCCGGCGGGGCCTGGACCTCCGGCGAGCTGGACGACGCCTTCACCGCGCCCGCCGGGGACCAGCGGCGCGAACGGCTGGTGTCCGCGCTGCTCAGCGGGCCGATGCGGTCGTACGCGGAGAGCGCGCACGGTGACGCGGCCAAGTACGTGCCGCTGGAGACCGGGCTCGCCGCGATCAGCCGGCACGCCCGCGCGCTGGACTACGACGGCGTGGTGCTGTTCCTCGACGAGCTGGTGCTGTGGCTCCAGGCGCACATGCGGGACCGTACCTTCGTCAACAGCGAGATCCAGAAGCTGGTGAAGCTGATCGAGTCGGGCGACGCGGACCGGCCCGTGCCGATCGTGTCGTTCATCTCGCGTCAGCGCGACCTGTCCCAGCTCGTCGGCTCCGACGTGCTCGGCGCCGACGTCAAGGCGATGGAACAGGCCCTCGAATACCTCAACGAGCGGTTCGACACGGTCGACCTGGAGGACCGCAACCTGCCGGAGATCATCAAGGAGCGGGTGCTGAAGCCGCTGCCCGGCAAGGAGGCGGTGCTGGAGAACGCCTTCGCCGGCATCGACCGCTCCAACCAGCAGGTCAAGGACATCCTGCTGGACGGCGGCGGCGCCACCCAGGCCGACTGGGCCGACTTCCGGGCCGTGTACCCGCTGTCCCCGGCGCTGCTCAACGTCCTCGTCGCCCTGTCCGGCGCGCTCCAGCGCGAACGCACCGGCCTCAAACTCGTGCAGCAACTGCTGCAGCACAACGCCGGCGCCGCCGTCGGCCGGCTCATCCCGCTGGGCGACCTGTGGGACGTCCTCGTCGACGGCACCCGCGCCGCCTTCACCGACAAACTGAAGCGCGAGTCCGAGGCCGCCGTGAAGTTCCACGCCAAGGCGCGCGCCCACCTGCTCGACAAGTACGGCTCCGACACGCACACCGACTTCCAGGCCGACGACCGGTTCGTCAAGACGCTGCTGCTGGCCGCCCTCGCCCCCGACGTGCCCGCCCTGCGGCGGCTGACCGGGGCACGGCTCGCCGCGCTCAACCACGGCTCGGTGCGCTCCCGCACCGTGCCCGCAGGCGACGTCGTCGTACGCCGCATGCGCGACCTGCAGGCCGCGTTCCCGTCCGAGGTGCGCTCCGACGGCGAAGCCGACCCCGTGTTCTCGCTGCACCTGTCCGACCTCGACATCGAGCCGCTGCTCGACGCCGTCGCCGAGGAGGACAAGGCGGGCGTGCGCCGGGTCTGGCTGCGCGACCGGCTGTGGGACGCCATCGGAGTGCGGGACGGGCAGTTCGTCGCCGAGAAGGAGATCGTCTGGCGCGGCACCCGGCGCGTCGCCGAGTTCGTCTTCGGCAACGTACGCGACCGCGCCGACCTGCCCGACGAGCAGTTCACCCCGGCCACGTCCGGCAACGTGCGGTTCGTCGTCGACTACCCCTTCGACGACGGCGACCACTACCCCAGCGACGACTTCCACCGCGTCGAGGAGCTGAGGAAGGACGGGCTGACCGCCCCCACCCTGGTCTGGCTCACCGACTTCTTCTCCGACCAGCGCAAGGCACAGCTCGGCCGGCTCATGCGGATCACCTTCCTGCTGGAGCGCGACCGGCTCGCCGACTACACCGGCACCTTCCCGCCCGACGACCGGGCCAAGGTCCGGCGGCAGCTCGAAGTGGCCCGCGACACGCTCACCGACCAGCTCACCGGGGCGCTCGCCGAGGTGTACGGGCTGGCCCGGCCCACCGACGCCAACCCCGGCCCGGAAGTCCCCGACGGGCGGCACGTGCTCTCGCTCCAGCCGGAGTTCGCGCAGCCCCGCACGGAGGGCGGCAAGGGCTTCGAGGCGAACGCGCAGCACCTGGCCGACGGCATGTTCTCCGCGCTCTACCCCAAGCACCCCGACTTCGGGCCGGACCCCAAGGGGCAGCGCAAGGCGGTGACGGCGGGCGAGCTGCGCACGGCCCTGGAGTGGATCACCCGGGCGATGGACGAGGGCGGGCGCGCCCAGAACGTCGACAGCCACCACCTGAAGACCGTCAAGCGGATCGTGGAGCCGCTGGAACTCGGCACCGTCCACGACGGCCCCCTCGTCATGCGGCAGGACTGGCGCACCCGCATCAACCAGGCCGCGTCCGCGCACAAGCAGCGCGGCGACCTCGCCGTCGAGGACATCCGCACCTGGATCACCAAGGACCTCGGCCACGGCGGGCTCGACAAGCTCACCGGGAACCTCCTCATCGCCGCGTACGCGCTGCTCGACGACCGGGCCTGGGTGTACCAGGGCGGCCCGGAGCGGGAGGCGCCCGCCCTGCACGAGATCGGGCCCGGCTGGTCGCTGCGGTCCCAGCCGCTGCCCGGCGAGGACGAGTACGCGGTGGCCCGGGACCGGGCGGCCCGGCTGTTCGGCGTCACCGCCAAACCGGCCATGTACGCGCGCAACGTCAACCGGCTCGCCGAAGGCATCCGCGCCCGGGCGGAGTCCTGGGAGAAGGACGTGGCCGGGGTGCGGGCGTCGCTGGAGCGGCACGCCGCGCTGCTCGGTCTGGACGCCGAGGGGCAGACCGCGCCGCGTACCGCGATCCTGCGGGAGGCCGCGGGTCTGCTGGCCCGGCTGACCCGGCACGGCAGCGACGCGACCGCGCTGGTGCGCGAGCTGGCGTCGGCCTCGTTCACCGCGACCGAGCGGGACCTCAACACCGCCATGGGCAGCGCCGGCGAGGTGCTGCGGGCGCTGGACGACGCCGCCTGGCCCGCCCTGACGAACGTACGCGGCCTGACCGGCCGTGAGGACGGCGTGGGCGACCGGGCCCGACGGCTGTTCGACGAGATCGCCGTCACCGCCCGGGCCTCCGAGTTCGAGCGGTCGCTGGTGCCGGTGCTCGGCGAGGCGGGCGAGAAGGCCAACGCGATCATCAACGCGGCGCTGGCGGTGGAGACCGCGTTCACGCCCCGGCAGGAGCCCGCGCCGGGCGCGCAGCACGTACGGGTCAGCGAGCCGGAGGTGGCGACCCACCACCCCGCGGGCCCGCGGCCGGGAGCGGGCGGCACGGTGGTGCCGCAGGCCGGCCCCGCCGCCGCCCAGGCACCGGACGCTTCCGGCACTTCGCCGCGCGCTCCGAGGCCGGGGCGCCGGGTCGTCGCCGCGGCCGGTGCGACGCCGCTGGAGGAGCTGCTGGCCGGAGAACTCGCCGGTGTCCGCGACGACATCCGCGCCTACCTCACCGCCCACCCGGACGCCGCCGTGGAGATCAGCTGGCGGCCGGTGGAGTCCGCGGAGGGGGCCGAGAACGCCGGGGAGGCCCGCTGATGGCGGCCCGGCCCGCCGCCGGGCGGCGCGCCGTCGAAGTGCTGCTGGAGACGGAACTGCCCGGGGCCGGGGACCGCCGCCTCGTCCTGGTCGACGCCGTGTGGGCGGGCAGCGACGAGGAACGCGAGTTCACCGTGCAGGTGGACGGCAGCACGCGCCGCGTCCGCGTCACCGACCAGGACTCGCCGCTCGGCATCGCCGACGCCTGGCGGCGCCACCTCGCCGAGACCGGCCCGGACGGCGACGGCGTCCTCGTCGTCACCGGCACCGTTCCCGCCGACCAGCTCGGCTGGGACCTGCGCGGACACGCGGTCCGCCGCCGGCCGCTGGCCGTCGAACGGGCCGACATCGTCAAGCAGCTGTTCGGAGCCGGCGACCTCGACACCCGTATGGTGCGCGAGACGTGGCTGCTCGACGCGCTCCTGGAGGCCGAACCGCCCGGCGGCTGGCCGCGGACGGGTTCCGTCCTCACCCGCGACCGGGCCGTACGCGCCCTGCTCGCCGCCCGCGTCGGACTCGGCGACGCCGCCGACGACTCCCCGGACCTGGACGCGGACACCCTCTTCGACTGGAGCCGCACCCCGGCCGGGCCGCGGCGCTTCGCCGAGCTGCCGCAGCAGGAGCGCGCCGGGCTCACCGTCTGGCTGGAGGAGGTGGCCGGGCCCGCGGCGCCGACCCTGCTCGCACTCGCCGCCGACGGCCGCGGCGCCGACGCGCTGCCGCTGGGCGCGCTCGCCTCGGCGGCCCTCGCCTGTCCGGCCGCCGCCGACGCCGGATTCGCCCTGGGCACCCTCTTCGGCGGAGCCCTGCGGTCCTTCGACGCGCTGACGCCGTACGCGGCCGCCGCCACCGGAGTGCTGACCCGGTGGATCGCGCAGGCGGAAGCCGGCGGCCCGTCCGGGGCGGACGCCCGCGCCCGGGTGCTGGCCGTGCTGGAGCAGGCCGACCGGCTCGCCGAGACCGCGCGCCTGACCGGCCTGCTCACCGGCGACCGGCTGCTGCCGTCCGGATACCGGGCCCGGCTGCGGACCCTCGCCGGCACGCTCGACGCCCGCCCCGCCACCGCCGAGGCCGCGCTGCGCGACCTCGCGGACCACCAGCTCACCAGGCTCCACGCGGAGTCCACCGAGCGGGCACGCACCGCCGTCCGGCTGCTGCGCTGGCTCGACACCCCGCTTCCCCCGCTGGAGTCGGTCGGCCAGAGCGTGTGCCATCACATGGAGTCCACCGGCTGGGTGGACCTGGCGACCGGCATACTCGCCGAGGGCGACACCTCACGCGACGGCACGGTCGGGGAGGCCTACCACCGGCTCATCGGCCGGGTGCGGGACCGGCGCCGGCAACTCGACGAACGGTTCGCCCGGCTCCTCGCCATCTGGGCCGAAAGCGCGTCGCAGCAGGCACCGAACGGGGCGCTGCTGATCGAGGACGTGCTGACGAAGGCCGCCGCTCCGCTCGCCCGGGAGGGCGGCCGGCCGCTGATCCTCGTCCTGGACGGGATGAGCGCGGACGTCGCCGCCGAACTCGCCGCCGGGCTCGACCGGCGGGACTGGACCGAGATCGTCCCCACCGCACCCGCGGGGCGCCGTCCCGGCCGGCTCGCCGCGGTCGCCATGCTGCCGACCGTCACCCGGATCAGCCGGGCCTCCCTGCTCGCCGGAACCGCCACCGAAGGCGGCCAGGACGTCGAGCGCGCCGGATTCACCGCCTTCTGGAAGAAGCGGCGGCGGACGGCCAGGCTCTTCCACAAGGGAGGCTACGAAGGAGCCGCCGGACACCGCCTCGCGCCCGAACTGCTCGGCGCGCTCCAGGACGACGACACCGTCGTCGGAGTCGTCCTCAACACCATCGACGACGCGCTCGCCGACGGGCGGGACAACGGACGCGCCCGATGGGGCACCGCCGACATCGCCAAACTGGCCGACCTGCTCGACGCCGCCCGCGGCGCGGGCCGGCCGGTCCTGCTCGTCTCCGACCACGGGCACGTCCTCGACCGCAGCCCGCGCGAGGCGGGCCCCACACCGGCCGACGGCGTGCAGGGAGCCCGCTGGCGCACCGGACCGGCCCAGCCCGGCGAGGTGGAGCTGACCGGACCGCGCGTGCGGGCGGGCAGCGGGCGGATCACCGCCGCCTGGCGCGACGACCTGCGGTACACCTCCCGTCAGGCGGGCTACCACGGAGGCGCCTCACTCGCCGAGGTCACCGTGCCGGTCCTGGCGTTCGTCCCGTCCGGCAGCGAGATCCCGTCCGGCTGGACGGCGCTGCCCGCCGAGAACACCGCCCCCGCATGGTGGCGCGGCGGCGAGACGGCCGAACCGCCGCAGCCCGCCGCGGTACCGCGCGGCAGGGACACCCGCAGGCGGCAACCGCAGTCCGAAGGGCTGTTCCCGCAGCCCGGACACGGCACACTCGGCGAGCGGACCGTGCGCAGCAAGCCGTACGAGACGCAGCGCGAGTTCGTGCGCAACGCGCCCGGCAACGCCGCCGTGGCCGCGGCACTCGACGCGCTGCTCGAAGCGGGCGGCAAGCTGTCGCCGGCCGCCGTCGCCGCGGCCGCGCAGTCGGCCACCGGCCGGTCGGAACGCAACCCCCAGCGCTTCGTCACCATGCTCGAACGTCTGCTCAACATCGACGGATACCCGGTGCTCCAGCTCGTGGAGTCCGGGCGCACCGTCCACCTCGACAGGGAGCTGCTGCGGCAGCAGTTCGCGGAAGGCACGCCGACGTGAGCACTCCGGCTCCCCACCCGCCCGGCGCCGCCGGGATCAGCGCCGCCCGCGCCCGGGACGTCGTCGACGCCCTGCGCCGCGGCACCGTGCCGCAGCAGGGGCTCGGCCTGTTCGCCGTCGGTCTGGACCGGTTCGCCGATGCCCTGGACGACGACCTGTCCACCGTCGCCCGCGGCGGCAGCGCCTTCCACGCGCTGCGCGGCGAGTACGGCTCCGGAAAGACGTTCTTCGCCCGCTGGCTCGCCGAACGGGCCAAGAAGCGCGGTCTGGCCGTGAGCGAGGTGCAGATCTCCGAGACGGAGACCCCGCTGCACCGCCTGGAGACCGTCTACCGCCGGCTCACCGAACGACTGACCACGTCCACGCATCCGCCCTCCGCACTGCGCGCGGTGATCGACTCCTGGTTCTACGCCCTGGAGGAAGAGGTCATCGGCGCCGGAGACGCCGATGAGGACGACGAGGCCGGGCTCGCCCGTGCCGTGGACGCCCTGCTGGAGCTGCGGCTGACGGACGTGGCCCGCACCACCCCCGCCTTCTCCGCCGCCCTGCGCGGCTACCGCGAGGCGGTCGCGGCGGGCGACGGGGCACGCGCCGAGGCGCTGATCGCCTGGCTGGGCGGACAGCGGTCCGTGGCCGCGTCGGCCAAGCGGGCCGCCGGGGTGCGGGGCGACCTGGACCACTTCGCCGCACTGGGCTTCCTGCAGGGCCTGCTGACCGTACTGCGGGACTGCGGGCACCCCGGACTGCTGCTCGTCCTCGACGAAGTGGAGACCCTGCAGCGGGTGCGCGGCGACGTACGGGAGAAGTCCCTGAACGCCCTGCGCCAGCTCCTCGACGAGATCGACGCCGGACGGTTCCCCGGCCTGTTCCTCGTGATCACCGGCACACCCGCCTTCTACGACGGTCAGCAGGGCGTGCAGCGCCTGGCGCCGCTGGCCCAGCGGCTGGCCACGGACTTCACCACCGACCCGCGCTTCGACTCCCCGCGGGCCGTCCAGCTCCGCCTGCCCGGCTTCGACCTCGCCTCGCTCGGCGAGCTGGGCCGCAAGGTACGCGCGGTGTACGAGGCCACCGCACGCCACCCCGAGCGCGTCGCCGGACGGGCCGACGACGCCTACCTCGACGAACTGGCACGCGCCGTCACCGGCTCGCTCGGCGGCAAGGCCGGCATCGCGCCCCGGCTCTACCTGCGGAAACTGGTGGCCGACGTACTCGACCGGATCGACACGTTCGACGACTTCGACCCCCGCGTCCACTACACGCTCACGGTCAACACCGCGGAACTCGACGAGGTGGAACGCAACGCCGCGGCGAGCGCCGGGGACGTGGACCTGGAGCTGCCGTGAGCGCCGACGCGCTGGACCTGCTGGACCCGATCCTGACCCACCACATCGTCAACACGCTCGGCTGGCGCTCGCTGCGCCCGCTGCAGGAGGAGGCGATCGGGCCGCTGCTGTCCGGGCAGGACGCCGTACTGCTGGCCCCCACCGCCGGAGGCAAGACCGAGGCCGCCACGTTCCCCCTGCTCACCCGGGCCCAGCGGCACGGCTGGAAGGGCACCGGCATCCTGTACGTCACTCCGCTGAAGGCGCTCCTGAACAACCTGCACCCGAGGCTGGAGACGTACGCGGGCTGGGTGGGCCGCACCGCGGAGCTGTGGCACGGCGACATCGCGACCAGCAGACGCCGCCGCATCCTGGCCCAGCGGCCGGACCTGCTCCTCACCACGCCGGAGTCGCTGGAGGCGATGCTGGTCAGCACCCACGTGGACCACCGCACGTTCTTCTCCGGTCTGCACAGTGCGGTGGTCGACGAGGTGCACGCCTTCGCCGGTGACGACCGGGGCTGGCATCTGCTCGCCGTGCTGGAGCGGCTGCAGCGGATCGTCGGGCGGCCGGTGCAGAGGGTGGGCCTGTCGGCCACCGTCGGCAATCCGCACGAGCTGCTGGACTGGCTCCAGGGGTCGGGGCGGGGCCGACGGCCCGGGCAGGTCGTCGCACCCGGCGTGGCGCTCCCCGGATCCGGCACCGCGGCGGCCCCGCCCTCGGCTGCCGGGCCCTCGGCTGCCGAGCCGTCGGCTGCCGAGCCCTCAGCCGCCGGGCTCTCGGCTGCCGGGCCCTCGGCTGCCGGGTCCTCAGCCGCCGAGCCGTCAGCCGCCGAGCCGTCAGCCGCCGGGCCCCCAGCCGCCGGGCCCCCAGCCGCCGAGCCCTCAGCCGCCGGGCCCTCGGCTGCCGGGCCGTCAGCAGCCCGGCCCGCCACGGCTTCTCCGCCGGGTGACATCGAGCTGGACTACGTCGGCTCCGTCGCCAACGCGGCCACGGTCGTCGCCGCCCTGCACCGGGGCGAGAAGCGCCTGGTGTTCTGCGAGAGCCGCCGTACCGTCGAGGAGCTGGGCGAGCAGCTCAGACTGCGCGGCGTCACCACGTTCCTGTCCCACGCATCGCTGTCGGCGGACGAACGACGGCGTGCCGAGCAGGCCTTCGCGGAGGCCCGGGACTGCGTGATCGTGTCCACCAGCACCCTCGAACTCGGCATCGACGTCGGTGACCTGGACCGGGTGATCCAGCTCGACGCGCCGCAGACCGTCGCGTCGTTCCTGCAACGCCTGGGCCGTACCGGCCGTCGCCCCGGGACCCGCCGCAACTGCCTCTTCCTCGCCCTCACCGACGCCGGTCTGCTGTCCGCGGCCGCCCTGCTGCTCGCCTGGTCGCGTGGCTGGGTGGAACCGGTGACCCCGCCTCCCGAACCACGGCACCTGGTCGCCCAGCAGGTGCTCGCCCTGTGCCTGCAGGAACACCGGGTCGGGGAGAACCTGTGGCAGGAGTGGTGGGGCGGGCTGGACACCTTCGGCAAGGCGGCCGAACCCATCGTGCATCACCTGGTGGAGCAGGGTTACCTGGACCGGGACGGCGGCCTGCTGTTCATCGGCCCCGAGGCCGAACGGCGTTTCGGGCACCGCCACTTCATGAACCTGACGGCGTCGTTCACGGCCCCACCCGAGTTCACCGTGCTCAGCGGGCGGACCGAGATCGGCCGCACCGATCCGGACCTGCTCACCGAGGAGGTCGAGGGACCGCGGAAGCTGCTGCTGGCGGGCCGCAGCTGGCTGGTGACGTACATCGACTGGCGCCGCAGGCGCTGCTTCGTCGAGCCCGTGGACGAGGGCGGGCGTGCCAGGTGGAACGGCTTCGGCCCGGACCGTGTCCGGTCGTTCACCCTGACCCGGGCCGGGCGGGAGGTCCTGCTGGGCGCCGACCCGCCCGTCGTCCTCACCCGCCGCGCGCAGGCGAAACTGGCCGAGGCACGCGACGCCCACCGGGACGTGGTGCACCCGGCCGGTACGGTCGTCACCCGCCGGGGGGACGGCGACGTGCGGTGGTGGACCTGGGGCGGACACCGGGCGAACGCCACACTGGCCGCCTCCCTCCCCTCCGTCGTGCTGCCGCACCGGGTCACCGACGACCGGTTCGTGCGGCTGCGTGACGACGTGACCCCGCAGACCTGGCGGGCCGCCGCAGCGGACGCCGGCAACGGCGTGACGCTGCCCGAGGTGGACCTGCGCGCTGTTCGGGGCCTGAAGTTCGCGGAGGCGCTCCCCCCACGGCTCGCGGAGGCCACCCTCGCCGCCCGTCTGGCGGACACGTACGGGGCGCGGGCGCTGCTCGCGGAGAACGTCAGGTTCCTGGTACGCACCGACGGCTGACCGGATCCGCCGCGAAAACAGCCGCCCAGGAGCCGCGGGAAAGGGGGAAGGCCCTGCTCCGGTCAACCGGAGCAGGGCCTTCTTGTGAGCATGCGGCTCAGTGGCTGTGGCCGTGGCTGTGGCCCGCGGCGGCCGGCTCTTCCTCTTCCTTCTTCTCGACGACCAGGGTCTCGGTCGTCAGCAGGAGGGAGGCGATGGAGGCGGCGTTCTCCAGGGCGGAGCGGGTGACCTTCACCGGGTCGATGACGCCGGCCTTGACCAGGTCGCCGTACTCGCCGGTGGCGGCGTTGTAGCCGTTGCCCTTCTCCAGCTCCTTGACCTTGGAGACGATCACGTAGCCCTCGAGGCCAGCGTTCTCCGCGATCCAGCGCAGCGGCTCGACCACGGCGCGCGCGACGACGGAGACGCCGGTGGCCTCGTCGCCGGTCTTGTCGAGGTTGCCCTCGAGGACCTTGGCGGCGTGGACCAGCGCGGAGCCACCACCGGAGACGATGCCCTCCTCGACCGCGGCGCGGGTCGCGGAGATGGCGTCCTCCAGACGGTGCTTCTTCTCCTTCAGCTCCACCTCGGTGGCGGCGCCGACCTTGATCACGCACACGCCGCCGGCCAGCTTGGCGAGGCGCTCCTGGAGCTTCTCGCGGTCCCAGTCGGAGTCGGTGGTCTCGATCTCGGCCTTGATCTGGGCGACGCGGCCGTGGACGTCCTCGGACTTGCCGGCGCCGTCGACGATCGTGGTGTCGTCCTTGGTGACCGTCACGCGGCGGGCGGAGCCCAGCACGTCCAGGCCGACCTGGTCGAGCTTGAGGCCGACCTCCTCGGAGACGACCGTGGCGCCGGTGAGGATCGCCATGTCCTGCAGCATCGCCTTGCGGCGGTCGCCGAAGCCGGGGGCCTTGACCGCGACCGCGTTGAAGGTGCCACGGATCTTGTTGACCACCAGGGTCGACAGGGCCTCGCCCTCGACGTCCTCGGCGATGATCAGCAGCGGCTTGGAGGAGTTGGCCTGGATGACCTTCTCCAGCAGCGGCAGCAGGTCGGCGATCGCGGAGATCTTGCCCTGCGTGATCAGGATGTAGGGGTCGTCGAGGACGGCCTCCATGCGCTCCTGGTCGGTGACGAAGTACGGCGACAGGTAGCCCTTGTCGAAGGCCATGCCCTCGGTGAAGTCCAGCTCCAGACCGAAGGTGTTGGACTCCTCGACGGTGATGACGCCGTCCTTGCCGACCTTGTCCATCGCCTCGGCGATGAGCTCGCCGACCTGCTGGTCCTGGGCGGACAGCGCGGCGACGGCGGCGATGTCGGACTTCTCCGCGATCGGGCGGGCCGAGGACAGGAGGTCCTCGGAGACGGCGGCGACGGCAGCGTCGATGCCCTTCTTCAGGGCGGCGGGGGAGGCGCCGGCGGCGACGTTCTTCAGACCCTCGCGGACCAGGGCCTGGGCCAGCACGGTGGCGGTGGTGGTGCCGTCACCCGCGATGTCGTTGGTCTTGGTCGCCACCTCCTTCACCAGCTGGGCGCCGAGGTTCTCGTACGGGTCCTCGACCTCGACCTCGCGGGCGATGGTGACACCGTCGTTGGTGATGGTGGGAGCGCCGAACTTCTTGTCGATGACGACGTTGCGGCCCTTGGGGCCGATCGTCACCTTGACCGTGTCGGCAAGCTTGTTGACGCCGCGCTCGAGGGCGCGACGGGCGTCCTCGTCGAACTTCAGGATCTTCGCCATGACAGCGTGAGCCCTCTCGGAAATCTAGGTGAAAGAAACTGCGCCCCGGGCGCCCGGCTTCTTGTGTGATCGCGGGGGCCAGGGGCGCAGCTAAGAGCGGAATGCTCGAGGTGGGACTACTTCTCGATGATCGCGAGGACGTCGCGAGCCGAGAGGACGAGGTACTCCTCGCCGTTGTACTTCACCTCGGTGCCGCCGTACTTGCTGTACAGCACGATGTCGCCGGTCTTGACGTCGAGCGGGAGACGCTCGCCGTTCTCGAAGCGGCCCGGGCCCACGGCCAGGACGACGCCCTCCTGGGGCTTCTCCTTGGCGGTGTCCGGAATGACCAGGCCAGAGGCCGTGGTCTGCTCGGCGTCCAGCGGCTGGACCACGATGCGGTCCTCGAGCGGCTTGATGGCAACCTTGGAGCTGGCGGTCGTCACGATCCGACCTCCCCCTTCGGAGATCTCACGGGGTTAACTGTCTGAGGTGGCGACCAGGTCGATCCGTCGTCGCGGGTGCCGGACCTGCCCGTCGCGTTGTTGGCACTCTCCAGGGGGGAGTGCCAGACCCGAGACTATGACCGCGATTAGCACTCGGTCAAGCGGAGTGCCAATCCCGGCGGCGCGTCGGCCGGGGCTCCGTGCCGTACGGGGGGCTGCGCGGGGTCACGCGGGGGCTGCGCAGGGCCCGTACGGCGGACCGGGGGCGGCCGACCCGACCGGCCGGTGGGCGTGACCCGGGCGGGGCCGGCGTCAGACGTAGTCCTCCAGGCGGGCCACCCTCAGCCCCCGGCCGCGTGCCTCCCGCAGCAGCCGCGCCGTCCGCTCCCCGACCGTCGGTCCCGTGCCCTCGCCCGCGGCCACGGCCACGACGTCGCCGGGGCCGAGGCGGTGCTCGGCGCCCGCGTACGTCAGTTCGCCGTCCGCCGTCATCGCCGCCCGCCACAGCACGACCGCCGAGATGCCGCAGTCCGCCGCGGCGCGCAGGGTCGTCGTGTCGTACGTGCCGTAGGGCGGGCGGAGGAGGCGGGGGCGGACGCCGAAGCGGGCGGTGAGCTTGTCCTGCTGGCCGCAGATCTCGGCGCGCTGGCCGGCGTAGGGCAGGCCGCGCAGGGCGAGGTGGTCGAGGGTGTGGTTCTGCAGACTCACGCCGACCGACCGCAGACGCGCGAGGTGGGCGTAGCCCGGGCCGGCGACCCGGTCGGTGAGGAAGATGCTGACCGGCAGGCGCAGCGCGCGGACCGTCTCGGCGAAGCGGGGGTCCGTCTCCGCGCCGTCGTCGTAGGTGAGGAAGACGACCTTGTCGCGGGTGGGGACGCGGGAGACCACGCGCGGCAGGCCCCGGTCCGCCGCGGGGGCGGCCGGAACCCGGGACGGGTTCGGGACCGCGTGGCCCCGGCGGCGGGGCGACGGCCGACCGGGCGCGGGATCGCTGCCGCGAGACGACGGCCAACCAGGCACGGGATCACTGCCGCGAGACGACGGCCGACCAGGCTCGGGATCACTGCCGCGAGACGACGGCCGACCAGGCTCGGGATCACTGCCGCTGGGCGACCGCCGACCAGGCTCGGGATCACTGCCGCTGGGCGACCGCCGACCGGGGGCGAGGTCCCGGCCGCGAGACGACGGCTGGGCGGCGACGAGGTCGCGGCCGCAGGACGACGGCTGCCCGGCGACCGGAAGACCGGCGGCCGGAAGACCGGCGGCCGGATGCCCGCCGTCGTATGGCGGCCGCCCGGCAGCCCTGTCTCCGGTGCCGACGGGTCGGCGCCCGGCACCCTCGTCCCCCGCGCCACGCGGCCACTGCCCGGCAACCCCGCCCCCCGCGCCACGCGGCCACTGCCCGGCAACCCCGCCCCCGGCACCGCACGGCCGGTGCCGGGCACCCCTGCCCCCCGTACCGCGCGCCCGCTGCCCGGCGACCCCGTCCCCGTCCCCGCCGTGCGCCCGGTGCCTGACGGACATGTCCCCCGTGCCGTGCGGCGGCCGGCCGGCGGTCGCCGTGCCGTGCGGCGGTTGCCCCGCGGTCGCCGTGGCGTGCGGGCGCATCCGGCGGGTCGCCTTCTCGCCGAGCCGTTGGATGGGGTCGACGGACGGGGCGCAGCCGGTGAGCAGGACGGTGGCCGCCAGCGCCGCGGCCGCCAGGCGGCGCCGCCTCACAGGTAGTCCTCCAGCCGGGCCACCGCGTATCCCTGGGCGGTGACCTTGTCCAGGAAGCGGCGGAGCATGTCGGGCATGGTGCCCTTCCACTGCCCGCGGCCCCGGAAGTGGGTCAGGACGATGTCGCCGGGGTGCAGCGAGCGGTCGTCGCGGTACTCCCAGTGGTCGACGAAGACCTCCTCGTCCCAGATGGGCGCGTACCGGATGCCGCAGGTCTTGGCGGCGCGCAGGGTGTCCTGGTTGTAGCTGCCGTAGGGCGGGCGGAAGAGGCGGGGGCGGACGCCGTAATGCTCCTCGATCACGTCCTGCATGCCGCAGATCTCGCGCTTCTGCTCGTTGTAGGACAGGCCGCGGAGGTAGGGGTGGTTCAGGGTGTGGTTGTTCAGTGTCACCCCGTCCTGCCGCATCTTCCCGAAGTAGCCGTAGTCGTTCCGGATCAGGAAGTCGCTGAGGAAGGCGGAGTACGGGATCTTCAGCTCGCGCGTCATCCGCAGGAAGGCCGGGTCCTTCTCGGCGCCGTCGTCGATGGTGAGGAAGACGACCTTCTGCTCGGTGGGGACGGTGGTGAAGACCGGGGGCAGGTCCAGTTCGCGCTGACCGTCGACCTCGAAGCCCTTGCGGGCGGTGATCAGCGGCTTCTTCGCGGGCGGCGGCGGGGCGGTCAGCGGCACCTTCGCCAGGCCCCAGCGTCTGGCCGCCGCGGCCCGGGCGACGTAGGCGGCGCGCAGCCGCGCGGCGTACGCCTCCAGGGCGCGGGCCGGGGCCGCCTTCAGGGGCGGCTGGCCGGCGGCCGGGGTCACCTCGGCCGAATCCACCTCGGAGGCGTCGCCCTGCGCACAGCCGGAGGCGATGGCGGCCGCGGCGAGCAGGGCGGCCCCGCAGCGGAACCGCACCCCGAACGATGCCCTGTTTTTATCGTTTTGTCGTACTGCTCGCATGATGCCGGATCCTCGCAGCCCCCGTCCCGTGTCCCGGCCCGACACCGCGGCCGGCGGCACACCATCCACCGACTGGCCCACAATGAGCCGGTGAACGACCTCGCCTGCCTCCTCACCCCCGAAGGCCGCGCCCTCCTCGAAGAGGTGCGCGACACCGCCCCGGCCGACGAACTCGCCGTCGCCACCCGGCTGCGCCGCGACCACCCCGCCGAGCTGGTGTCGGCGGCGCTCGGGCAGGCGCGGCTGCGGCAGCGGGCGGCGGCGAAGTTCGGGGCGGCGGACGCGCGGCGGATGTTCTTCACGCCGAACGGGGTCGAGCAGTCGACCCGGGCGAGCGTCGCGGCGTACCGGGCCGGGCGACTGCGGGAACTGGGCGTGACCTCGGTGGCCGACCTGTGCTGCGGGATCGGCGGGGACGCGGTCGCGCTGGCGCGGGCCGGCATCAGGGTGCTCGCCGTGGACCGCGACCCGGTGACGGCGGCGGCGGCGCGCGCGAACGCCGACGCGCTCGGGCTCGCGGAGCTGATCGAGGTGCGCCAGGCCGACGTGACCGAGGTGGACACGGCCGGCTGGGACGCCGTGTTCGTCGACCCCGCCCGGCGCGGCGGACGCGGCCGCGTCTTCGACCCGGAGGCCTACTCGCCCCCGCTGTCGTGGGCGGTCGGCGCGGCCCGCACGGCGCCGCACGCCGCCCTCAAGGTCGCACCCGGCATCCCGCACGAGGCGGTGCCCGCCGACGCCGAGGCCGAGTGGATCTCCGACGGCGGGGACGTGAAGGAGGCCGTGCTGTGGTTCGGGACCGAGCCGGGCGCGGTGCGGGCGACGCTGCTGCCGGGCCCGCGCACGCTGCACGGCAGGGGCCTGCCCGATCCCCCGGTCCGCGCCGTCGGCCGGTACCTGTACGAGCCCGACGGGGCCGTCATCCGCGCCCACCTGGTCGCCGAGGTGGCCGAGGAACTGGACGGCGGCCTGATCGACCCGACCATCGCCTACGTCACCGCCGACCGCCTGCGGCCCACGCCGTACGCCGTGCCGTACGAGATCACCGACCGACTGCCCTTCAACGTGAAGAAGCTGAAGGCGCTGCTGCGGGAGCGGGAGGTCGGGACGCTGACCGTGAAGAAGCGCGGGTCGGCGGTGGAGCCGGAGGAGTTGCGCAGGAAGGTCAAGCCGCAGGGGCCGAACGCGGCGACCGTGTTCCTGACCCGGGTCGCGGGGGCGCCGACGATGCTGGTCGGGGCGCCCGCGCGGCCGGAAACGCGGTAGGACCTCAGACGCCGGGGAGGGACCGGAGCCGGTCCAGCAGCAGCTGCCGCTCGCGGGCGTTGCGCGTCAGCCCGGCCGCCCGCGCCAGTTCCTCGCCCGCCTCCGCCGTGCGTCCCAGGCGGGCCAGCAGGTCACCGCGGACGCTGGGCAGCAGGTGGTAGTCGCGCAGGGCGGGCGCGGCGGCGAGAGCGTCGACGATCTCCAGCGCCTTCGCCGGGCCCTCGGCCATGGACACGGCCACCGCGCGGTTGAGCTCGACGACCGGGGACGGGGCGCGGGCGGCCAGCAGCCCGTACAGGGTGGCGATGCTCGCCCAGTCGGTCTCCTCGTAGGAGTGGGCGTGCGCGTGGCAGGCGGCGATGGCGGCCTGGAGGGCGTAGGGGCCCGGGGCGCCGGACGGGGAGGCGGCCCCGGCGCGGTCGAGGGCGGCGATGCCGCGGGCGATGAGCATGCGGTTCCAGCGGCGGCGGTTCTGGTCCTTCAGCAGCACGGGTTCGCCGTCCGGGCCGGTGCGGGCGGCCGTGCGGGACGCCTGGAACTCCAGCAGCGCGGTCAGGCCGTGCACCTCGGGCTCCCCGGGCATCAGCTGCGACAGCACGCGGGCCAGCCGCAGCGCGTCCTCGCACAGGGCGGGGCGCAGCCAGTCGTCGCCGGCCGTGGCGGCGTACCCCTCGTTGAAGACGAGGTAGACGACGTCGAGGACCGACCCGAGCCGGGCCGCGCGCTCCGGCCCGTACGGCACCTCGAAGGCGACGTTCTTGGCGGCCAGCGTCCGCTTGGCGCGCACGATGCGCTGGGCGATCGTCGGCTCGGGGGTGAGGAACGCGCGGGCGATCTCGGCCGTGGTCAGGCCGCCGAGCAGGCGCAGGGTCAGCGCGATGCGGGCTTCGGCGGACAGCACCGGGTGACAGGCGGTGAACACCAGCCGCAGCAGGTCGTCGTCGATGTCGTCGGGGTCGGCGGGCTCCTCGAACGGCGCCGTCGTCTCCAGGTCCCGCCCGATCTCGCGCAGCTTGCGGGCGTAGGTCTCCCGGCGCCGGACCAGGTCCACGGCGCGGTGCCGGGCGGTGGTCATGAGCCAGGCGCCCGGGTTGTCGGGCACCCCGTCCCGCGGCCACTGCTCCAGCGCGGCGACCAGCGCGTCCTGCGCGAGTTCCTCGGCGATGCCGACGTCGCGGACGATGCGGGCGACGCCCGCGATGACCCGCGGGGACTCGATGCGGAAGACGGTGTCGATGGCCTGGCGGGGGTCGGCGGCCTGGTGGAGGTCCGGGTCGGCGGCCCGGCGGGGGCCGGCGGTGGGCTGCGGTGTCACAACCCACCATCGAACACCCCGCGGCGGCCGGAGGCCAGGAGGAATCAGCCCTCCGCGATCTCGCGCACCTCGCAGGTCACCTGCCACTCCTCGCCATGGACCTTGAGGAACCGCGAGGCCCACTCCAGCGCCTCGGCCTTGTCCTTGCACTGCATGATCGCGTAACCGCCGATGACCTCCTTGGACTCGGTGAAGGGTCCGTCGGTGACGGAGGTGTTCCGGCCGTCCCAGTGCACCCGGGTGCCCTGCGCCGACGGCGTCAGCCCGGCGGTGTCCAGCATCACCCCGGCCTTGGTGATCTCCTCGATCAGCTCTCCCATCCGCTGCATCAGCTCCGGGCTGGGGCCCCCGGCGGGCGCGGAGTTCTCGTCGATCCGGACCAGTGACATGAAGCGGGGCATGGTGACCCTTCGGTCGTTCGGTCTGTGGGCCGGTTCCTTCGGGTTCCTTCGGGTTCCTTCGTCTCCGGCCTCTCACCCAGTGCGTCGAACGAACGACGGCCGGATCGACAGGCGCGCCGGACTTCTTCGAAGATTTTTTCCGGCCCGCGCGCGGAGGCCGTAACGGCGGTCAGCGCAGCGACGCCCACAGGTCTCGGGCCGCCGGCTGCCGGGCCACCACCCGGTTGGGGTCCGACGGCGCGGTGGCCACCGGCATCGTCACCGTCCGCACGTCGTCCGCCGTCAGGTTCCGCAGGCTGCTGCCGAGGTCGGCCAGTTCGCTCAGCGAGTCCAGGCCGGTGTCGGTGGTCAGGCTGCCGGTCACCGCCTCGGCCACCGTGTAGAGCCTGCCGGGGTCGGTGAGCAGGTCGACGGAGGAGATCCGCTCCAGCAGGGCCTTCACCAGTTTCTGCTGGAGCCCTATGCGGCCCAGGTCGCTGCCGTTGCCTATGCCGTGCCGGGTGCGGGCGAGCGCGAGGGCCTGCTTCCCGTTCAGGTGATGGGTGCCGGCCTGGAGGGTCAGGTGGCTGTCCTGGTCGTCGATGTCCTCGTCCGTGGTGACCGTGACGCCGCCGAGCGCGTCCACCAGCTTCGCGAAGCCGGCGAAGTCGATCTCGATGTAGTGGTCCATGCGGACGTTGGTGAGCGACTCGGCCGTCTTCACCGCGCACACCGGCCCGCCGAGCGAGAAGGCGCTGTTGAACATCGAGTGGTAGGCCACCGCCGTGGACCCGCCGCCGCGGAGCGGACACGACGGGCGGGTGACGAGCGTGTCGCGTGGGATGCTGACGACGGTGGCGCGGGTACGGCCGGCGTCGAGGTGCACGACCATCGCCGTGTCGGACCGGGCGCCGGAGCTGCTGCCCCCGCCGAGTTCCCGGTTCTCCTTGCCGCTGCGCGAGTCCGAACCGAGGACCAGGATGTTCAGCGCGCCGCTGGGCAGCGGCGAGGCGGCGGCGGAGGCGGACCCGGAGGGGGACGGGTTCACCACGGCCCTGGCCGGCCGGCTGCCGCCGAGCGCGCTGTCGATGTCGACGCTCTTGATGTTGTCGTCGAGGTGCAGGTACGCCCAGCCCGCCGCCGCGACGCCCAGCACGAGCGTGGCGGCCAGGGTGAGGCCGACGGCCTTCAGCGCTCTCGGCCGTCGGCCTCCGGTTCCGCCCGCGTCGGCGTTCTCGTGTCCGGTCACGGGCAGGACGGTAGGTCCGCAGGATTAGGGGACGGTTAGAGGAACGCTGCGGGAGGGTTTTCTTCGGAGAATCTCATGCTTCTCAGCCTCCGCTCAGCCCAGTGTCACCGTGGGCACCGGATTGCTGCCGCTCCAGGACCCGTTGAACCCGAAGGTCACCGAACCGCCGTCCGGGACCGTGCCGTTGTAGGAGGCGTTGGCGCATGTCACCGCCGCCCCGGACTGGGTGCAGGTGGCGTTCCACGCCTGGGTGACCTGCTGGCCCGCGCCGTACGTCCAGTTCACCTTCCAGGACGACAGGGACGCCCCGGTGCAGGTGATCCGCACCTCTCCCGTGAACCCGGTGCTCCACTGGTTGGTCACGCTGTACGCCGCCTTGCAGCCGTCCGTGGACGGCGGCGGGGTGGTCGTGCCGCCGAGCGCCTCCGCGATGCCGTAGTACGCGGGCTTGGGCGCGTAGTTGTCGTCGTACGGGGTCGCCGCCCCGTAGCCGGGGAACGTGCCCGGCACCCAGGAGTCGGAGTCGGCGAAGCCCCAGACGGTGACGTTGACGCAGCGGGCGACGGCCACGCAGGCGGCGACGACCGACTTGTAGTCGGCGGCCTGCTGGGCGAGCTTGGCGCTGTCCGCCGGGAGGGCCATGCGCACGTCCAGCTCGGTGATCGCCACGTCGACGCCGAGGTCGGCGAAGCGCTGGATGTTCTGCTGGAGCGTCGAGGGGACCTGGCCGAGGATCAGATGGGCCTGGAGCCCGACGCCGTCGATCGGCACGCCGCGGTCCTTCAGCGACTTCACCAGGTTGTACAGGGCGGTGGACTTCGCGTTGACGCCCTCGACGTTGTAGTCGTTGATGTACAGCTTGGCGGCCGGGTCGGCGGCGTGCGCCCAGGTGAGGGCGTTGGCGATGTAGTCGGCGCCGAGGCCGTTGTACCAGAGGGTGGAGCGGTAGGTGCCGTCCTCGTTGAAGGGCTCGTTGACGACGTCCCAGGCGGCGATCCGTCCCTTGTAGCGGCCGACCTCGGTGCTGATGTGGTTCTGCAGCAGGCTGCTGAGCTGGGCGGTGGTCCAGGAGCCGTTCGTCAGCCAGCTCGGGTTCTGGCTGTGCCAGACCAGGGTGTGGCCGCGCACCTGCTGGCCGTGCGCCTCGGCGAAGGCGACGATCTGGTCGGCCTCGGTCCAGTTGAAGCTGCCCTGGGTCGGCTCGACCGACCCCCACTTCATGGCGTTGCCGGGGGTGAGCGAGCTGAACTGGGCGCCCGCGATGTCGCCGTAGGTGCCGGTGAGCTTGGAGCCGGTGACCGCCGTGCCGACGATCTTGCCCTTGGCTGCGCCGAGGTCGCGCAGCGGGGTGTCGGCGGCGTGCGCCGCGGGCGCCGTGAACAGCATCAGCGCGCCGGTGACCAGTGATGCCAGAGATAAAGCCGTTCTCAAAGATCTCATTGCGGGGGACCTCCGAAAGTTTCGGCCGTGCAACCGATTGACTTCGGAGAGTGTCGGACGCCTCGCCACACCGGTCAATACAGCAACAGGCTCCTCTCGCGTCGACAGGTCCTTCAAACCTCCGGCGGCGGCGCCGTGCTGCTGCGCACCACCAGGCTCGTCGCGAGTTCCACCCGGGTGGCCACCGGGGCATGGCCCTCGCGGCCGAGGTCGAGGACCAGCCGGGCCGCCGCCTCGGCCATCTCCGTCAGCGGCTGCCGTACGGTCGTCAGCGGCGGGCCCACCCAGCGGGCGACCGGCAGGTCGTCGAACCCGACCACGCTCAGGTCCTCCGGGATCCGCAGCCCGAGCTCGCGGGCGGCCTCGTACAGCCCGAGCGCCTGGAGGTCGTTGCCGGCGAACACGGCGGTCGGCCGGTCCGGGCGGCGCAGCAGCCGCAGCCCCTGCCGGTAGCCGGTCTCGTGGCGGAAGTCGCCGGGCGCGATCATCGACGCATCGACCGGGAGCCCGGCGGTCTCCAGGGCCGCCCGGTAGCCGTCGACGCGGGCGCGGCTGCACATGATGCGGGACGGCCCGCTGATCGTGCCGATGCGGGTGTGGCCGAGCTCGACCAGGTGGCGGGTGGCGGCCAGCCCGCCCTGCCAGTTGGTGGCGCCGATCGACGGCACGTCGACGCCCGGGTCGCCCGCCGGGTCCACCACGACGAACGGGATGGAGCGGCTGGTCAGCAGGGCGCGCTGGGAGTCGTCGAGACCGGACAGCACCAGGATCACGCCATGCGGCCGGCGCGCGGCGACCTGGTCGGCCCAGGTGCGGCCGGGGGTGAGCCGGCCGGCGCTCTCGCTCAGCACCACGCTCAGGCCGGCGTCCCGGGCGACGTTCTCCACGCCCCGGATGACCTCCATCGCCCAGGCGCTCTCCAGCTCGTGGAAGACCAGGTCGATCAGGGGCGAGCGGCTGGTCTCGGCGCGCCGGCGCCGGTAGCCGTGGACGCGCAGCAGTTCCTCCACGCGGCTGCGGGTGGCCGGGGCCACGTCCGCACGTCCGTTGAGGACCTTCGAAACAGTCGGCGCGGACACGCCGGCCTCACGGGCGATCTCGGCGAGCGTCGCGCTCTGCGCCGACCGCCCCGCCGTCCGCGTTTCCTGGGGCTCCGGAGGGGTCATGGCGGCGATCGTATCCCTGCGCCCCCTCTTGACGAACCTTTCGTCACCGGCCTAGGTTCCGGAACATTCGATATACCTACCGAAACATTCGCGAGAGGGCCGCACCCCGCCTCGACAAGAGCAGGAGTTTCATGACCACCGCCCCCTGGCGTGACCCCGCCCTGCCCGCCGCCGCCCGCGTCGACGACCTCCTCTCCCGGATGACCCTGGAGGAGAAGACCGCCCAGTTGTACGGGGTGTGGGTGGGCGCCGCCACGGACGGCGACGGAGTCGCCCCCCTGCAGAGCCAGATGGCCGCCGACTACGACTACGACGAGCTGATCAACCACGGCCTGGGCCAGCTCACGCGCTCCTACGGCACCGCCCCGGTGGACCCGGCGCTGGGCGCGCAGGCCCTGGCCAGCGCCCAGCGGCGCATCGCCGCGGCCGGCCGCTTCGGCATCCCGGCCGTCGCCCACGAGGAGTGCCTGGCCGGCTTCACGGCCTGGGGCGCCACCGCCTACCCCGTCCCGCTGGCCTGGGGCGCCAGCTTCGACCCCGGCCTGGTCGAGGAGATGGCCCGGCGCATCGGGCACGACCTGCGGGCGGCCGGCGTCCACCAGGGCCTCGCCCCGGTGCTGGACGTCGTACGCGATCCGCGCTGGGGACGGGTGGAGGAGACCATCGGCGAGGACCCCTACCTGGTCGGCACCATCGGCACCGCCTACGTGCGCGGCCTGGAGTCGGCCGGCGTCATCGCCACCCTCAAGCACTTCGCCGGGTACGCGTCCTCGGCCGGCGCCCGCAACCTCGCTCCGGTGCGGGCGGGCGTGCGCGAGTTCGCCGACGTGACGCTGCCGCCGTTCGAGATGGCGCTGCGCGAGGGCGGGGCCCGCTCGGTGATGGCCGCGTACACCGACACCGACGGCATCCCGGCCTCCGCGGACCCCGCCCTGCTGACCGGGCTGCTGCGGGAGGAGTGGGGCTTCACCGGCACGGTGGTCGCCGACTACTTCGGCATCGCCTTCCTGCAGACCCTGCACCGCGTCGCGGGCTCCCCCGCCGAGGCGGCGCACACGGCCCTGACCGCCGGGATCGACGTGGAGCTGCCCTCGCTGAACTGCTACGGCAGGCCGCTGCTGGAGGCCGTCCGGGCGGGCGCGGTCCCCGAGTCCCTGGTGGACCGGGCGGCCCGCCGGGTCCTGCTGCAGAAG
Source organism: Streptomyces sp. NPDC020996 (assembly GCF_040641355.1). Taxonomy (NCBI): domain Bacteria; kingdom Bacillati; phylum Actinomycetota; class Actinomycetes; order Kitasatosporales; family Streptomycetaceae; genus Streptomyces; species Streptomyces sp. NPDC020996. The sequence goes on from NZ_JBFADM010000015.1 coordinate 96,350, forward strand.
TGCGAACTGGGCCTGCTGGACGAGGACTGGGACCCGGAGCCGCCCGCGGCGCTCGACCTCGACTCCGCGGCCAACCGGGACCTGGCCGGCCGGCTCGCCCAGGAGTCGGTGGTGCTGCTGGACAACCCCGACGGGCTGCTGCCGCTGGCGCCCGACACCCGGATCGCGGTGGTGGGCCCGAGGGCGGCGGACGCGCTGGCGATGCTCGGCTGCTACTCCTTCCCCTCGCACGTCCTGCCCCGGCACCCCGAGGTGCCGATGGGCATCGACATCCCGACCGTGCTGGACGCGCTGCGCACCGAACTCCCCGACGCCAAGGTCACGTTCGCGGAGGGCTGCGGAGTGTCCGACCCGGACGCCTCCGGCTTCGAGGAGGCGGTGGCCCGCGCGTCGGAGGCCGACGTGTGCGTGGCGGTCCTCGGCGACCGGGCGGGCCTGTTCGGCCGCGGCACCTCGGGCGAGGGCTGCGACGTGACCGACCTGCGGCTGCCGGGCGTGCAGGGCGAGCTGCTGGACCGCCTGGTCGCCACCGGGGTGCCCGTGGTGCTGGTGCTGCTGACCGGCCGGCCCTACGCCCTGGGCCGCTGGCACGGCCGGCTGGGCGCCGTCGTGCAGGCCTTCTTCCCGGGCGAGGAGGGCGGGGCGGCGGTGGCCGGAGTGCTGTCCGGCCGCGTCAACCCCTCGGGCCGCCTTCCGGTGAGCGTGCCGCGCGAGCCCGGCGGCCAGCCCTGGACCTACCTCCAGCCGCCGCTCGGCCTCGCGGGCGAGGTCAGCAACCTGGACCCGACCCCGCTGTACGCCTTCGGGCACGGTCGCTCGTACACGACGTTCGCCTGGGACGACTTCGCGGGCACCGCGCCCGAGATCAGCACGGACGGCTCCTACGACCTGTCGCTGACGGTCCGCAACACCGGCGACCGGGCCGGGGCGGAGGTGGTGCAGCTGTACCTGCACGACCCGGTGGCCTCGGTGACCCGGCCGGACGTGCGCCTGATCGGCTACCGGCGGCTGGAGCTGGAGCCGGGCGCGGCGGCCCGCGTCACCTTCCGCTTCCACGCGGACCTGTCGGCGTTCACCGACCGCTCGGGCACGCGGGTGGTCGAACCGGGCGCCCTGGAACTGCGGCTGGCGGCATCCAGCGCGGAGGTCCGCCACACGGCACGCCTCACGCTGACCGGCCCGGTCCGGCCGCTCGGCGCGGACCGGCGGCTGCGCTGCGAGACGGAGGTGTCACGGGCGGGGTGACCTGGGGGGACCGGGTGACCGGGTGACCGGGGGTGACCCGGGGAGCCCCGGGGAGCCCCGGAGGTGACCGCGGGTGACCCGGGTTGCCCCGTCCGCCCCGGAGCTTCGGGCCCCTACTCCGCCCCCACCGACTCGAACCGCCACCGGTGCACCGCCCTGGTGACCAACTCGGCGTCCGGCTCGGGCAGTTCGGGAAGGTCGGCGTCGAGGGCCGCGTCCCACCAGGTGATGACGAGGACGCGGTCCTGCGGCGCGCGGAAGGTCTCCCGGCGCAGGGGGCGGGACCGGCCCGGGAGTTCCTGGGCCCGGGCCCAGGCGAGCAGTTCCGCGCCGCGCCCCGCGGCGGCCCTCGCCTCCCACATCAGCGCGACGGTCACGAGTACAGGTTCTCCTGCGCGGTCTCATGCACGTGGCCGTGACCGTGACCGTGACCGTGGCCATGACCGTGGCCGTGGTCACGGCCGGGAACGTGCGGGTCCGTCACCGGCAGCGAGGAGTCGGCCGACAGGTCCCAGCCGGACGCCGGCCGGTTCCGGGCCACCATCTCCGCGCCGAGCGCCGCCACCATCGCCCCGTTGTCCGTGCACAGCTTCGGCCGCGGCACCCTGAGCCGGATCCCCGCCGCCTCGCAGCGCGCCTGCGCCAGCGCCCGCAGCCGGGAGTTGGCGGCCACGCCGCCGCCGATCATCAGGTGGTCCACGCCCTCGTCCTTGCACGCCCGCACGGCCTTGCGGGTGAGCACGTCGACGACCGCCTCCTGGAAGGAGGCCGCCACGTCCCGCACCGGCACCTCCTCGCCCGCGGCCCGCTTGGCCTCGATCCAGCGGGCGACGGCCGTCTTGAGGCCGGAGAAGGAGAAGTCGTACGCCGGGTCGCGCGGGCCGGTCAGGCCGCGCGGGAACGCGATCGCGTCCGGGTCGCCCTCCCGCGCGTACCGGTCGATGACCGGGCCGCCCGGAAAGCCGAGGTCCAGCACGCGGGCGATCTTGTCGAAGGCCTCGCCGGCCGCGTCGTCGATGGTCGCGCCCAGCGGCCGGACGTCGGAGGTGATGTCGCCCGACAGCAGCAGCGACGAGTGCCCGCCGCTGACCAGCAGCGCCATCGTCGGCTCCGGCAGCGGGCCGTGCTCCAGCTGGTCGACGCAGATGTGGGAGGCGAGGTGGTTGACGCCGTACAGCGGCTTGCCGAGGGCGTAGGCGTACGCCTTCGCCGCCGAGACGCCGACCAGCAGGGCGCCCGCCAGCCCCGGGCCCGCGGTGACCGCGACGCCGTCCAGGTCGCGGGCGCTGACCCCGGCGTCCTTCAGCGCGCGGTCGATGGTCGGCACCATCGCCTCCAGGTGCGCGCGGGAGGCCACCTCCGGCACGACGCCGCCGAAGCGGGCGTGCTCGTCGACGCTGGAGGCGACGGCGTCGGCCAGCAGGGTGGTGCCGCGGACGATGCCGACGCCGGTCTCGTCGCAGGAGGTCTCGATGCCGAGGACGAGTGGTTCGTCAGCCATTGATCTCGGTTCCTTGTACGGAGGTGGAAGGGTCGGTCAGGCGCATCACCAGGGCGTCGACGTTGCCCGGCTGGTAGTAGCCCCGCCGGAACCCGATGGCCTCGAAGCCGAAACGCTCGTACAGCTTCTGGGCGCGGGTGTTGTCGATCCGGCACTCCAGCATCACCTCGGAGCACTCGAACGCGGTCGCCGCCCGCAGCAGCTCGGTCAGCAGGCGTCCGCCGAGCCCGGTGCCCTGGTGGTCGCGGGCGACGGCGACGGTCTGGACGTCGGCGAGATCACCGGAGGCGGCGAGCCCGGCGTACCCGACGATCCGGCCGCCGGCCTCGGCGACGAGGTAGCGGCGGGTCGCCTCGGGGCCGCGCGCGTGGGCCAGTTCGGACCAGAACATGCCCCGGGACCAGGCGTCCTCGGGGAACAGGTCCTTCTCCAGCTCCAGCACGGGGTCGATGTCCCACCAGCGCATCTCGCGCAGCCGGGGGGTCTGGGGTCCGGTCACTTGGGGGTGACCACCTTGTAGTTCTTGGGGACCTGGGCGTCGGGCCGGCGCAGGTACAGCGGCCGCGGAGCGGACAGTTCCTCCCCGGCGGCGAGCCGCTCGGCGGCCAGCGAGGCCAGGGCGGCGGCCGACACGTGCTCGGGCTCGTGCGCCCGGGGGAAGGTGTCCGGGTACAGCAGCGCGCCCGCGCCGACGGCCGGCAGCCCGGCGACCCGGTCGGCGATGTCGGCGGGCCGGTCGACGGCCGGGCCGGTCAGGCGGGTGCGGGAGTCGGCGTAGGTCGCCCAGTAGACCTCCTTGCGCCGGGCGTCGGTCGCCACGACGAAGGGGCCCTCCTCGATGTCCGCCGCGTACGCGAGGCCGTCGAGCGTGCACACGCCGTGCACCGGGACGCCGAGCACGAGCCCGAAGGTGTCCGCGGTCATCAGGCCGACCCGCAGCCCGGTGTACGGGCCGGGTCCGACGCCGACGACGATGCCGGTGACGGCGTCGATCTCGAGTCCGGCCTCGGCGAGCAGCCGGTCGACGGCCGGCAGCAGCAGCTCTCCGTGCCGGCGCGCGTCCACCTGGGTCGAGGAGGCGATGACGTCCGTTCCGTCGTGCAGGGCGACGGTCACGGCGGGGGTGGCGGTATCCAGAGCGAGCAAGAGCACGCAAACAGCCTACGGCTCCCGCGGCGCGCGCACGGCCGCCCGGTCCGGGCGCACGGGGGCTGCTACGGTCGCCCGGAAGCACGACGTACGACGCGACGGCTGAGGTGGGCGACGGTGGCAGGCGGCAGCTCAGGAATCGTGTTCGGGCTCACCACGGCGGCCGTCGCGACGGTCGGCGTCCTCGCCTTCCAGGCCTCCGCGGGCGTCCCGGACGGCCTGGGCGGGCCGCACGCCGGTACGTCGCCGTCGGCGGCGCCCACGCACCCGGCCCGCGGCCCGAAGGACCCCACCGCGCTTCCCGTCGACTCCGGCACGGGCGCACGGGTCGTGTACTCGGTGACCGGCGACCGGGTGTGGCTGGTCGGCGCGCGCGACAAGGTGCGCCGCACGTTCCTGGTCCTGCCCGGCAAGGTGGACCCGGCGCCGGGCAGCTACGAGGTCACCTCCCGCTCGAACTCCGTCACCGGCACCGACGGCGCCCCCGTCCGGCACGTCGTCCGCTTCGCCGACGTGGACGGCGTCGCCATCGGGTTCAGCACACCGGCGGGGCCGGCGACGGCGAAACCGGACGAGGGCGTGCGCACGGGCGGCATCCGCGAGTCCCGCGAGGACGGCGACGCGATGTGGGCGTTCGCGACGATCGGCCGCCCGGTCGTGGTGGTCCGCTGAGCGCTCCGCGGAAGTGCCGCGCGCGTCTTGCCGTCGATCGTCCGCGTCTGCCGCACCATCGTGGCCGGTCGCGCGGTTCCCCGCGCCCCTTCAGGGCGCTGCCGGACCGCTGCGGACTTCGCCCGACCTGCTCAGGGCCTGTCCGCCCAGCGCACCGCCGGGGCCGGGCCTTCGCCCAGGGAGCTCAGGCGGCGTCCCGATGCCCGGTTTCCCGGTGTCCGGCTTCCGTGTGCCCGGTCTCCCGGTGCGCGGGGCGCGGCCGGGCCGCCTCGGGGTCGGGTACGCGCGGCGGGGTGGAGATGACCTTCGCGGCGGCGCAGGACGCCAGCAGGTCGCACATGGGCACCGCGGACACGCCGCGCGACGGCACCTCGGACACCTCGCGCGGCAACGCCTCGTCTCGTTCCGTGGCCGGCATGAGCGCCTCCTGGGAGCCGGGGGCGAGCGTAGTTAGGTACACCTAACCACGTCGGAGACACCATGTGACCACGTACCGGACGCCGGACGCAACATCTTGCCGACATCGTGTCGGAACCCGCCCCTGGGGGCGACATGCGCGGCAGCCGCACCCTGCCCCAGGGGGCGACATACGCCGCAGCCGAAATCCCGGGGGACGAACGACCGCGTCAGGCCGACAGCACGCTCAGGTCGGCCGCCGCCCACCGCCGGCCCAGCCCGGTCACCGTCACGTGCCGGACCTCGTCCGCGGTGTCGCCGACGGCCCGGTGGATGACGACGTGCAGGCGGTCGTCGGTCAGCTCCTCGACCTTGCCCTCGCCCCACTCCACGACGACCACCGACTCCGGCAGCGAGACGTCCAGGTCGAGGTCCTCCATCTCGTCCAGCCCGCCGCCCAGCCGGTAGGCGTCGACGTGGACCAGCGCCGGGCCGTCGGCGAGCGACGGGTGCACCCGGGCGATCACGAAGGTCGGGGAGGTGACCGCGCCCCGGACGCCGAGCCCTTCGCCGAGGCCGCGGGTGAGGGTCGTCTTGCCCGCGCCGAGTTCGCCGTTGAGCATCACCAGGTCACCGGCGCGCAGCAGTTTCGCCAGTCTGCGGCCCAGTTCCCGCATCTGCTCGGGGGAGGTGACGGTCAGCTCGGTCTCAGCCGCGTCGTGCGGTGCTGCTGGTGCTTCCATAGCCACCCACGGTAGCCCCTGCGGGCACGGCTCCCACACGGGTCAGCAGGTCGGCGAGCCGGTCGGTGACCACCTCCGGGTGCTCCAGCATCACCAGGTGCCCGGCGTCCGGCACGAGCACCAGTTCGGAGTCCGGCAGCAGGTCGGCGATGGCCTCGCTGTGCTCGCTGGGCGTGACCAGATCGCCGATACCGGCCAGCACCAGCACGGGTATGTCCCTGAACAACGCGAGCGCCTCGGTCTTGTCGTGGTCGTCGAACGCCGGGTAGTACTCGGCGACGACGTCGATCGGCGTGCCCTCGATCATCCGCTCGGCGAACCGGGCGACGGCCGGGTCGACGTCCCGGGAGGCGAACGAGTACCGCTTGACGACTCCGGCGAACAGGTCGGCGGTGGCCCGCCGCCCCTTCTCCACCAGCTCGGCCCGCTGCCCCAGCACCTTCAGCACTCCGGGCAGCACCCGCCGCACGGCGTTGACGCCGGCCACCGGCAGGCCGAAGTTGACCTCGCCGAGCCGCCCGGACGACGTGCCGACGAGGGCGACCGCGACGACCCGGTCGCGGATCAGCTCGGGGTACCGGTCGGCCAGGGCCATCACGGTCATGCCGCCCATCGAGTGCCCGACCAGCACGATCGGGCCCTCCGGCACGGCGGCGTCGATGACGGCCTTCAGGTCTTGTCCCAGCTGCTCGATGGTGACCGGCACCCCGTCGCGCACCTGCCGCACGCCCCGCCCGGAGCGGCCGTGGCTGCGCTGGTCCCAGTGCACGGTCCGCACCACGCCGCGCAGGGCCGCGCGCTGGAAGTGCCAGGAGTCCTGGTTGAGGCAGTAGCCGTGGCAGAAGACGACGGTGACCGGGGCGGGCGCCTTGCGCCCGAACAGCCGGCGGCGGCGCGGGGTCAGTGCGGGGGCCGCCTCCGGGTCGACGTCGTCGACCTCGTAGTACAGCTCGGTCCCGTCGTCGGCGTACGCCTTGCCGGGGGTGCCGCGCAGCGCGCCGTACGGTCCGGTGGAGTCGAGGGCGAGCCGCGCCTTCCTCCGTATGTCGCGGCCGACGGTGAGCCGTTCGATGGCGAGGCCGGCGGCGGCGCCCGCGGCGGCCACGCCTATCGCGGCGCCCGCGATGCCGGTCACCCTGCGCCAGGTCCCGCCCGTCCCGCCGGTCGCGACCGCCGCGGCCGTCGCAACCGTCGCGGCTGTCGCGGCCGTCGCCTGCGCGGCGGAGGCGACGGCCGTGAGGGCCTCCGCACTGCTCTCGCTCACGTACCCGCTCCCCTTCGACGGACTGCTGTTCGATGGCTCGCGCGGCACCGGGGTGGTGCCGCCCACGGATGGTGTGACGCCGTCGGACCCCGAGCGGTTACCCCGCCTGGCCCTCGCCCACATGGTCGTCCATACGGACGTGCGTGTGGACGCGGGGAACACGCGTTCCGATGCGGGTGACGATCTCATACGCGATGGTGCCCGCGGCCTGCGCCCAGTCCTCGGCGGTCGGCTCGCCGCGGTCGCCGGGCCCGAACAGCACCGCCTCGGCGCCGGCCTCCGGCTCGTCTCCCCCGAGGTCCACGACGAACTGGTCCATCGCCACCCGCCCCGCGACCGTGCGCCACTTGCCGCCGACCAGGACGGGGCCGGTGCCGGAGGCGTGCCGCGGGATGCCGTCGGCGTATCCGACGGGGACGAGGCCGAGGGTGGTGTCGCCGGGGGTGACGTAGTGGTGGCCGTAGCTGACGCCGTGGCCGCCCGGTACGTGCTTGACCTGGGCGAGGGACGCCGACAGCGTCATCACCGGGCGCAGCCCGAAGTCGGCCGGGGTGCCGAGCTCGGGGCTGGGCGAGATGCCGTACATCGCGATGCCGGTGCGGACCAGGTCGAAGTGGCTCTCGGGAAGCGTGAGCAGGGCCGGCGAGTTGGCGATGTGCCGCACCTCGGGCCGCACGCCCTGCGCCTCGGCGTGGGCGGCCATCTCCTCGAACAGGGTGAGCTGCGCGGCGATGGAGGGGTGTCCGGGTTCGTCGGCGCAGGCGAAGTGGGACCACAGGCCGGTGACGCGCAGCAGCCCGTCGCGCTCGGCGCGGCGGGCCGCGCCGACGAGTTCGCGCCAGTCGGCGCCCGGCTGGCATCCGTTGCGGCCGAGGCCGGTGTCGGCCTTCAGGTGCACGCGCGCGGGCCGGCCGGCCCGCCGGGCGGCCTCGGTGACCTCCGCCAGGGCCCACCGGGCGCTGACCGACACGTCGACGTCGGCCTCGATCGCCTGCTGCCACGGCCCGCCGGGGGTCCACAGCCAGCACATGATCCGCCCCGGAAGCCCGGCGGCCCGCAGGGCGAACGCCTCCTCGGGGGTGGCCGTGCCGAGCCAGGTCGCCCCCGCCTCGACGGCCGCGCGGGCGCACGGCACGGCCCCGTGGCCGTACGCGTCGGACTTCACGACGGCCATGACGGCCGCCCCGGACGCGACGGCGCGCAGGGCCCGCACGTTGGCCCGCAGGGCAGCGAGGTCGATCTCGGCGCGGGCCCGCAGGGTCGCGGTGGGGGCAGCTGCTGTCTCGTTCATGGCGCCCCCAGTCTCTCAGAGGCCCCGCCCGGACCCGACAGACACCTGCCGCCACCCTGGCCACCCGGCGCCACGGCCCGCCCGTGCCCCCGTGCACCGACGGCCCCGCTCAGCGGCTCGACCGGCCCGCTCAGCGGGTTCACGAACCCGCGCAGCGGCACACGCCTGCCACGCCCCCGGCCACGCCCCAGCCCGTCGCGGGCCCCACGCGAGCCCCCGGCGGGCGACCGCGGTTCCGTACGGGGCCGCGCCCCCGTACCGACGGCCCAACTCAGCGGCACACGTTGAGCAGCACGCGTCCCGCGACGCCCCGGCAGCGCCGCGGTCATATCGTGCGCCCCCGCGCGAGCCCCCGGTGGGCGGCCCCGGTTGTGGACCGGGCCGTACGCCCGAACCGACGGGCCACCGACGAGCCGCCCCCGCACCGACGGCCCCACTCAGCGGCTCGACCGGCCCGCTCAACAGCTCGACGACCCCGCTCAGCGGCAGACGTCCCGCCACGCCCGCGGCAGCGCCTCGGCCACGTCGTGGGCTCCCGCCGGTGCCCCGTTCGCCGCGAAACGCCCCGCCAGCCCGTGCAGGTAGGCGGCCGCGCTCCCGGCGTCCGACGCCGACAGTCCGGACGCCAGCAGCGAACCCGCGAGGCCCGACAGCACGTCGCCGCTCCCGGCGGTGGCCAGCCAGGACGTGCCGGTCGGGTTCACCCGGACCGGCCCGCCGCCGGGGTCGGCGACGAGTGTGGTGGAGCCCTTGAGCAGGACGGTGGCGTCGTAGCGGGCGGCGAGTTCGCGGGCGGAGGCCAGCCGCGCGCCCTCGACCTCCTCCCGGGCCACGCCGAGCAGCGCGGCGGCCTCTCCCGCGTGCGGGGTCATCAACGTCGGCGCCGTGCGCGCCCGTACGGCGCCGACGTCGGCGAGCCGCAGCCCGTCCGCGTCGATCAGCACCGGCACGTCCGCCGACAGCACCTCCCCGACGGCCGACGCGTCGTCACCGGCGCCGGGGCCCACCACCCACGCCTGCACCCGCCCGGCGTGCCTGGGGCCCCGGTCCGACACGAGCGTCTCCGGGAACCGGGCGATGACGGCGTCCCCGGCCGGGCCCACGTACCGCACGGCGCCGGCGCCGCCCCGGAGCGCGCCGGACACCGCGAGCACCGCGGCCCCCGGATACCGCGCCGACCCGGCGGCGATGCCGACGACCCCGCGCCGGTACTTGTCGCTCTCCCCCGTCGGCACCGGCAGCAGGCAGGCCACGTCGGCGTGTTGCAGCGCCTCCAGTTCGGGCTCGTCGGGCAGGACGTCGCCGAGCCCGATGTCGACGAGCCGCACGGACCCGGCGTGCGCGCGGGCGGGGTCGATCAGCAGTCCCGGCTTGTGCGTCCCGAAGGTGACCGTCAGATCGGCGCGCACCGCGGCTCCGCGCACCTCGCCCGTGTCGACGTCGACGCCGCTCGGCAGGTCGACGGCGACGACGGCCGCCCGCGACCGCTCGGCGGCGGCGGCCAGCGGCGCTGCGTCCGGCCGCAGCCCGCCCTGGCCGCCGATGCCGACGATGCCGTCGACGACGAGGTCGGCCCGTTCGATCAGCGGCTCGGCGTCCTCCGGCCGGACGGTGGTCCCCCCGGCGCGGCGCAGCGCGGCCAGTCCGCCGGCGTGCGCCCGCTCGGGCGCGAGCAGCACGGCCGTGACGCCGGCTCCGCGCCGGGCCAGCCGCGCACCGGCGTACAGGGCGTCACCTCCGTTGTCCCCGCTGCCGACGAGCACGACGACCCGGCTGCCGTAGACCCGCCCCAGCAAGTCGGCGCAGGCGGCCGCCAGTCCGGCCGCCGCCCGCTGCATCAACGCCCCGTCCGGGAGCCGCGCCATCAGCTCCCGCTCGGCCGCCCTCACCGTCTCCACGCTGTACGCAGTACGCATGGGGTCGAGTCTCCCCCGGAAGCGCCCGCACACGCACGTGGGCCGGTCCGTGGGCCGGTCAGCCCTCCGCGATCACCACGGCCGACGCGACTCCCGCGTCGTGGCTCAGCGACACGTGGAAGGACCGCACCCCCAGATCCGCGGCGCGCGCGGCGACGGTGCCCTTCACCCGCAGCCTCGGCTGCCCGCTGTCCTCGACGAAGACCTCGGCGTCCGTCCACAGCAGCCCGGCCGGCGCGCCGAGCGCCTTGGCCAGCGCCTCCTTGGCGGCGAACCGGACGGCGAGCGAGGCGACGCCCCTGCGCTCCCCGCCGGGCAGCAGCAACTCGCCGTCCAGGAACAGCCGTCGAGCCAGTCCGGGCGTACGCTCCAGCGACGCCGCGAACCGCTCGATCTCGGCCACGTCGATACCGACCCCGATGATGCTCACCCGGGCACTCTACGATCCGCTCGGCTCAGTCCCGTTCAGGACCGGCCGCCGGTACCTCCGGGTCCTCGGCGAACAACTCCTCGACCGCCGTGGCCGTCAGGGAGCGGTCGAACCAGCGGGCGAGCGTGTCGAGGTCGGCACACGAGGTGATGCGCTCCCGCGCGTCCTCGGGGACGGGGACGCCGTGCAACTCCAGCACGCGCAAAATCAGCGAGGCACGATCTTCGGCCTTCCCCTCGGCCTTGCCTTCCAGGTAGGCGGTCTCACGAACCGTCCCGCGGCCGGGGAAGTAGCTGACGAACGACATGATTTCCTTCCATTTCTCTCCGGCTGGGGTGTTCCCCAGGTTGATTTCCAAGAAGTCGAAGAAGTACCCGGCCGTCTCAGGATCCGTTTCCTGGAGTTCCTGAAGGGCGCTGCTGATCGCCTCCAGTATGGCGCCGCAGTCGGCGCTTCGGGCGTGAGCCAGGGCCGAGAGCACGGCCAGTGGGAGATTCTTCGCCACGGTCCGGGCATCGATGATCACCGGAAGGTTGTCCGGGCCGACCACCAATGGATACGTCCGCTGAGCCGTCCAGTCGCGCGTGCCGCAGTCGAAGGGACCGGCCGCCCACTTGGCCGTGGCTCTGTCCTGGCAGACCACCAGGAGCAGCACGGGAAGACCGTACTTCGCCCGCAGGAACGCGACGTAGTACGCCCAGCTCGCCTCCTTGCCGGGAACTCGCTTCGACTGCGATTCGATGGCGAGCAGGAAGTCCTCGCCATCGGACGGGCCGATACGCAGCACGGTGTCCACGCGCCGTTCCAGCGGCCGGGCCTCTGTCACGTCCGTGGTGACAGCATCCACCGTCGCCTTCGCGGAGAACGGAAAACCCAGCACCCCGAAAACAGGAGCCAGTACCTCGGGCCGCTCCTGGAAGATGCGGTGCATGCCCTCGTGAGCCGATGTGACCATGTGCGCAACCTAAATGGATCAAGGGATGGGCTGTCCGGGCGATCTGAATGCGTTCACCCTTTCGGGCGGCGAGGAAACGTTCACGCCGCCGCCAGTTCGCACCACACGAATTTGCCCCGGTTGCCGTGCCGGGCCAGCGGATGCCAGCCCCACAGGTCGGCGCAGGCGCGGACGAGGGCGAGACCGCGGCCGTTCTCCAGGTCGGCGGGTTGGCCCGGGGGCCGCGGCGGCTCGGGCGGCTCCGGGTCGGCGTCCCACGCCCCGATCCGCAGCACCCCGGCCGCACAGCGCACCCTCAGCGCGGCGGGCCCCTTGGTGTGGGACACGGCGTTCGTGACGAGTTCGGCCGCGAGGAGCTCGGCGACGTCGACCAGACGGATCAGTCCGTGCAGGGTGAGGATCAGGCGGAGGGTGCGGCGGCTGACGGTGACGGCGCGGGGGTCGTTCGGGATGTAGAGGCAGTACTCCCACGGTTCGCTTTCGGGCATGGGTCGACTCCGTTGACGGGAAGGGGGGTTCGAGATCGGGCTCCGGTGTCGTTGCCGCGTCCGTCACGGCAGGACGAAGCGGTGCGCTTCCGGTGTCCCGGCGTTTCGCAGCGTGTGCGACGCGTCACCGACGGTTGACCTTAAATTTAAGAAACGACAAGCCGATCGCGTAATCTGCCCACGAACGAGTCGCGCCGGCAAACACGTTGAGCCAAGGAGTCGTCGATGGGGACCAAGCGCGAGCCCACGGCTCGGCAGATGCGCCTGGCGGTCGAACTTCGCAGGCTCCGCGAGGCGGCAGGCCTCAGCGCACGCGAGGCAGCGGCACTGCTCGGGGTGAACTCCGTGCAGATCAGCCAGATCGAGTCGGGCACTTCGGGTGTGAGCGAGCAGCGTCTGCGTCGCCTTGCCGCGAACTACTCCTGTTCCGATGTCGAGTTGGTCGAAGCCCTCGCGGCCATGGCGACCGACCGGACGCGCGGCTGGTGGGAGGAGTACCGCGGGTCCCTGCCCACGCCGTTCCTCGATCTGGCCGAACTGGAGCACCACGCGACGTTCCTGCGGGAGGCTCAGTTCCTGTACGTCCCCGGTCCTCTCCAGACGGAGGACTACGCTCGCGCCGTCTACGCCTACCGAGTTCCCGAGCTTCCCGACGAGGAACTGGAGTTGCGTGTCCAGCACCGCATGCGGCGGAAGGTGATCCTGGAAGGCCCCGCGCCCAAGCCGTACGAAGCGGTCATTCACGAAGCGGCACTGCGCATCATGGTCAGCGACCGCGCTGCCTCGCGAGCCCAGCTCCGGCGCGTGCTGGAGCTGTCCGAGGCAGACCACGTCACCGTGCGCGTCATCCCCTTCGACCTGCCGGGCTTCGCCGGCGCCGCGAGCGCCATGACGTATGCGGGAGGATCGGTACCCAGGCTGGACACCGTCGTCCGGGACGGACCGCACGGTGCGACGTTCATCGATTCCGCCGCCCAGCTCGACGCCTTTCGAACGCTCTTCCGTAAGGTGGAGGCCGTCTCGCTCACCCCCGAGCGGTCGCGTGACTTCATCCACAGGCTGGCGAAAGAGCTGTGAGGCACCCATGGACACGCCCGATAACTGGCGGAAGTCGTCCTACTCAGGCCCCGGCGACGGCGACTCCTGCGTCGAGATAGCCACCGGCCCCGCCCGCATATCCGTCCGCGACTCCAAGACCCCGGCCAGGGCCACCCTCACCTTCCCGGCCGAGGCCTTCGCCGCCTTCGTGGGCGCGCTGCAGGACGACGCCTACTCCACCGTCACCGACTTGGCCAGGTTGCGCGGCTGATCCACCTCGTTGCCGCGGGCGGTCGCCAGCTCGCAGGCGAAGACCTGCAACGGCACCGTGGCCACCAGCGGCTGGAGCAGGGTCGGCGTGGCGGGGATGCGGACGAGATGGTCCGCGTAGGGGACCACCGCCTCGTCGCCCTCCTCCGCGATGACGATCGTCCGCGCGCCGCGCGCCCGGATCTCCTGGATGTTGGAGACGATCTTGTCGTGGAGCACGGACCGGCCCCGCGGCGAGGGCACCACCACGACGACCGGCAGATCGTCCTCGATCAGCGCGATCGGCCCGTGCTTCAGTTCACCCGCCGCGAAGCCCTCCGCGTGCATGTACGCGAGTTCCTTCAGCTTCAGCGCGCCCTCCAGCGCCACCGGGTAGCCCACGTGCCGCCCCAGGAAAAGCACCGTGTCCTTGTCCGCCAGGGACCGGGCCAGCTCCCGCACCGGCTCCATGGTCTCCAGCACCTGCTCCACCTCGCCGGAGATGTGCGACAGGTCCCGGATGACGGCGGAGATCTCGTCGCCCCACTTGGTGCCCCGGACCTGGCCCAGGTACAGCGCCACCAGGTAGCACGCCACGAGCTGGGTGAGGAACGCCTTCGTCGACGCGACCGCGACCTCCGGCCCGGCGTGCGTGTACAGCACCGCGTCCGACTCGCGCGGGATCGTCGAGCCGTTGGTGTTGCAGATCGCCAGCACCCTGGAGCCCTGCTCACGGGCGTGCCGCAGCGCCATCAGCGTGTCCATGGTCTCGCCGGACTGCGAGATGGCGATCACCAGCGACCGGGCGTCCAGGATCGGATCGCGGTAGCGGAACTCGCTCGCCAGCTCCACCTCGCACGGGATGCGGGTCCAGTGCTCGATCGCGTACTTGGCGATCAGCCCGGCGTGGAAGGCCGTGCCGCACGCGACGATGACGACCTTGTCCACCTCGCGCAGCTCGGAGGCGGAGATCCGCACCTCGTCCAGGGTCAGCGCGCCGGACGCGTCGATGCGCCCCAGCAGCGTGTCGGCGACCGCCTTCGGCTGCTCGGCGATCTCCTTGAGCATGAAGTAGTCGTAGCCGCCCTTCTCCGCCGCGGACGCGTCCCAGTCGACGTGGTACGAACGCACCTCGGCGGGCCGCCCGTCGAAGCCGGTGACCGTCACACCGTCCCGGCGCAGCTCCACCACCTGGTCCTGCCCCAGCTCGATCGCCGACCGGGTGTGCGCGATGAACGCGGCGACGTCCGAGGCGAGGAACGCCTCGCCCTCGCCGACGCCCACCACGAGCGGGGAGTTGCGGCGCGCGCCCACGACGACGTCCGGCTCGTCGGCGTGCACCGCGACCAGCGTGAACGCGCCCTCCAGCCGCCGGCACACCAGCCGCATCGCCTCCGCGAGGTCGGCGCAGGAGGAGAACTCCTCGGCCAGCAGGTGCGCGACGACCTCGGTGTCGGTCTCGGAGGCCAGTTCGTGGCCCCGCTCCGCCAACTCGGCCCGCAGCGAAGCGAAGTTCTCGATGATGCCGTTGTGGACGACGGCGACGCGGCCCGCGTTGTCCAGGTGCGGGTGCGCGTTCGCGTCCGTCGGACCCCCGTGCGTGGCCCAGCGGGTGTGCCCGATGCCCGTCTGCCCCGTCGGCAGGGGCCGGTCGGCCAGCTCCTTCTCCAGGTTGACCAGCTTCCCGGCCTTCTTCGCGGCGGCGAGCCCGCCGTCCACCGCCACGGCCACGCCCGCCGAGTCGTAGCCCCGGTACTCCAGCCGCCGCAGTCCGGCCATCACGACATCGAGCGCCGACTGCGCCCCCACGTATCCCACGATTCCGCACATGCGCGGCAGCCTACGGGCCGGCACCCGGCGAAAAGAGCCGTCGCGTGCCCGAAATCGGAAATTCCCACTGTCGTACGAGCGCACTGACGGAGTGATACGGGCGCACGCACGGCGTCCTACAGGCGCACGCACGGCGTCCTATCGGGCGCGCACACGGCGCGGTGCGAGCGCGCACACGGCGTCATACGGAGCGCCCACGCCGCCGCACGCGACCACGCGCAGCGAGCGTGGTCGCGGACAGCGTGACGGACCCCACCCACCGAGTTGTTCAAACTCCGTTAACAATGGACTGTGATCTCTCCGGTCCCCTCGATGCCCCGGAGCGCCCACCGGCAGCGGCCGGAGGCGACTCCCTACGTCGACCTCACCCGAGCCGAGTGGAGCGCGCTGCGCGACAAGACGCCGCTGCCGCTCACCGCCGAGGAGGTCGAGAAGCTGCGCGGCCTCGGCGACGTCATCGACCTCGACGAGGTGCGGGACATCTACCTTCCGCTGTCCAGGCTCCTCAACCTCTACGTCGGCGCCACGGACGGCCTCCGGGGCGCCCTGAACACCTTCCTCGGCGAGCAGGGGTCCCAGTCCGGCACCCCCTTCGTCATAGGGGTCGCCGGTTCGGTGGCGGTCGGCAAGTCGACCGTCGCCCGTCTGCTGCAGGCGCTGCTGTCGCGCTGGCCCGAGCACCCGCGCGTCGAACTCGTCACCACGGACGGCTTCCTGCTGCCCACCAGGGAACTCCAGGCCCGCGGCCTGATGTCGCGGAAAGGTTTCCCCGAGTCCTACGACCGCCGCGCGCTCACCCGCTTCGTCGCCGACGTCAAGGCGGGCAAGGCCGAGGTGGCCGCGCCCGTCTACTCCCACCTGATCTACGACATCGTCCCGGGCGAGAGGTACACCGTCCGCCGCCCCGACGTCCTGATCGTCGAGGGACTCAACGTCCTGCAGCCCGCCCTGCCCGGCACCGACGGCCGCACCCGGGTCGGTCTCGCCGACTACTTCGACTTCAGCGTGTACGTCGACGCGAGCGCCGACGACATCGAGCGCTGGTACCTCAGCCGGTTCAGGAAACTGCGCCAGACGGCCTTCCAGAACCCGTCCTCCTACTTCCGCAAGTACACGCAGGTGTCGGAGGAGGAGGCCCTGGACTACGCCCGCATGCTGTGGCGCACCATCAACAAGCCGAACCTCACCGAGAACATCGCGCCCACCCGGGGCCGCGCCACCCTGGTCCTGCGCAAGGGCCCGGACCACAAGGTGCAGCGCCTGCGTCTGCGCAAGCTGTGACCGCTACGCTGCGGCCATGCTGCATGTGCGCCTGATCACGCCGTCCGGGAGGACCGACGACGTGGTCCGCCTCATAGAGAAGACGGTGGGCACCGCCCACCTGGTCGTGCTGCCGGGTGCCGCGCGCAACCCGGCCGGGGACGTGGTGCTGTGCGACGTCGCCCGGGAGGCCGGCGACGGGCTCCTGTCCGAGCTGCAGGAGCTGGGCCTGGACCGCGAGGGCTCGATCGCCGTCGAGAACATCGACCTGTCGCTGTCCAAGCGCGCCGAGAAGGCCGAGGAGGAGGCGCCCGGCGAGGCAGCGGACGCGGTCCTGTGGGAGCACCTCACCGACGCCACGCACGAGGAGTCGACGCTCTCCGTCACCTACGTGTCCTTCATCGTCCTCGCGACGATGATCGCGGCCTGCGGTGTCGTGCTGGACAACGCCATCCTGATCGTGGGCGCCATGGCGGTGGGCCCGGAGTTCGGCCCGCTGGCCGGCATCTCCACCTCGATCGTGCAGCGGGCCCCGCGCCTCGCGCTGCGCTCCGCGGTCGCGCTGCTGGTGGGGTTCGCCCTGGCGATGGCGGCGACGGTGGGCTTCAGCCTCTTCATGGACGCGCTCGGCCTGTTCTCGAAGGGGATGCTGGAGGGCGACCGCCCCCAGACGAAGTTCGTCTACGCGCCCGACGCCTTCAGCTTCATCGTGGCGGTCCTGGCCGGCGCGGCCGGCACGCTCTCCCTGACCTCGGCCAAGTCCGGCGCCCTGGTGGGCGTGGCGATCTCGGTCACCACCGTCCCCGCCGCCGCCAACGCGGCCATCGCGCTGAGCTACGGCGACACGAAGCAGACCTGGGGCTCCACGGAGCAGCTGCTGCTGAACCTGCTGGGCATCGTGATGGCCGGCACGCTGACGCTGCTGTCCCAGAAGTGGTTCTGGAGCAAGCAGCGCGAACGTCTCAGCAGGCGCCCGGGGCAGTGACCCCGGGCACCCCCTGCGGGGACGTGGTCCGCGGCTCCTAGCCCAGCGCCGACTTCACCGCGTCGGCGAGCCGCCCGGCCACCGACCGCGCCTGCTCGATGTCCGCGGCCTCGACCATCACGCGGACCAGCGGCTCGGTCCCCGACGAGCGCAGCAGCACCCGTCCGGTCGCGCCCAGCTCCCGCTCGGCCTCGGCGACGGCGGCCGCCAGTTCCGCCGACGTGTTCACCCGGGACTTGTCCACGTCCGGCACGTTGATCAGCACCTGCGGCAGCCGCTCCATGACGGACGCGAGGTCCTTCAGCGAGCGCCCGGTCTCCGTGACCCGGGCGGCCAGCATCAGGCCGGTCAGCGTGCCGTCGCCGGTCGTCGCGTGGTCCAGGATGATCACGTGCCCGGACTGCTCGCCGCCGAGCGCGTACCCGTGCTGCTTCATCTCCTCCAGCACATAGCGGTCGCCGACCGCGGTCTGGACGAGCTTCAGCCCCTCCCGCTCCAGCGCCAGCTTGAAGCCGAGGTTCGACATGACCGTCGCGACGACGGTGCCGGAGCGCAGTGCGGAACGCTCCCGCATCGCCAGCGCGAGCACGGCCAGGATCTGGTCGCCGTCCACCTCCTCGCCGGTGTGGTCGACGGCGAGGCAGCGGTCGGCGTCGCCGTCGTGGGCGATGCCGAGGGCGGCGCCGTGCTCGACGACGGCCGCCTTCAGCTTGTCGAGGTGGGTGGAGCCGCAGCCGTCGTTGATGTTGAGCCCGTCCGGCTCGGCGCCGATCGTGATCACCTCGGCGCCGGCCCGCGAGAACGCCTCGGGCGAGACCCGGGCGGCGGCGCCGTGCGCCTCGTCGAGGACGATCTTCAGCCCGTCGAGGCGGTTGGGCAGTACGGCGACCAGGTGGGCGACGTACTTGTCGAAGCCCTCCTCGTAGTCCCGCACGCGTCCGACGCCCGCGCCGGTGGGCCGCTCCCAGGGCTCACCGTGCCGGTGCGCGTCGTACACGGCCTCGATGCGGTCCTCCAGGTCGTCGGCGAGCTTGTGGCCGCCGCGCGCGAAGAACTTGATGCCGTTGTCGGGCATGGCGTTGTGGCTGGCGGAGAGCATCACGCCGAGGTCGGCGCCGAGCACGCCGGTCAGGTACGCCACCGCCGGCGTCGGCAGCACGCCGACCCGCAGCACGTCCACGCCCGCGCTCGCCAGGCCCGCGACCACGGCCGCCTCCAGGAACTCCCCGGACGCGCGCGGGTCCCGTCCGACGACCGCCGTCGGGCGGTGGCCCTCGAAGGTGCCCGCCTCGGCCAGTACGTGCGCCGCGGCCACGGAGAGGCCGAGCGCCATCTCCGCCGTCAGGTCCGCGTTGGCGACGCCGCGCACGCCGTCCGTGCCGAAGAGTCGTCCCACTTGTCCTCCTGAGAAGCGTCAGTTTCGGAAGCGCCTGACGATGGATGACAAGCATCCGATCACACAAGCCGTTGAGCATCTTGTGCCGTTATACGCCCCCGATGGCGATAAACGAACGCCCCGACAGCACAGTGGCGTGCCGCCGGGGCGTTCGTACGAGCAGGCAGCTGCGAAGCAGCCGCGTTTAGCGCTTGCTGTACTGCGGGGCCTTGCGGGCCTTCTTCAGACCGGCCTTCTTGCGCTCGACCGCACGGTCGTCGCGGCGCAGGAACCCGGCCTTCTTCAGCGGGCCGCGGTTGTTGTCGACGTCGGCCTCGTTCAGCGCGCGGGCGACACCGAGACGGAGCGCACCGGCCTGGCCGGAGACACCGCCACCGGCGATGCGGGCGATGACGTCGTAGCGGCCCTCGAGCTCGAGGACCTTGAACGGCTCGTTGACTTCCTGCTGGTGCACCTTGTTCGGGAAGTAGTCCTCGAGGGTGCGACCGTTGATCTTCCACTTGCCGGAGCCCGGAACGATCCGGACGCGGGCGATGGCGTTCTTGCGGCGGCCCAGGCCGGCGGCGGGCTGGGGCTCACCGAAGCGCGAGGCGAGGGACTCGGAGGTGTACTCACCCTCCACCGGAACCTCGGACTCGGTGGTGTAGCTGTCGATGTCAAGCTCTTCGAGCGGCTGCTCGGCAGTGGTCTCGGCCACGATGCTCCTCAGATTCTCTTCAGTCTTAGGGGGTGGCCGGACTTACTGCGCGACCTGGGTGATCTCGAACGGAACCGGCTGCTGGGCAGCGTGGGGGTGGTTCTCGCCCGCGTAGACCTTCAGCTTCGTGAGCATCTGACGGCCCAGGGTGTTCTTGGGGAGCATGCCCTTGACGGCCTTCTCGATGGCCTTCTCGGGGTTCTTCGCGAGCAGCTCGTCGTAACGGACGGAGCGCAGACCACCCGGGTAGCCGGAGTGGCGGTACGCCATCTTCTGGGTCCGCTTGTTGCCGGACAGGTGCACCTTGTCGGCGTTGATGATGATGACGAAGTCACCAGCGTCGACGTGCGGCGCGTAGATCGGCTTGTGCTTGCCCCGGAGAAGGGTGGCTGCGGTGGTGGCGAGACGGCCCAGGACAACGTCCTGAGCGTCGATGACGTGCCACTGGCGCGTCACATCGCCGGGCTTGGGGCTGTACGTACGCACGGTTCGTAGCCTTCGCTTCGAGTGAATGGTCCTGAACAGGTCACCGAAACGATCACGACAGCCTTGACCGCACGGCGGCGACGCAAACCGCGTACGTGGGGTCGCTGGTCATCGGCCCGGTGGACCGGTGTAAGGGCCCGTCCCGTGAGAATGAGCAAGCCAATACACAACGAACAAGCAGAATACCGGGGTCGCACGTACGGGTCAAAACGAGCCCTCCGCGACACGGGCGGGCCGAGATGTGCCGCCGTGCCGGAAAGGTCCCCGCGGGAGGCGCCGCGGCCACCACGGGGCCCGCCAACCCCCGTCTAAGATGCGCCCCATGAGCTTCGGGCAGCAGGGGGGACCCCCGTCCCAGTGGGATCCCTGGAAACCGCATTCCCAGCAGCCGTGGAACAGCGGCAACGGCGGCGACACACCGGACTGGGCCGCGCTCGCCGAGGCGTCCGAGACGCGCAACAAGCGGCGCCGGCTGCTGTTCATCGGCGGCGGCGCCCTCGCCACCATCGCGATAGGCACCGCCGTCGCGATGGCCGTGGTGTCCGCGAACGGCGACAGCGACGCCTCGAACCGGACGACCGGGCTTCCCTCGACGGCGGACATACCGAGCAGCAGCACGGCGGTCCCCTCCTTCGAGCCGACCAGCGCCCCGCCCCCGCTGGACCCGAAGGAGTTCGTCTCCAGCAAGGCCAAGGACACGGCCCCGCTCGACGTCCCGGCGCTCTTCCCCGGCACGCAGCTGACCATGGGCTCGACCGTGTACAAGAAGGGCCCGACCGCGGACACCACGAACTGCGCCTCGGCCGCCCAGGGCACCCTCCCGAAGGTGCTCACCGCCAACAAGTGCACCCGCCTGATGCGGGTCACCTACATCAAGGACGGCGTCGCCGTGACGGTCGGCGTGGCCGTCTTCGACACCGAGGCCGAGGCGACCAGGGCCAAGGGCCAGGCGGACAAGCAGAGCATCGTCAGGTCCCTGGCCGGCAAGGGCGTCAAGGCCTTCTGCAACGGCGCCGTCTGCCGCTCCACGACCAACTCCTACGGCCGGTACGCCTACTTCACCATCACCGGCTTCACCAGCGGCAAGGACGTCACGACCAAGGACACCGCGGTCTTCTCCACCGGCGACGACCTGGCCCAGTTCACCTTCCGCCAGATCCGCCGCCGCGGCGAGGCCCAGGCGTCGGCGGCGGCGAACCAGTAGCCGGGCCGGACGTCAGCAGCACCCGGCCCCGGGCAGCGACCGCTTGTTGCGCGCCTCCCTGCTGCGCGCGGCCAGCAGCTCGTCGGCCGGGTAGCCGACCTCCTCCAGGGTCAGCCCGTGCGGCCGTACCACGTGCACGGCGGAGTCCCGTACGCCGGCCGCCAGCACCTTCCCGGGCCAGTCCGTCCCGCGGTGCCCGTCTCCCACGAACAGCAGCGCGCCGATCAGCGAGCGCACCATGTTGTGGCAGAAGGCGTCGGCGCGGACGGTCGCGGTGATGATCCCGTCGTCGCCGCGCGCGAGGCCGAGTTCCTGGAGCGTGCGGATCGTCGTCGCGCCCTCCCGCTTCTTGCAGTAGGCGGCGAAGTCGTGCTCGCCGAGCAGCGCCCGCGCCGCCTCGTTCATGGCGTCGACGTCCAGCGGCCAGTCGTGCCACAGGACGTGGTTCCGCAGCAGCGGGTCGACGCCGCCGGGATTGTCGGTGACCCGGTAGGCGTAGCGGCGCCAGACCGCCGAGAAGCGGGCGTTGAAGCCGCTGGGCGCCTCCCTGAGGGCCCACACCCGCACGTCCCTGGGCAGGCGGCCCGCGAGCCGCTTGAGGAGCTTGTCGTGGTGCTCGCCCCAGACCTCGCGCGGCAGATCGACGTGCGCCACCTGCCCCCGGGCGTGCACCCCGGCGTCGGTCCGCCCCGCCACCGTCAGCTCGTACGTCTCCCTGGACCGGGTGACCGTCCGCAGCGCGTCCTCGATCTCCCCCTGCACGGTCCGCCGGCCGCCGGCCTGCTTGGCCCAGCCGGAGAAGTCGGTGCCGTCGTAGGACAGGTCGAGGCGGACGCGGACGTAACCGGGCTGTACTTCGTCACTCACCCCTGGATCCTCTCAGGAACACGGAAGCGGGCCCGCCCCCAGGGGGCGGACCCGCTCGCGTTGCGTCAGGCAGAGCCTCAGGCGTCCTTGGCGCTTTCGTCAGCCGCTTCCGCGGCGGGCTCGGCGGCGGCCTCGTCGGCCGGCTTGGCGTCCTCGACCGGGGCCTCGTCGGCCTTGGTCTCCTCCGCCTTGGCCTGCTCGGCCTCCTTGACCGCGCGCTTGGTGGCGGCCTCGGCCTCACCGGTCGCCTGCTGCGCGACGGTCAGCGCCTCGACCAGCTCGATGACGGCCATGGGCGCGTTGTCGCCACGGCGGTTACCGATCTTGGTGATGCGGGTGTAGCCACCGGGACGGTTCTCGTAGCGCGGGCCGATCTCGGTGAAGAGCGTGTGGACGACGCTCTTGTCCGTGATGACCTGGAGCACCTGGCGGCGGTTGTGAAGGTCGCCCTTCTTCGCCTTGGTGACCAGACGCTCGGCGTACGGGCGCAGACGGCGCGCCTTCGCCTCGGTGGTGGTGATGCGGCCGTGCTCGAACAGCGACTTCGCGAGGTTCGCGAGAAGCAGCTTCTCGTGCGCGGCGCTGCCGCCCAGACGGGCACCCTTGGTGGGCTTCGGCATGTTGTCTCTCCTGTGTGTCTGCCCCGGCCGTATCAGGTACCGGAGTCAGTATCCGAGCGGGCGGTCGCCTGTCGGAGATCCGGGAGCAGCCCCGAAGGGGCGCTCCCGGAAGGGGCGCGGGGAACTGCGCGACCAGCCACAGCGCACCCGCACCCAAGAACGGACCCGGAAGGCCCGAGCTCTTAGTACTGCTCGGTCTCGACGAAGCCCGCGTCCGCGTCGTCGTCCGCCCCGAAGGCGTCCGCCGCAGCGGTGGGGTCGAATCCGGGCGGGCTGTCCTTAAGGGCCAGGCCCATGCCGGCCAGCTTCGCCTTGACCTCGTCGATGGACTTCGCACCGAAGTTGCGGATGTCCAGCAGGTCGGCCTCGGAGCGGGCGACGAGCTCACCCACGGAGTGGATGCCCTCACGCTTGAGGCAGTTGTAGGAGCGGACCGTGAGCTCCAGCTCCTCGATCGGCAGCGCGAGGTCGGCGGCCAGGGCGGCGTCCGTCGGGGACGGGCCCATGTCGATGCCCTCGGCGTCGATGTTGAGTTCGCGGGCCAGACCGAACAGCTCGACCAGGGTCTTGCCGGCCGACGCCATGGCGTCACGCGGACGCATGGCCTGCTTGGTCTCGACGTCGACGATCAGCTTGTCGAAGTCGGTGCGCTGCTCGACACGCGTGGCCTCGACCTTGTACGTGACCTTCAGCACGGGGCTGTAGATGGAGTCGACCGGGATACGGCCGATCTCCTGGCCCACCTGCTTGTTCTGCACGGCGGAGACGTAACCGCGGCCGCGCTCGACCGTCAGCTCCATCTCCAGCTTGCCCTTGCCGTTGAGCGTGGCGAGGACGAGGTCGGGGTTGTGCACCTCGACACCGGCCGGGGGCGCGATGTCGGCGGCGGTGACCAGACCCGGGCCCTGCTTGCGCAGGTACATCACGACCGGCTCGTCGTGCTCCGAGGAGACGACCAGCTGCTTGATGTTGAGGATCAGGTCGGTGACGTCCTCCTTGACGCCCGGCACGGTGGTGAACTCGTGCAGCACGCCGTCGATCCGGATCGACGTGACCGCCGCACCGGGGATCGAGGACAGGAGGGTCCGGCGGAGGGAGTTGCCGAGGGTGTAGCCGAAGCCCGGCTCCAGCGGCTCGATCACGAACCGGGAGCGGAACTCGTCGACGACCTCTTCGGTCAACGAGGGACGCTGAGCGATCAGCATGTGTGGAGATCCTTCATTCGTGGACGCCCGCTATTTGACGCCCGACGGAAACCGCGCCCGTGAAAAGCGCGGGTACTGCAAGGGTACGGGCGATACGGCGCTTTGACAGTGCCGTACCGCCCGGTCCCGAAGCCGTGAAGCGGCGAGCGTCAGACGCGGCGGCGCTTCGGCGGACGGCAGCCGTACTGCGACATCGCGGGGGACGACCCCCGCACCCCCAGCAGGAGGCCCGCCCGCCGCACCGCACCGTCAGACGCGGCGACGCTTCGGCGGACGGCAGCCGTACTGCGACATCGCGGGGGACGACCCCCGCACCCCCAGCAGGAGGCCCGCCCGCCGCACCGCACCGTCAGACGC
>NZ_JBFADM010000015.1:120693-148413 GCF_040641355.1 Streptomyces sp. NPDC020996
GGCGACGCTTCGGCGGACGGCAGCCGTTGTGCGGGGTCGGGGTGACGTCCTGGATGGAGCCGACCTCGAGACCCGTCGCCTGCAGGGAGCGGATCGCGGTCTCACGACCGGAGCCCGGGCCCTTGACGAACACGTCGACCTTGCGCATGCCGTGCTCCTGAGCGCGGCGGGCGGCCGACTCGGCGGCCATCTGCGCGGCGAACGGCGTGGACTTCCGGGAGCCCTTGAAGCCGACGTGGCCGGCGGAGGCCCAGGAGATCACGTTGCCCGACGGGTCCGTGATGGAGACGATCGTGTTGTTGAACGTGCTCTTGATGTGCGCGTGGCCGTGAGCGACGTTCTTCTTTTCCTTGCGGCGCACCTTCTTGGCAGCGCCCTGACGACCCTTGGGGGGCATCTATTACTCCTACGGGAGGTGGTCGGTCCTGCAGCGAAGACCGTGGACAGGCGTCCGCTGAGGACTACTTCTTGCCCGGCTTCTTCTTGCCGGCGATGGCGCGACGCGGGCCCTTGCGGGTACGGGCGTTGGTGCTGGTGCGCTGACCGCGGACCGGCAGACCACGGCGGTGCCGCAGACCCTGGTAGCAGCCGATCTCGACCTTGCGGCGGATGTCGGCCTGGATCTCGCGACGGAGGTCACCCTCGGTCTTGATGTTGTTGTCGACGTACTCGCGGATCGCGACGAGCTGCTCCTCGGAGAGGTCGCGAACGCGGGTGTTCGGGTCGACGCCGGTGGCGTCCAGCGTCTGCTTCGAGAGAGTCCGGCCGATGCCGAACACGTAGGTGAGGGCGACCTCCACGCGCTTTTCGCGCGGGATGTCAACACCGGAAACGCGTGCCATTCAATGGCTCCAGTTGATCTTCGGAGGTCTTCCGCAGCACCGGCTCCCGGCCGCCGTATCAGGTACGAACCGGGTCCCCGGCCTCCGAACCGGGGGTGTCGGGCGATCGCTCGCCCGGGTCCTGCGTATGAACAATTCAGCTCGCGTCGCGCGAATCCCTGCGATGTCGATGCAGAGGGATCGGTCGATCGTGCGTCAGCCCTGGCGCTGCTTGTGGCGCGGGTTCTCGCAGATGACCATGACCCGACCGTGACGGCGGATCACCCTGCACTTGTCGCAGATCTTCTTGACGCTCGGCTTGACCTTCATGGGATTGAGGTTCTCCGGGTCAGTGCCACCACCCCGCCGCAGCGGGGTGCGGGCAAGATCTACTTGTACCGGTAGACGATCCGGCCACGCGTCAGGTCGTACGGAGACAGCTCCACCACGACCCGGTCGTCAGGGAGGATGCGGATGTAGTGCATGCGCATCTTGCCGCTGATGTGTGCCAGGACCTGGTGGCCGTTCTGGAGCTCGACCTTGAACATGGCGTTCGGCAGAGACTCGACGACAGTGCCCTCGATCTCGATGGCACCTTGCTTCTTGGCCACGCTTCGCCCTTCGAATCGACTACCTTGATCGACTCCCTCGCGTCCCTTACGGGCGCATGCGGACATGCGGGTGCACGAGAGCCGACGAGTCAGTCTACGTCAGCGCACCCGGAAAGACGAATCGAGGAAGTCTGCCCCAGGCAGAGATCATTAAGCGAGCGGGTCCGGAGCGGCCGTGACGCCGTACTCCGCCAGCTTGGCCCGGCCGCCGTCCGGGGCCGTCAGGACCAGCGGGCCCTGCTCGGTCAGGGCCACCGAGTGCTCCCAGTGGGAGGACCAGGTGCCGTCCGTGGTGATGACCGTCCAGTCGTCGTCCAGGACCTGCGTCTTCGGGGTGCCCAGGGAGACCATCGGCTCGATGGCGAGGCAGAAGCCGGGGACCAGCTTGGGGCCCTTGCCGCGGCGCCGGTCGACGTAGTTCAGCAGGTGCGGGTCCATGTGCATCTCGGTGCCGATGCCGTGGCCGCCGTAGTCCTCGATGATGCCGTAGCGGCCGCCGCCGGGCTTGGGCTGACGGCGGATGTACGTCTCGATGGCGCGGGAGACGTCGACGAGCCGGTTGCCGAGCTTCATCGCGGCGATGCCGGCCCACATGGACTCCTCGGTGACCCGGGAGAGCTCGATCAGCTCCGGGGCGTGACCGGAGCCCACGAACGCCGTGTACGCGGCGTCGCCGTGCCAGCCGTCGACGATGGCGCCGCAGTCGATGGAGATGATGTCGCCGTCCTTGAGGACGACCTCGTCGGACGGGATGCCGTGGACGACGACCTCGTTGACCGAGGTGCAGATCGTCGCCGGGAAGCCGCCGTAGCCGAGGAAGTTCGGCTTGGCGTTGTGCTCGGCGAGCACCTTGCGCGCCACCTGGTCCAGGTCCCTGGTGGTGGCGCCGGGCACGGCGGCCTCGCGGGTGGCCGCGTGGATGGCGGCGACGACCAGCCCCGCCTCACGCATCTTGGCGATCTGCTCGGCGGTCTTGATCTGCACCATGGGGGCCCTGCGCTCTCCGTCACTCGCGTCAACCGGTTACTGCACAACAGTACGGCCGTGACGCCCATCCGGGTGCCACGGCCGTACCGGACCGACGACTACTTGTCGTCGTCCTCGCGCTTGAGCGCCTCCAGGGCGCGCTGCGTGATCTCCTCGACCGGGCCGAGGGACGAGATCGTGACGACCAGTCCCTGCGCCTTGTAGTAGTCGATGATCGGCTCGGTCTGCGTGTGGTAGACCTCGAGCCGCTTGCGGACCGTCCCCTCGGAGTCGTCGTCGCGCTGGTACAGCTCGCCGCCGCAGACGTCGCAGACGCCTTCCTGCTTCGGCTTGCTGTACGTCACGTGGAAGACGTGGGAGGAGTCGTTGCGGCAGATGCGCCGGCCGGCGATCCGCTTGACGACCTCGTCCTCGGAGACTTCCAGGTCGAGAACCGCGTCCAGCTTGATGGTCTCGGTCGTCAGCAGTTCGTCGAGCGCCTCGGCCTGCGAGACGTTGCGCGGGAAGCCGTCGAGCAGGAAGCCGCCCTCGGCGTCCGGCTGCTCCATCCGGTCCTTTGCCATCGCGATCGTGACCTCGTCGGGAACGAGGTTGCCGGCGTCCATGTAGGACTTGGCGAGCTTGCCCAGCTCGGTCTGCTGGCTGATGTTGGCCCGGAACAGGTCGCCCGTGGAGATGTGCGGGACGCGCAGCTTCGCAGCGAGGCGAGTGGCCTGCGTGCCCTTTCCGGCACCCGGCGGCCCGACGAGGACGATTCGCATCAGCGGAGGAACCCTTCGTAATTGCGCTGCTGGAGCTGGCTCTCGATCTGCTTCACCGTCTCGAGACCGACACCCACGATGATCAGGATGCTGGTCCCGCCGAACGGGAAGTTCTGGTTCGCCCCAAACCCAACCAACGCCATCGTCGGCACGAGAGCGATCAGACCCAAGTACAGCGAACCCGGCCAGGTGATCCGGTTGAGTACGTAGCTCAGATACTCAGCGGTCGGTCGGCCAGCCCGGATGCCCGGGATGAAACCACCATACTTCTTCATGTTGTCGGCGACTTCCTCGGGGTTGAAGGAGATCGCCACGTAGAAGAACGCGAAGAAAACGATGAGCAAGAAGTACGAAGTGATGTAAATCGGGTGGTCGCCCTTGGTCAGGTTCTGCTCGATCCAGGTCTTCCAGCCCGAGTTGCCACCGGAGAACTGGGCGACCAGCGCCGGAATGTAAAGCAGCGACGATGCGAAGATGACGGGGATCACACCCGCCTGGTTGACCTTCAGCGGAATGTAGGTCGACGTCCCGCCGTAGGAACGACGGCCGATCATGCGCTTGGCGTACTGCACCGGGATCCGGCGCTGGGCCTGCTCGACGAAGACGACCAGGCCGACCATGACCAGGCCGACGAGGATGACGGTGCCGAACTCGATCCAGCCGCCCGCCAGCGTGCCCGTCTTCTTGATGGCCCACAGGGCCGAGGGGAAGGTGGCGGCGATCGAGATGAACATCAGGATCGACATGCCGTTGCCGATGCCGCGGTCGGTGATCAGCTCACCGAGCCACATGACGACGGCCGTACCGGCGGTCATGCAGATCACCATGGTGATGGTGGTGAAGATCGCCTGGTCGGGGACGATGCTCGACGCGACGGTGCAGCCGTTGAAGAGGGCGCCGCTGCGGGCGGTGGCCACCAGGCCGGTGCCCTGCAGGATCGCCAGCGCGACCGTCAGGTAACGGGTGTACTGGGTGATCTTCGCCGTGCCGGCCTGCCCCTCCTTCTTGAGGGCTTCCAGACGCGGGATCACCACGGTCAGCAGCTGCAGGATGATACTCGCC
The DNA here is from genome assembly GCF_040641355.1 of Streptomyces sp. NPDC020996. Classification (NCBI taxonomy): domain Bacteria; kingdom Bacillati; phylum Actinomycetota; class Actinomycetes; order Kitasatosporales; family Streptomycetaceae; genus Streptomyces; species Streptomyces sp. NPDC020996. The sequence goes on from NZ_JBFADM010000015.1 coordinate 124,936, forward strand.
GTGATGTACGGCATGATGCCCAGCGCGAAGACCGTGATCTGCAGCAGCGCGCCGCCGCTGAACATGTTGACCAGGCCGAAGAGGCCCTGGTTGCCGGAGGCCTCGTCCACGCACTGCTGGACGGCCGTGTAGTTGACGCCGGGGATCGGGATGTGGGTACCGACCCGGTAGACCACGATGATGCCGAGCGTGAAGAGCAGCTTCTTGCGCAGGTCGGGCGTCTTGAACGCCCGGGCGAACGCGGTGAGCACGGTGCCTCCTGCGACCCCCGCGCAACAGCGTCAAGGGTGACGGTCTTGAGGTTCGACGAATACGGAAGTGAACAGTGCAGGCCACCTTACCGGCGACACTGCCCCCCTTGGAACGACCAACCGGGGATACCTCATTGTGAGGTATCCCCGGTCGGGAGACGCTTACGTCATCGAGACGTCCGAACGGACTCAGACGAGCTCGGTGACGGTGCCGCCGGCGGCGGTGATCTTCTCCTTGGCGGAGCCGGAGACGGCGTCGACCGTCACCTGCAGCGCCACGGAGACCTCACCCTGGCCGAGGACCTTGACCAGGCTGTTCTTGCGAACGGCGCCCTTGGCCACCAGGGACTCGACCGTGACCTCGCCACCCTCGGGGTAGAGCGCGGCCAGCTTGTCGAGGTTGACGACCTGGTACTCGGTCTTGAACGGGTTCTTGAAGCCCTTCAGCTTCGGGAGGCGCATGTGCAGCGGCATCTGGCCGCCCTCGAAGCGCTCCGGAACCTGGTAACGGGCCTTGGTGCCCTTGGTACCACGACCGGCCGTCTTACCCTTCGACGCCTCACCACGACCGACACGGGTCTTGGCGGTCTTGGCGCCCGGGGCGGGACGGAGGTTGTGGATCTTGAGCGGGTTCTGCTCCGCCATGATCAGTCGACCTCCTCGACCGTCACGAGGTGGCGGACGGTGTGCACCATGCCGCGGAACTCGGGGCGGTCCTCCTTGACGACCTGCGTGTTGATGCCCTTGAGACCAAGGGAGCGCAGGGTGTCACGGTGGTTCTGCTTGCTGCCGATGTAGGACTTGACCTGCGTGATCTTGAGCTGCGCCATGATTACGCACCCGCCCCGGCACGCGCACGCAGCAGAGCCGCGGGAGCGACGTCCTCGAGGGGCAGACCACGGCGGGCCGCGATCTCCTCGGGACGCTGCAGGCCCTTCAGGGCCTCCACGGTCGCGTGCACGATGTTGATCGCGTTGTCGGAGCCGAGCGACTTCGACAGCACGTCGTGGATGCCGGCGCACTCGAGCACGGCACGCACCGGGCCACCGGCGATAACACCGGTACCGGGCGACGCGGGCTTGAGCAGCACGACACCGGCCGCCTTCTCACCCTGGATGGGGTGCGGGATGGTGCCCTGGATCCGGGGGACCTTGAAGAAGTGCTTCTTGGCCTCCTCCACACCCTTGGCGATGGCGGCCGGCACCTCCTTGGCCTTGCCGTAACCGACACCCACGGTGCCGTCACCGTCGCCCACCACGACCAGCGCGGTGAAGCTGAAGCGACGACCACCCTTCACAACCTTGGCGACGCGGTTGATCGCGACGACGCGCTCAACGTACGCGGTCTTCTCGGCGGCAGCAGCGCCGCCGTCACGGCCCTTCCGGTCCCGCCGCTCGCCGCCACCGGCACCGCTTCCGCGGCGCTGGGGTCCAGCCATTGGATTACCTCTCTCTTTCCGCTAGCTACAAGCGGCTCAGAACTTGAGCCCGGCCTCGCGGGCGGCGTCCGCCAGGGCGGCGATGCGCCCGGCGTACTGGTTGCCACCACGGTCGAACACGACGGCCTCGACACCGGCGGCCTTGGCACGCTCGGCGACCAGGGCGCCGACCTGCTTGGCCTGCGCGGACTTGTCGCCCTCGCCACCGCGGATCGACGCGTCCAGGGTGGACGCCGACGCCAGGGTGTGGCCCTTCAGGTCGTCGATCACCTGCGCCACGATGTGGCGGTTGGAGCGGGTCACGACCAGACGGGGACGCTCCGCCGTACCCGAGACCTTCTTGCGGATCCGGATGTGGCGGCGCTTGATCGCGGCGCGCTTGTAGGCGTCGCCCTTGAGGATCTTCTGCCCGTATGCCATGGCTTACTTACCCGCCTTTCCGACCTTGCGGCGGATGACTTCGCCCTCGTACTTGACGCCCTTGGCCTTGTACGGGTCGGGCTTGCGCAGCTTGCGGATGTTGGCCGCAACCTCGCCGACCTTCTGCTTGTCGATGCCCTCGACCTGGAAACGGGTCGGGGTCTCCACCTTGAAGGTGATCCCCTCGGGGGCCTCGACGGTGATCGGGTGGCTGTAGCCGAGCGCGAACTCGAGGTTCGAGCCCTTGGCGGTCACGCGGTAACCGACACCGCTGATCTCGAGCTTCTTCACGTAACCCTGGGTCACGCCGGTGATCATGTTCGCCACCAGCGTGCGGGAGAGGCCGTGCAGGGCCTTGCTCTGACGCTCGTCGTTGGGGCGGGTCACCTGCAGGGTGCCGTCCTCGCCCTTGGCGATCTCGATCGGCGCCACGACGGTGTGGGTCAGTTCGCCCTTGGGGCCCTTGACCGAGACCGTACGGCCGTCGATGGTGACGTCCACGCCGGCGGGAACCGCGATGGGGAGCTTGCCGATGCGCGACATAGCTGTTTTCCTCCGTTCCCTTCGCTACCAGACGTAGGCGAGGACTTCCCCACCCACGCCCTTCTTGCCGGCCTGCTTGTCGGTGAGGAGCCCGTGCGACGTGGAGATGATCGCCACGCCCAGGCCGCCGAGCACCTTCGGCAGGTTGGTGGACTTCGCGTACACCCGGAGACCGGGCTTGGAGATCCGCTTGATGCCCGCGATGGAGCGCTCACGGTTGGGGCCGAACTTCAGCTCGAGGACGAGGTTCTTGCCGACCTCGGCGTCCTCGACCTTCCAGCCCGTGATGAAGCCCTCCTGCTGGAGGATCTCCGCGATGTGGGACTTGATCTTGGAGTGCGGCATCGACACCGAGTCGTGGTACGCCGAGTTCGCATTCCGCAGACGCGTCAACATGTCTGCGATCGGATCAGTCATGGTCATGAATTGGCCTGTGGCCTTTCTCGCCGGGGTTTCCTATATGCGCCATCCCTCTCCCCGTACATGGACGGGACGGGTGCGGCGCGGGGACCTACGGCGTAGTAAGCAATCATTCAGCGGACTTCGTCCGCGGGCGATCCAGGGCGGCAGAGGCCCAACCCTCCCAGCCTACGGCATGGAAGGCGGGGCCCCTGCCGGCCCGGTTGCTTACCGAGAGGTCCAGGAATCCCGATTTACCGGGATTACCAGGAGCTCTTGGTCACGCCCGGCAGCTCGCCGCGGTGAGCCATCTCACGAAGGCACACGCGGCAGAGGCCGAACTTGCGGTACACGGAGTGCGGACGGCCGCAGCGCTGGCAGCGGGTGTAGCCGCGCACACCGAACTTGGGCTTACGGGCAGCCTTCGCGATGAGAGCCTTCTTCGCCATCTCGCTCACGCCTCCTTGAAGGGGAAGCCGAGGTGACGGAGGAGCGCGCGGCCCTCAGCGTCGTTGGTCGCCGTGGTGACCACGGTGATGTCCATACCCCGGACGCGGTCGATCTTGTCCTGGTCGATCTCGTGGAACATGACCTGCTCCGTGAGACCGAAGGTGTAGTTGCCACGGCCGTCGAACTGCTTGGGGGACAGGCCGCGGAAGTCGCGGATGCGCGGCAGCGCGAGCGACAGGGTGCGGTCCAGGAACTCCCACATGCGGTCGCCACGGAGCGTGACGTGGGCACCGATCGGCTGGCCCTCACGCAGCTTGAACTGCGCGATGGACTTGCGGGCCTTGGTGACGGCCGGCTTCTGACCGGTGATCGTGGTGAGGTCGCGGATGGCGCCCTCGATCAGCTTGGAGTCGCGGGCGGCGTCGCCCACACCCATGTTGACCACGATCTTGACGAGGCCGGGGACCTGCATGACGTTCTCGTACTTGAACTCGTCACGCAGCTTGCCCGCGATCTCCTCGCGGTACTTCGTCTTGAGACGCGGAGTGGTGGTGGTAGCCATCAGATGTCCTCACCCGTCCGCTTGGCAACGCGGATCTTGTTGCCCTCGTCGTCGAAGCGGTAGCCGACACGCGTGACGACCTTCTGGCCGTCCTTCTCAACGACCAGCTGGACGTTGGAGACGTGGATCGGCGCCTCGGTCGTGACGATGCCGCCGGCCTGGGAACCGCGAGCGGTGGGACCGGCCTTCGTGTGCTTCTTGACCCGGTTGACACCCTCGACCAGGACGCGCTCCTCGCGCGGGTAAGCGGCAATGACCTTGCCCTGCTTGCCCTTGTCCTTGCCGGTGATGACCTGGACCAGGTCGCCCTTCTTGATCTTCATGCTTACAGCACCTCCGGCGCGAGCGAGATGATCTTCATGAACTTCTTCTCGCGCAGCTCACGCCCGACCGGGCCGAAGATGCGGGTGCCGCGAGGGTCGCCGTCGTTCTTCAGAATGACGGCGGCGTTCTCGTCGAAGCGGATGTACGAGCCGTCCGGACGGCGGCGCTCCTTGACGGTGCGAACGATGACCGCCTTGACGACGTCACCCTTCTTCACGTTGCCACCGGGGATCGCGTCCTTGACGGTGGCGACGATGACGTCACCGATGCCCGCGTAGCGGCGACCGGAGCCACCGAGCACACGGATGCAAAGGATCTCCTTCGCACCAGTGTTGTCGGCGACACGCAGTCGCGACTCCTGCTGGATCACGTCTATCTCCTGAATGTCTGCCGGTTCCCCGGGGGCCGCTCACCGAGCGGCCCCCGGAGCCTGGCGGAACTGTCCTGCGAGGGGTGCCCCGCAGGCGTATTCTTTGGAATTCCCTTGCGGGAATTGCCTACTTGGCCTTCTCGAGGATCTCGACGACGCGCCAGCGCTTCGTCGCGGACAGCGGCCGGGTCTCCATGAGGAGGACGCGGTCGCCGACACCCGCGGCGTTCTGCTCGTCGTGGGCCTTGAGCTTGTTCGTACGGCGGATGACCTTGCCGTACAGCGCGTGCTTGACACGGTCCTCGACGGCGACGACGACGGTCTTGTCCATCTTGTCGCTGACGACGAGACCCTCACGGGTCTTGCGGAAGCCGCGGGCCTCTGCAGTCTGCTCAGTCACGTTGCTCTCACTCATCAGGCGCTCTCCACCGTCTCGATGCCCAGCTCGCGCTCACGCATCAGGGTGTAGATCCGCGCGATGTCCTTGCGGACGGCCTTCAGCCGACCGTGGTTCTCGAGCTGACCGGTCGCCGCCTGGAAGCGGAGGTTGAACAGCTCTTCCTTGGCCTCGCGAAGCTTCGCCAGAAGCTCCTCGTTGCCCAGCTCGCGCAGCTCGGACGCCTTGGTACCGGCCGACATCACGCTTCACCTGCCTCGCGCTTGACGATCCGGCACTTCATCGGCAGCTTGTGGGCCGCACGGGTCAGCGCCTCACGGGCGATCTTCTCGTTGGGGTACGACAGCTCGAACATGACGCGTCCGGGCTTGACGTTGGCGATCCACCACTCCGGAGAACCCTTACCGGAACCCATGCGGGTCTCGGCCGGCTTCTTGGTGAGGGGACGGTCCGGGTAGATGTTGATCCAGACCTTGCCGCCACGCTTGATGTGGCGGGTCATCGCGATACGGGCCGCCTCGATCTGGCGGTTCGTCACGTAGGCCGGGGTCAGCGCCTGGATGCCGTACTCGCCGAACGCAACCGTGGTGCCACCCTTGGCAGCGCCGCTGCGTCCCGGGTGGTGCTGCTTGCGGTGCTTGACCCTACGGGGGATCAGCATGACGGTCAGGCCTCCGTTCCGGTGCTCTCAGCCGGAGCGGCGGCGGCAGCCTCGGCCTTGGGGGCCTCGGCGCCGGCAGCCTGCTGCGGCTTGCGACCGCGCCGCTCGCCACCGCGGCCACCACGGGCCGGGCGGTCGGCGCCACCGCGGGCCGGGCGGTTACCCGCACGGGCGGCAGCGTTCTCGGCGCGAACCTCGGCGATGTTCTTGACGTCGCCCTTGTAGATCCAGACCTTCACACCGATGCGGCCGAAGGTCGTCTTGGCCTCGAAGAAGCCGTAGTCGACGTTCGCGCGGAGCGTGTGCAGGGGCACGCGGCCCTCGCGGTAGAACTCCGAGCGGGACATCTCGGCGCCGCCGAGACGGCCACCGCACTGGATCTTGATGCCCTTGGCGCCCGCCTTCATCGCCGACTGCATGCTCTTGCGCATGGCACGGCGGAAGGAGACGCGGGAGGAGAGCTGCTCGGCGACGGCCTGGGCGACCAGCTGGGCGTCGGTCTCGGGGTTCTTGACCTCGAGGATGTTCAGCTGGACCTGCTTGCCGGTGAGCTTCTCGAGGTCGCCGCGGATGCGGTCGGCCTCGGCGCCGCGGCGGCCGATGACGATGCCCGGACGAGCGGTGTGGATGTCCACCCGCACGCGGTCACGGGTGCGCTCGATCTCGACCTTGGAGATGCCGGCGCGCTCCATGCCGGACGTCATCATCCGACGGATGGCGACGTCTTCCTTGACGTAGTCCTTGTACAGCTTGTCGGCGTACCAACGGGACTTGAAGTCCGTGGTGACACCGAGCCGGAACCCATGCGGGTTTACCTTCTGGCCCATTACCGGGTTCCTTCCTTGCTGCTGACGACCACGGTGATGTGGCTGGTCCGCTTGCGGATCCGGTAGGCACGGCCCTGGGCGCGCGGACGGAACCGCTTCAGGGTCGGGCCCTCGTCGACGTAGGCCTCGGAGACGTAGAGGCTGTCGGCGTCGGTGTGGTCGTAGTTGTGCGCGGCGTTGGCGATGGCGCTGTCCAGCACCTTGCCGACCGGAACCGAGGCTGCCTGCGGAGCGAATCGCAGAACAGCCTGGGCCTCCGTGGCGTTCATGCCACGGATGAGGTCCACCACACGGCGGGCCTTCATGGGCGTGACGCGGATGTACCGCGCCTGGGCCCTGGCTTCCATGGTTGTCCCTTCAGAGTTACTTACGTGTCTGAATGCGATCCGCGACTAGCGGCGCTTCGACTTCCGGTCTTCCTTGACGTGGCCCCGGAAGGTGCGGGTCGGCGAGAACTCGCCGAGCTTGTGGCCGACCATCGACTCGGTGACGAACACCGGGATGTGGGTCTTGCCGTTGTGCACCGCCAGAGTGTGGCCGAGCATGGCCGGGACGATCATCGAGCGACGGGACCAGGTCTTGATGACGTTCTTGGTGCCGGCTTCGTTCTGGGCGTCCACCTTCTTCATCAGGTGGTCGTCGACGAAGGGCCCCTTCTTCAAGCTACGAGGCATCTCAACCCGTCCTTAGCGCTTCTTGTTCGTCTTGCGGCGGCGGACGATGTACTTGTTGCTCGCCTTCTTGGGAGCACGAGTACGACCTTCCTTCTGACCCCAGGGGCTGACCGGGTGGCGACCACCGGAGGTCTTGCCCTCACCACCACCGTGGGGGTGGTCAACCGGGTTCATCGCCACACCGCGAACGGTCGGGCGGACGCCCAGCCAGCGCTTGCGGCCGGCCTTGCCCCAGTTGATGTTGCTCTGCTCGGCGTTGCCGACCTCGCCGACCGTGGCGCGGCAGCGCTGGTCGACCAGGCGGATCTCACCGGACGGCATGCGGAGGTGGGCCATCGAGCCCTCCTTCGCGAGCAGCTGCACGGAGGCACCGGCGGAGCGGGCGAACTTGGCGCCGCCGCCCGGACGAAGCTCCACGGAGTGGATCGTCGTACCGACCGGGATGTTGCGCAGCGCCAGGTTGTTGCCGGGCTTGATGTCGGCGCCGGGGCCGTTCTCGATCCGGTCGCCCTGGCTCAGGCCCTTGGGGGCCAGGATGTAGCGCTTCTCGCCGTCCGCGTAGTGCAGGAGCGCGATGCGCGCGGTGCGGTTGGGGTCGTACTCGATGTGCGCGACCTTCGCCGGCACGCCGTCCTTGTCGTGACGACGGAAGTCGATCAGACGGTAGGCGCGCTTGTGTCCGCCACCCTGGTGGCGAACGGTCACACGACCGGCGTTGTTACGGCCGCCCTTGCTGTGCAGCGGGCGAACCAGCGACTTCTCCGGCGTGGACCGCGTGACCTCGACGAAGTCGGCGACGCTGGCGCCACGACGGCCCGGCGTAGTCGGCTTGTACTTGCGGATACCCATTGTCTCTCAGTCCTCGGAAGTTTCCGATTATCTGGACGCTCCGACCCGCTTACGCGGTCGGACCGCCGAAGATGTCGATACGGTCGCCCTCGGCGAGGGTCACGATCGCGCGCTTGGTGGCGGCACGCTGGCCGAAGCCCGTGCGGGTCCGCTTGCGCTTGCCGGCGCGGTTGATCGTGTTGACCCCGGTGACCTTGACGTCGAAGACCGCCTGGACGGCCTCCTTGATCTGGGTCTTGTTGGCCCGCGGGTCGACGATGAACGTGTACTTGTTCTCGTCGAGGAGCGCGTAGCTCTTCTCGGAGACGACCGGCTTCAGCAGCACGTCACGGGGGTCCGTGTACGACTTGCTGAGCGGGGTCTCGACGGTGTTCTTGCCCTCGGCGGCGTGGCGACGCGCCTTGGCGACGCGCGCGGCCTTGGCGGCCTTGGCGGCCTTCGAGGCAATGGCGGGGTGACGGATGGCCATCAGACCTCGCTCCCTTCGGTGTCGTTGGCCTTGTTCGGGCCGGCGACGAAGGACTCGAAAGCGGCCTGGGTGAAGACCACGTCGTCCGAGACGAGAACGTCGTACGTGTTCAGCTGGCCCGGCTCCAGGATGTGGACCTGGGGCAGGTTGCGGGCGGACAGCCACGCGGCCTCGTCGGCGCGGTCGATGACCAGGAGCAGGTTCTTGCGCTCGCTGATCTTGCCGAACAGGCTCTTCGCGGCCTTGGTGCTGGGGGTGTCGCCCTCGACCACGCCGGAGACGACGTGGATGCGGTTGTGACGCGCCCGGTCGGTGAGGGCGTGGCGCAGGGCCGCGGCCTTCATCTTCTTCGGGGTGCGCTGCGAGTAGTCGCGCGGCACGGGACCGTGCACGACGCCACCACCGGCGAACTGCGGCGCGCGGGTCGAACCCTGACGGGCGCGACCGGTGCCCTTCTGGCGGTACGGCTTCTTGCCACCGCCGCGGACCTCGCCGCGCGTCTTGGTCTTGTGGGTGCCCTGGCGGGCAGCGGCCAGCTGTGCGACGACGACCTGGTGGATCAGCGGGATGCTGACCTTCTCAACGCCGAAGATCTCCGCGGGGAGCTCGACGGTACCGGCCTTGTCGCCCGCCGGCGAAAGGATGTCAACAGTGCTCATCGGTTACCTCAGGCCCCCTTGGCCGCGGTGCGGACCAGGACGAGGCCGCCGTTCGGACCGGGAACCGCGCCCTTGATGAGCAGCAGACCCTTCTCCGCGTCAACGGCGTGGACGGTCAGGTTCTGGGTGGTGACCCGCTCGTTGCCCATGCGACCCGCCATGCGGAGGCCCTTGAACACACGGCCCGGGGTGGCGCAGCCACCGATGGAACCGGGCGAGCGGTGCTTGCGCTGCGTGCCGTGACCGGCGCCGAGGCCACCGAAGTTGTGGCGCTTCATGACACCGGCGAAGCCCTTGCCCTTGCTCTTGCCGGTGACGTCGACCTTCACGCCGGCCTCGAACACCTCGGCGGTGATCTCCTGGCCGAGGGTGTACTCGCTGGCGTCAGCGGTACGGATCTCGACGAGGTGACGGCGCGGGGTGACGTCGGCCTTGGCGAAGTGGCCCTTGAGGGGCTTGTTCACCTTGCGCGGGTCGATCTCGCCGAAGGCGATCTGGACCGACTCGTAGCCGTCGGTGTCGTTCGTACGGACCTGGGTGACGACGTTGGGCCCGGCCTTGACGACGGTGACCGGAACAACACGGTTGTTCTCGTCCCACACCTGCGTCATGCCGAGCTTCTCGCCCAGGATGCCCTTGATCTGCTTAGCCATCTCTCAGATCACCGCGCCTCAGAGCTTGATCTCGATGTCGACACCGGCCGGGAGGTCGAGTCGCATCAGAGAGTCAACGGTCTTGGGGGTCGGGTCGAGGATGTCGATCAGGCGCTTGTGCGTACGCATCTCGAAGTGCTCGCGCGAGTCCTTGTACTTGTGCGGCGACTTGATGACGCAGTACACGTTCTTCTCAGTGGGCAGCGGCACCGGGCCCGCGACCGACGCACCAGTGCGGGTCACCGTCTCGACGATCTTCTTCGCCGAGGAGTCGATGACCTCGTGGTCGTAGGCCTTGAGCCGGATGCGGATCTTCTGTCCCGCCATGGCTACTCAGTAGTCCTGTCTCTTCTCACGCTCTGGACCCGGTGTCACTCCACCCTCGTTCTCCGACCCACGCGGTCGGGCGTGTCGCGCTCCCGCTGACACAGATGCCCCTTGTTCGAACATCCCTGCGGGGAATGCACACGGCCCTTCCGGAACCGCAAGCCGGGGACGAAAGTCCACCGGGCGCCTGGCCGGTGCCGCGCTGACACTTCCCGGAAGATTCCCGTACGTCCGCCCCAGCGCTGCCTGACGGCAGTTAGGGCGACGAGTACTGTGGGACTCGCTTCCGGTCCCCCCGGCGGGAGGCGCGCAGCATCAACACTCGACCGAGCAACTCGGACAGTCTGCCATATGGGGCAGGCCGCTGGCCAATCGGGCCGGAGAGAATACCCCCAGGGTGACGCAGGTCAAACCCGCACCCTCGGCGCAGCCCGAGCCTCGTTCATGTTCGTGAATATGAATCACGTACCCGCATCTTGACGCGTCCATCGCAAGCGCTCTACGTTCCCGTACGGAAACGGAGAAAGCGCTTTCCCCTGCACGGCACCCCTGGTCACGGACGAACCGGAGGCACCACCATGCAAGTGAAGCCCGTCATCGCGTGCGTCAGTCTGCTGGCAGGCGCGCTGGTCGCGCTGTCCGGCGCTCCCGCGCAGGCCGCGAGCACCACGCAGTACGTGTCGCCGAGCGGCACCGCCAGTGCGGCCGGGACGCAGTCCGCCCCGACGACGCTCGCCACCGCGATCAGCCGCATCGCGCCCGGTGGCACCATCTACCTGCGCGGCGGTACCTACAACTACTCCTCGACCGTCACGATCCCGGCCGGCAGCGACGGCACGTCGAGCGCCCGCACCACCCTGAGCGCCTACCCGGGCGAGACCCCGGTGCTGAACTTCTCGGCGCAGAGCGAGAGTTCGTCCAACCGCGGGCTGCAGCTCAACGCCAACTACTGGCACCTGTACGGCCTCACCGTCGAACACGCCGGGGACAACGGGATCTACGTCGGCGGCAGCAACAACGTCGTCGAGCGCGTGGTGACCGCCTACAACCGCGACACCGGACTCCAGCTCGGCCGGATCTCCTCCAGCACCCCGAGCTCCCAGTGGCCGTCCAACAACCTGATCGTGAGCTCGGAGTCGCACGACAACGCCGACTCCGGCGGCGAGAACGCCGACGGCTTCGCCGCGAAGCTCACCACCGGCACCGGCAACGTCTTCCGCTACGACGTCGCCCACAACAACATCGACGACGGCTGGGACCTCTACACCAAGACCGACACCGGAGCCATCGGCCCGGTGACCATCGAGTACTCCCTCTCCTACAACAACGGCACCCTCACCGACGGCACCCAGAACACCAACGGCGACCGCAACGGCTACAAGCTCGGCGGCTCGGACATCGCGGTCAACCACACGGTCCGGCACAACATCGCCTACAACAACGGCCATCACGGGTTCACGTACAACAGCAACCCCGGCACCATGGCCATCTCGAACAACGCCAGCATCGACAACGTCCAGCGCAACTTCTCGTTCGACGCAGGCACCTCGGTGTTCCGGACCAACACCTCCTGCCGGTTCAAGGTCAGCGGGTCGAACGACAAGACCGTCGGCGACGCCGACAGCTCCAACCAGTTCTGGACCGGCACCAACGGCTCCCGCTGCTCCTCCTACAGCGGCTCCCTGGGCTGGTCCTTCGCCTCGAACGGCGCCCTCGCCGTCACCTTCGGGGGGAAGGTCGTGAATCCGTAGCACCGGTCTGCTCGACGGGCCAGCTCACGCCGACGCGCCCCGCTCCCGGTTCTCATCGGGAGCGGGGCGCGTCACCGGTGTGCGGCCGTGGCAGGGGCGCCGGTCGGACGCGGTCAGCCGGTGGCGTCGAGCGGGAGCGGGCCGCCCCGCAGCCACTGGGCGCCCTGACGGCTCAGCATGACCCAGTCGCCCTCGGACTTGGGCCGCAGGTCGTCGACGATGATCATCCGCAGCCGCAGCCACGCCACCGCCTCACTGATGGCGCCCAGCGCCTCCGGATCCTTCAGCTGCCGGTAGTCCCGACGGACCCGGTGCAGCCAGCCGGAGATGTTCGGCGTGCTGCCGCCCGGCCTCATCAGATCGCCCACGACACTGCGGGCGAGGGTTTCTAGCGGAAGCGCCACCACCTGCTCGGCCGAGAGCGAGGACAAAGCCGGTGTACTCCCCTGTATGCCTGTCATGGGCAGAAAAGTAACTCAGGTCGCCGGCAACGCAGCTGCCTCGGCGACGGCGGGCCGGCGGTGAGTGCGGGCGCCGCGCTGGTGCCGTCGCCGCCCGCCATCGCGACGGATGCCCCACAGCAGCAGGTCCTGACCGAAGCGGTGCATCAGGTAGAGGGCCAGCCCGGCGATGACCGCGTGCGCGGCCCTCAGCACCGCACTCGAAAGCCCGGCGAGCAGCCATGCGTCCCGGGACGAAGGCGATGAACCGCCACCCCGCGCCGCCCCGTCCGCTGACGTTGCCGTCCACTACTGCCGTCACCCCGATGCCGCAGCCCGCCAGGACACACCTGACGGGGCTGCCTTATGCAATCGCAAGCAACTACTGGACCCGATGCGGCGGTTCAAGAACTCTGGCCGCCGAACGGCTTATGTCGTCATCCGATTCGAGGTCGGGTAGGCACCGCCGTGCAGCGTCGCGCGTGTCCTGCCTCCAGCGCCTCCGGGCCGTGGCGGGTCCGCGGAATGACGATCAGCGTCTGCCGCACGACGAGTCCGTGAACGCCCGCGGACCGTGGTGGCGCCGCGGGCCGGTGGACGCGGTCCCGAATGGCGTGCTGAGCCCTGCGACACTGGCGCCGTGCCTCCGACACCGCAGTCACCAGCGCCACTGCAGCCACAACCGCCGATACCCCCGCACCCCATAACGGCCGACCCGCCCGAGGCCATCGCGCGGCCCCTGCTCACCCAGTCCTGGCTCGACCTGACCTTCCTGCACTGGGCGGTGGACCCGGCCGACGTGGCCCGTCTGCTGCCGTCGGGCGCCGTGCCCGACACCCTGGACGGTGTCACGTACGTCGGTCTCGTCGCCTTCCGCATGCACCGCGTGGGCTGGCTCCGCCTCCCGGGCGTCCCCTACCTCGGCACGTTCCCCGAGACCAACGTCCGCCTGTACTCGGTGGATGCGCACGGGCGGCGCGGCGTCGTCTTCCGCTCCCTGGACGCCTCGCGCCTGATCCCCGTGGCGGTCGGGCGCCTGGGCTTCCGCATGCCGTACCTCTGGTCCCGGATGGACATCCGGCACGACGGGGACACCGTGACGTACACCAGCTCACGGCGATGGCCGGGCCCGCGCGGCGCCCGGAGCCGTATCACCGTGCGGACGGGCGAGCCGGTCGAGGAGCCCACCGAGCTGGAGCACTTCCTGACCGCCCGCTGGGGCATGCACGGGGCCTTCTTCGGCCGGTCGACGTATCTGCCCAACGCCCATCCGCGCTGGCCGCTGCACCGGGCCGAACTCGTCGAGTGCGACGAGGACCTGGTCACGGCGGCCGGTCTGCCGGCACCGGAGGGGGAACCGGTGAGCGTCCTGTACTCGCCGGGCGTCCCCGCCCGCTTCGGGCGCCCGGCCCGCCCGGCCGGCATCGTCACACCGTGACCGGTTCTTCGGCATCTCGTTCTCGTATACGGAATCTCACATACGGAACGCCGTCCTGGCCTCTTGGTCTTCTCTTTAACATGGGAGCAGCACTCAAGCGCCGGCTGCTCGCGGAGGCGGGCCGTCGACATTCCCGCGCGCGGCAATGGCGCCGAGCGCCCCTCACCGGCTCAGTCCCGGTGTCAGCCGTGCCTGAAAGGGACCTCCGTGACCTCACGCCCCGACCCCAAGACCGCCCTCGAATTCCTGCGCACCGAGATCGAGCGCCGCAACCCGGCGGAGCCCGAGTTCCACCAGGCCGCCCGCGAAGTGCTGGACAGCCTCGGCCGGGTGCTGACGGCCCGCCCCGAGTACGCCGACCCGGGCCTCGTCGAGCGGCTGATCGAGCCGGAGCGGCAGATCATCTTCCGAGTGCCGTGGCAGGACGACCGGGGCCGGGTCCACGTCAACCGCGGCTTCCGCGTCGAGTTCAACAGCGCCCTCGGCCCGTACAAGGGCGGCCTGCGCTTCCACCCGTCCGTGAACCTCGGGATCATCAAGTTCCTCGGCTTCGAGCAGATCTTCAAGAACGCGCTGACCGGTCTCGGCATCGGCGGCGGCAAGGGCGGCAGCGACTTCGACCCGCAGGGGCGCAGCGACGCGGAGGTCATGCGCTTCTGCCAGTCCTTCATGACCGAGTTGTACCGGCACATCGGTGAGTACACCGACATCCCGGCCGGTGACATCGGTGTCGGCGCCCGCGAGATCGGTTACCTGTTCGGCCAGTACCGGCGGATCACCAACCGCTGGGAGGGCGGCGTGCTGACCGGCAAGAGCGCCGGCTGGGGCGGCTCACTGATCCGTCCGGAGGCGACCGGATACGGCAACGTGCTGTTCGCGGAGGCCATGCTGCGCGCCCGCGGTGAGGATCTCGAGGGGCAGACGGCGGTCGTCTCCGGCTCCGGGAACGTCGCGATCTACACCATCCAGAAGCTGGTGGCTCTCGGCGCCAACCCGGTGACGTGTTCGGACTCCAGCGGCTACGTGGTGGACGAGAAGGGCATCGACGTGGACCTGCTGCGTCAGGTCAAGGAGGTCGAGCGCGGCCGGGTGAGCGACTACGCCGAGCGCCGCGGCGCCTCCGCGCGGTTCGTCCCCGGCGGGCGGGTCTGGGAGGTCCCGGCGGACCTCGCCCTGCCGTCGGCGACGCAGAACGAGCTGAACGCCGACGACGCCGCCGAACTCATCCGCAACGGCGTGAAGGCGGTCTCGGAAGGCGCGAACATGCCGACCACCCCGGACGCGGTGCAACTCCTGCAGCGGGCCGGAGTCGCCTTCGGCCCCGGCAAGGCCGCGAACGCGGGCGGGGTCGCGGTGAGCGCCCTGGAGATGACGCAGAACGCGTCGCGTACGTCGTGGAAGGCCGAGCAGGTCGAGAACGAACTCGCCCGCATCATGACCGACATCCACACCACCTGCGCCGAGACCGCCGAGCGCTACGGCGCCCCCGGCGATTACGTGGCCGGCGCGAACATCGCCGGATTCGAGCGGGTGGCGGACGCGATGCTGGCACAGGGCGTCATCTGATCCCGGGGCCCTGACCCGGGGCCCTGACCCGGGGCGCGATCCCGGCCGGACGGCTGGGCGCCGGAAGCGGGCGGGGGATGTCCGGTGAGGCCAGGCCACTCACCGGTTCCCCGTCCGACGTCGGCAGTCCGGCAGGTATCACCACGCCGTGACCCGCGTCGCCCGCCTCGGTCGGCCCGCGGGCCGGGTCACCCCGCGTTCCGCAGTCGCGCGAACGACGTGTCCAGCCCGCGCTTCAGCAGCCCCGCCACCGGGCGCTCCACGAACCGGTGCACCAGCCAGCTCAGCAGCAGGAACCCTGCGATCACCGACGCGACCAGCAGACGGGCGTCCATCGTGTCCCGCAGGCGGTTGATGACCGCCGTACCGGCCGCGTAGTGCAGCAGGTACAGGGGGTACGTCAGGCTCCCGGCCGTCGCCAGCCACCTCCAGCGGATCCGGTCCGTCGCGCCGAGCGCGATCGCGGCCATGGCGAGCAGGAACGCCGTGAAGATCAGCACGCTCCCCCGCCAGCCGGAGACGTGCTCGACGTTGTCGATGCGCAGCCCCAGTTCCCGCTGCCCCATCAGCCAGGCCATCGCGAGGATGCCCCACAGCAGCAGGTCCTGGCCGAAGCGGTGCATGAGGTAGAGGGCCAGGCCGGCGATGAAGTACCAGGCGCCGTCCGGATCGGCGGCCAGGGCCAGCAGGTGGAACTTCGACACCGGGGCGAGCATCGCCGCGGCGCCCCACACGCAGCAGAAGACCACGACCCGCCGGTAGGTCAGGCCCATCGCGACGACGACCAGGAACAGCAGGTAGAAGCGGAGTTCCGACCAGAGCGTCCAGTACACCCCGTCGACGTTGGCCACGCCCGAACCGGACTGCAGCATCGTCAGGTTGAGGAGTACGTCGCTCAGGGGCAGGCGGTCCCAGACACCGGGGAGGGCCACCAGGACGGCCGTGGTGAACGCTATGGCGAACCAGTACGCGGGGTACAGCCGGATCACCCGCGAGACGAAGAACTGGCGCGGGGTGCGGCCCCAGCAGGACATGCAGATCACGAAGCCGCTGATGACGAAGAAGATCTCGACACCGATCCAGCCGTACGAGGCTAAGTGGTACACCGTCGGCATGATGTCGGACGCCGGCCGGTCCCAGACGGGGTTGTGCGGCCGGTCGACGCGGCGCGTGCCGGCGTAGTGGTGCACGGCGACCATCAGGGCCGCGAGCAGGCGGATGCCGTCGACGGCGTACAGGCGGGGGCGTTCCCGCCGGGGCGGGGGCGTGTCGCGGCGCGCCCGCACCGTCCGCAGTCGCTGTGTCGGCCGGTCGGCCATCGTCACGGACATCAGCCCTCACCCCTGTCTGCCTCCGGTGCGAGCGTCCACGCTAGGACGGCACAACCGGCCCACAGCGAGCAGACAGGAACATTCGGGACGCCTCCGGCGCGGAGTTGGCGCAACTCTCGGCGGCCGGTCCCGCGGGGTTCGCCGGGACTTCACCGGGCCGCCGTCGGCCCTCCCGGCACGGGAAAGGCGAAGGGGCCCGTACGACCGAAGTCGTACGGGCCCCTTCAGAGACCTACCGGGTCAGTCGAAGATCACTTCGTGATCTTGGTGACCTGGCCGGCGCCCACGGTCCGGCCACCCTCACGGATGGCGAACTTCAGGCCCTCTTCCATGGCGACGGGCTGGATGAGCTCCACCTTCATCTCGGTGTTGTCACCCGGCATGACCATCTCGGTGCCCTCGGGGAGGGTCACCACGCCGGTCACGTCCGTCGTACGGAAGTAGAACTGCGGGCGGTAGTTGTTGAAGAACGGCGTGTGGCGGCCACCCTCGTCCTTGGACAGGATGTAGGCCTGCGCCTCGAACTCGGTGTGCGGGGTGACCGAGCCCGGCTTGATGATGACCTGGCCGCGCTCGACGTCCTCGCGCTTGATGCCGCGGAGCAGCAGACCGACGTTCTCACCGGCCTGGCCCTCGTCGAGCAGCTTGCGGAACATCTCGATGCCGGTGACCGTGGTGGTGGTCTTCTCGGTCTTGATGCCGATGATGTCGACGGTCTCGTTGACCTTGAGGACACCACGCTCGATACGGCCGGTGACGACCGTACCGCGACCGGTGATGGTGAAGACGTCCTCGATCGGCATCAGGAACGGCTTGTCGACGTCACGCTCGGGCTCCGGGATGGAGGTGTCGACGGCGTTCATGAGCTCGAGGACCGAGGCGGTCCACTTCTCGTCGCCCTCGAGCGCCTTCAGCGCGGAGACACGCACGACCGGCAGGTCGTCGCCCGGGAACTCGTACTCGGAGAGGAGCTCACGGACCTCGAGCTCGACGAGCTCCAGGATCTCCTCGTCGTCCACCATGTCGGCCTTGTTCAGGGCGACGACGATGTACGGAACGCCGACCTGGCGGGCCAGGAGCACGTGCTCCTTGGTCTGCGGCATCGGACCGTCGGTCGCGGCGACCACGAGGATCGCGCCGTCCATCTGGGCGGCACCGGTGATCATGTTCTTGATGTAGTCCGCGTGACCCGGGCAGTCGACGTGGGCGTAGTGACGCGCCTCGGTCTGGTACTCGACGTGCGCGATGGAGATGGTGATACCGCGCTGGCGCTCCTCGGGCGCCTTGTCGATGTTGTCGAACGGGGTGGCCTCGTTCAGGTCCGGGTACGCGTCGTGCAGCACCTTGGTAATGGCGGCCGTGAGGGTCGTCTTACCGTGGTCGATGTGACCGATGGTGCCGATGTTGACGTGCGGCTTAGTCCGCTCGAACTTCGCCTTCGCCACTGGGGTCCTCCTGGGAGTGGTTCTGGTACGCCTTACTTCATCGGCGCCAGGTGATCTTTGCTGGAAAGCCCGGGCCCTGGGGCAAACACCATCGGATGCGGTGTTTGCCCCGTGAGGCTCCGGAGTCAAGCCTACGGCGTGTGAACGCGGTGCGTTACTCGCCCTTGGCCTTCGCGATGATCTCCTCGGCGACGTTCCGCGGAACCTCGGCGTAGGAGTCGAACTGCATCGAGTAGCTTGCGCGACCCGACGTCTTGCTGCGGAGGTCTCCGACGTAGCCGAACATCTCCGAGAGGGGCACGAGGCCCTTCACGACGCGGGCACCCGCCCGCTCCTCCATGGCCTGGATCTGGCCACGACGGGAGTTGATGTCGCCGATGACCTCACCCATGTAGTCCTCGGGCGTGGTGACCTCGACGGCCATCATCGGCTCGAGGAGCACGGGGCTGGCCTTGCGCGCGGCCTCCTTGAAGGCCTGCGAACCGGCGATCTTGAACGCGAGCTCGGAGGAGTCCACCTCGTGGTAGGCACCGTCGAGCAGCGTGACGCGCACACCGGTCATCTCGTAGCCGGCCAGGATGCCGAACTGCATGGCCTCCTGCGCACCCGCGTCGACCGAAGGGATGTACTCCTTCGGCACGCGGCCACCGGTCACCTTGTTGACGAACTCGTACGAGGCGTCGCCGCCCTCGATCGGCTCGATCGCGATGATGACGCGGGCGAACTGGCCGGTACCACCCGTCTGCTTCTTGTGGGTGTACTCGACCTTCTCGACCGCCTTGCGGATGGTCTCGCGGTAGGCGACCTGCGGCTTGCCGACGTTGGCCTCGACCTTGAACTCACGGCGCATGCGGTCGACCAGCACCTCGAGGTGCAGCTCGCCCATGCCGCCGATGATGGTCTGGCCGGTCTCCTCGTCGGAGTGGACCTGGAAGGAGGGGTCCTCCTCGGCCAGGCGCTGGATCGCGACGCCGAGCTTCTCCTGGTCGCCCTTCGACTTGGGCTCGATGGCGACCTGGATGACCGGCGCCGGGAAGTCCATGGACTCCAGGATGACCGGCTGCTTCTCGTCGCACAGCGTCTCACCGGTGGTGGTCTGCTTCAGGCCCATGACGGCGACGATGTCGCCGGCGCCCACCGACTCGATCTCCTCACGCTTGTTGGCGTGCATGCGGTAGATCTTGCCGATGCGCTCCTTCTTGCCCTTGACGGAGTTCAGCACCGAAGAGCCGGACTCCAGGCGGCCCGAGTAAACCCGGACGAAGGTGAGCTTGCCCAGGTGCGGGTCGCTCATGATCTTGAACGCCAGCGCGGACAGCGGCTCGTCGTCGGACGGCTTGCGCTTGATGACCGTCTCCGGGTCCTTGACGTCGTGGCCCTCGATGGCCTCGATGTCGACCGGGGACGGCAGGTAGCGCACGACCGCGTCGAGCAGGGGCTGCACGCCCTTGTTCTTGAACGCGGTGCCGCAGAACACCGGGGTCACCGTGGTGCCGGTGCCCTTGCCGGACGCGATGGTGATACGACGGATCGCCGCGTACAGCTGCTCCTCGGTGGGCTCCTCGCCCTCGAGGTACAGCTCCATCAGCTCCTCGTCGTTCTCGGCGACGGCCTCGAGCAGCTTGCCGCGCCACTCCTCGGCGGCCTCGGTGTGGGTGGCCGGGATGTCGACGACGTCGTACATCTCGCCCTTGGTCGCCTCGGCGGACCACACCAGGGCCTTCATCGTCACCAGGTCGACGACGCCCTTGAAGTCGGCCTCGGCGCCGATCGGCAGCTGCATGACCAGCGGCTGCGCGCCCAGGCGGTCGGAGATCATGTCGACGCAGCGGTGGAACTCGGCACCCGTGCGGTCGAGCTTGTTGACGAAGCAGATACGCGGAACGCCGTAGCGGTCCGCCTGACGCCACACCGTCTCGGACTGGGGCTCGACACCGGCGACGCCGTCGAACACCGTCACGGCACCGTCGAGCACGCGCAGGGAGCGCTCCACCTCGACGGTGAAGTCGACGTGACCCGGGGTGTCGATGATGTTGATGGTGTGGTCGACGTTCTCCAGCGACCAGTGACAGGTGGTGGCAGCAGAGGTGATCGTGATGCCACGCTCCTGCTCCTGCTCCATCCAGTCCATGGTGGCAGCGCCGTCGTGGACCTCACCGATCTTGTAAGACACACCGGTGTAGAACAGGATCCGCTCGGTGGTGGTCGTCTTGCCCGCGTCGATGTGGGCCATGATGCCGATGTTGCGCACCTTGGCCAGGTCAAGTGAAGTGGTAGCCATAAGGCTTCAGTCTTCTCTCGGTCTCGATGTGGGTAGCGACTACCAGCGGTAGTGCGCGAAGGCCTTGTTGGACTCGGCCATCTTGTGGGTGTCCTCGCGCTTCTTCACGGCCGCACCGAGGCCGTTGGAGGCGTCGAGAAGCTCGTTGAGGAGACGCTCGGTCATGGTCTTCTCGCGACGGGCGCGGGAGTAACCGACCAGCCAGCGCAGCGCCAGGGTGTTGGCGCGGCCGGGCTTGACCTCGACCGGCACCTGGTAGGTGGCGCCACCGACACGGCGGGACTTGACCTCGAGGGTCGGCTTGATGTTCTCGAGAGCGCGCTTGAGCGTGATGACCGGGTCGTTGCCGGTCTTCTCGCGCAGGCCCTCCATGGCACCGTAGACGATGCGCTCGGCGGTGGAGCGCTTGCCGTTCAGCAGCACCTTGTTGATCAGGGAGGTCACCAGAGGAGAGCCGTAGACCGGGTCGATGATGACCGGGCGCTTCGGGGCGGGGCCCTTACGAGGCATTCTTACTTCTCCTTCTTGGCGCCGTAACGGCTGCGAGCCTGCTTGCGGTTCTTGACACCCTGGGTGTCGAGCGAGCCACGGATGATCTTGTAGCGAACACCCGGCAGGTCCTTCACACGGCCGCCGCGCACGAGCACGATGGAGTGCTCCTGCAGGTTGTGTCCCTCACCCGGAATGTAAGCGGTGACCTCGATCCCGCTGGTCAGACGCACACGCGCGACCTTACGCAGGGCCGAGTTCGGCTTCTTCGGGGTGGTCGTGAACACACGCGTGCAGACGCCACGACGCTGAGGGGAACCCTCGAGTGCGGGCGTCTTGTTCTTCTCGACCTTGTCCTGCCGGCCCTTGCGGACCAGCTGCTGGATCGTAGGCACTACTTCTCCGGTTTCTGTGTGCCGATGGGTACAGCTAACCTGGAACGTCTCCGACCCACGCGGTCGGGTGTGTCGAACCCCGCGGACTCCCGCCGGTCGGCAGAAAGAGGCGCAGATTTCGGTGGCCGTTCACGGCTCCCTATGCGGTTTGAAGGCACGCAGGAGAGCCGAGGCACACCCCAGGCACAAGGTCTGAGCGTACCTACCTCACGGACATCGGTCAAAACAAATGCGGTCCCCCCGGAACCGCCGGTTTTCCCGTCTCCTGACCAGCGCGTCGCCCGCACCTGGCCGAATCGCATCCGTCCGGATTCTACGGCCTTGCACGTTCAGTACGTTGATGCGTCCACGTGAGTTGGGGGAGATGGGCATGACAATGTGGACGCCGGTGTCCTCGCCGGACGACGGCGGTCTCGACGACCGGGTGCCGTTCCTGGCCCGCCTGGAGAGCGAGGACCGCTCGACGCTGCTCGCACTCGGTCGCACGATGGACTTCACGCCCCGCACGGTCCTCCTCCGCCAGGAGGAACCGTCCGCGCACGTCCTCCTCCTGCTGCACGGTTGGACGAAGATCACCGCCGCGGCCGCCAACGGCTACGAGGCGCTGCTCGCGCTGCGCGGCCCCGGCGACATCGTCGGCGAATCGGCGGCGCTCACCGGGCGGCCGCGGGCGGCCACGGTGACCGCGCTGGAACCGGTGCGGGCGGTGGCGGTGGAGCGAGACCGCTTCAAGGACTTCCTGAACCACTCCCCCGCGGTCGCCTTCGCCCTGCTCGGCCTCACCTCGGACCGCACCCGCGCGGCCGACCGGCGGCGGCTGGAGTTCGCGTCGATGAGCGTGCGCGAGCGTCTCGCCGTCCTGCTGCTGGACCTCGCGCGTCTTCACGGGCGCCACACCCCCGACGGCATCGAACTCGCCGTACCGCTCAGCAAACAGGAATTGGCGGGGTCGGTCGGCGCCTCCCGCGAGATGGTGCAGAGGCTCCTCAGGGAACTGCGCGACAAGCAGGCGATCACCACGGGCCGCCGCGCCCTGGTGATCCGCCGGCCCGACATCCTCCGCCGCATCGCGGCGACGGCGCCCGCAGCGGGCATTCCGTCACCGCCGGGGCCGCAGGAGAGATGAGCGGGGCCGCGCGGCGTCCAGGCACCGTGGCGCGGCGGACGGACCGGCGGGGCGCAGTCGGCGGTGCGGCACTGCCGCAAGCACGGCAGTTTCCGCCCCGCAGCGCCTCACGCGCCGTCGGTCTTCTGTGCACACGTTCACACTCCGACTGCGTCATCCGCCCTCACCGCCCCGGCCGGTACGGCAGCACGCTTCTGGTCTGCACTCCGCCCCACACGTCGAGAGGCGACCATGAGCGACCCCGTAAGCCGGACGATCCTGCTGCTGGACATCGAGCGGTTCAGCGACCGGGACGACGTGGAGCAGGCGTATCTGCGCCGCATGCTCTACGACATCACCGACCGCACACTGCAGCGCGCCGGCGTCGACCAGACCCGCCGGCTGCGTGCCGACCGCGGGGACTCGGTGATGGAGCTCATCGACGCCAACGCCCCGGTCACGGACCTTCTGCGTGCCGTGCTCACCGAGGTTCCGGCGCAACTGCGCGCGTTCAACCGCATGGCGTCCCGCTCCGCCCAGATCCGGCTGCGCGCCGTCGTCGCCACGGGCTACGTCGCCGTGGACGAGCACCAGGGCTGGGTGGGCTCCGATCTCAACCACGCCTGCCGGTTGCTGGACGCAGACGTCCTGCGCGACGCCCTGCGCGAACGTGCCGACGACTTCGCCCTGTGCGTGTCGGACGCCGTCTACCGAGGCGTCGTACGGCACGACCACACGGGCATTCCCGCCGACGGTTTCCACTCCGTGACGGTCGACAGCAAGAACGGCCCGCTCGCGGCATGGCTGTACGGGCCGCTTCCCGGCGCGACGACGGCCAAGGACCACGGTGGCACGGGGGCGGCGCCGGGCGGTTCGGGGGACCGCCCGGCTGGAAGCCGTCGGCATCAACACCCCCTTCCCCATCCAGGAGATGACCCTCCCCGTCGCCCTCTCCGGCACGGAC
>NZ_JBFADM010000016.1:0-131313 GCF_040641355.1 Streptomyces sp. NPDC020996
CCCCGCGTCGGCCGTTGGCTGGTGGCCCTCTCCCGCAACCCCGTGGGTCCGCACCCGCCTCCGCCGCCCGGCCCCCCCCGCTGCGGGGGGAAGCACCTGAGCGATCTGTTACGACGGGGGAATCGCGTCAGGCACTGCGGGGGGTGGCTGAGATGGTCCGTGGATTGGGGGTTTCCGGTTCCACCAGCCGATGGTCTCGTCGGTCGAGGTTCACAAAGATCATTCCGTACCGGATGGCACACCGTACGGGCTGCGGCGCCCCCCGAGGCCGCCGCAGACACAGGTACGCCCTCACGTCCTCGTCCTCGTCCCGCGTGACGACGACCGGCTCCCCGAAGACGGTCACCATCAGCGAGTCACCAGGATGAGGAATCGCGGTGACCAGGTCGATGAAGTGCCACCCCGAGCGATAGGCGGTGGCCATTTCGCGCCGGAAGGACCGGTCGTCGGGTGGCGTGGTCATGCGTCCGCGCCCGCCGGAATCGACCAGCCGACGTCCTGGGCGCCGTCACCGCCGGTGACCACCCAGCCGACGTCCCCCGAGCCGGCGGCCGAGATGTCCCAACCGACGTCCAGCGCGGCGGTCTTCGCGCCGGCGGGGCTCGACCAGCCGACGTCAAGAGGACCGGCCGCACCGCTGGCCAGCGCGACTACGAAGGCAGTGGCAAGCACTGAGCGAAGCATTCTCTTATTCATGGTCGGCTTCGTCCTCACTTGATGGCTTCCTCTCCCCCGTGAGACAAGACGATGGCTCATTCAGGCACGTCAATGCCACACAGGAGATGCATCATGTTCCTGCACGTTCAGGACCCTGGGGGGTGGAGATTTGCCAACGAAGAGCACAAAACCGACACATCCTCATGGCATCACCGATCTGTGTGCCGACGGCTCCCGTCTCTACGCCAGTGCTCTCAGTTCCGGACGTATCTCCCGCGGCGAGGTCGAAAGCGCCCCCTGTCTGCTCGAGTTCGCCCTGCTCCACCCCGATCCGGACGACGCGGGCTGGTTGCGCCCGGTTCCGCCCTCCGTCGTGCTCGCCCAGCAACTGCAGCCCCTGGAACGGGAGATACAGGACCGACGGCGCCTCACCCTGGATCTGGCGGACACCTTCCAGCCGTTCCTGGACATCAGTGCCCAGAAACCGGCGACCACCCACGCGATCACCGTGCTGGAGGGCATCGACCGCATCCACGCGGCGCTCGACGTGGCGATCGCCGAGGCCCGTACCGAGGTCCTGACGGTACAGCCCGGCGGCAGCCGGCCGGAGCACATCCTCAGTCAGGCCCTCAAGCGCAGCAAGCCGCTGATAGAGCGGGGCATCTCCATGCGCACGCTCTACCAGCACACCGTGCGGCACAGCCAGAGCACCTACGCGTACATGGACCAGATGGCCGGCGCCAAGGTCGAGATCCGCACCCTCGAGGAGCTCATCGAACGGCTCATCATCTGCGACACCACCGTGGCCTTCATCCCGGCCCAGGACGACCGCCAGGTCGCCCTGGAACTGCGCCACCCCGGCCTCGTGCAGTACCTCATCAGGGTCTTCGAGCAGCTCTGGCAGCGGGCCACGCCGCTGCTGGAGGAGGTGCCCTACGAGTCCACCCCGGAAGGCATCACCGGCGTCCAGCGGTCCATAGCCAAACTGCTCATCGAGGGGCACGTCGACGAGGCGATCGCCCGCCGGCTCGGCATGAACGTCCGCACCTGCCGGGCCCACATCGCCAAGCTGGCGGCCGCGCTCGGCAGCGGCAGCCGGGCGCAGCTCGGCTTCCTGATCGCCCAGGCGGGGATCCTGGACCGCGACAGCTGACCACCGACCGCCCAGGCATCAGAAGGCTCCCGGGTGACGGCCGAAACGCACCACCGGACCACGGGCGACGGACCCGAGGCCGAGCCGGGCCGGCCGGCCGGCGGCGCACCGCCGCGCGCCCACACGCACGGCGTCGAGGACCTGTGCGAGGAGGGCCGCCGCCTGCACTCCCGCGCCCTGCTGGAGGGCCGTGTGCCGCGGCGGGACGCGCGCCGGGCGGCCCCCTGCCTCATCGGCCACGGGCTGCTGCAGCCCGACCGTGAGGACGACCGCTGGCTGCGCCCGGTGGCCCCCTCCGTGGCCCTGCCCCGGCTGCTGCGCACCATCGAGGACAGCATCTCCGTCCAGCGCCGGCGCGAGGCCAGACTGGCGGACCTCTTCGAGCCGTTCATGGCCATCGACGCCCAGATCGTGCCCGGCAACGACCCCCTGGCGATCAGCGTCCTGGGCGGCCTGGAGCAGATCAACGCCGCCATCTGCGAGGCGACCGCCCGCGCCACCCGCGAGGCCCTGGCCATCCAGCCCGGCAAGCGCTCCGACGCCGCGATGGCCGCCTCGCTGCCCATGGAGCAGCGCCTGCTCAGCGCGGGCGGCCGGATGCGCACGCTCTGCCAGCACACCCAGCGCCACTCCCTCGCCGTCCAGGCCCACTACGAGCAGCTGCGGGGCGACTTCGAGGTCCGCACCCTGGACGAGCTCACCGAGCGGCTCATCGTGCTCGACCGGACCGTCGCCTTCATCCCCGCGAACGCCGACCGCACCCTCGCGCTCGAGGTACGCCACCCCGCCCTCGTCGGCTACCTGGTGACCGCGTTCGAGCGGCTGTGGCGGCCGGCCACACCGATGCTGCCGGAGCCGGCCGGGCTGCCCGCCCGCGGCGGCGTCACCCCCCGTCAGCACGCCGTCGCCGCCCTCCTCGTCGAGGGCCACACCGACGCCGTCATCGCCGAGCGGCTCAGCATGAACGTGCGCACCGTCCGCGTCCACATCGCCAAGCTCGCGGCGACGCTGGGCAGCGAGAGCCGGGCCCAGCTCGGCTACCTCATCGGACAGTCCGGGATTCTCGACCGCGAACGGTGACCGGGGCGGCGCCGGGCGGCCGGCGGGGGCCGTCCAGGCCCACCTGGGCGATGCGCACGCCGAGCTGGGTGCGGCTGGCCGCGCCGAGGGTCTCGGACAGCCGCGCGATGTGCGCGCGGCAGGTGCGGACGCTGATGCCGAGCCGCTCGGCGATGACGGCGTCCTGGTGACCCTCCGCCAGCAGGGCCGCGATGGACTGCTCCCGGTGCGAGATGCCCTCGATGCCGGTGTCCGGCAGCGGCGCGGTCAGCGGGATCGCCAGCCGCCACAGGCGGTCGAACACCGTGCCCAGATAGCCGACCAGGGCCGGGTGGCGCAGTTCCAGGGCGAGGGTGCGGTCGGCGTTCGCGGGGATGAAGGCCACCGTGCGGTCGAAGAGGATGAGCCGGTCGATGACCTCGTCGAGGGTCCTCGCCTCCACCGCGTCGCCCATCAGCTCCAGGTAGTTGAGCAACCCCTGGCCGTGCCGCGCCACGTGCGTGTACAGGTCCCGCATCCGCACGCCCCGGCCGCGCAGCGCGAGGGCCCGGTGCAGGCCCTCCGTCAGCTCGTGCTCCGGGCGGATGCCGCCGGGCTGCACGGTCAGCACCTCGGTCGTGCACGCCTCGGTCGCCTCGTCCATGGCGGCCTGGATGCGCGAGAGGCCGTCCAGGACGCGGATCGCCGAGCCGCCCGAGCCTCCCGAGCCCTCGCGCGACGCCGTCGGCACGGGCGGGCCCAGCCCGGCGTACCGCTCGACGGCGGCCACCACCGCGCCCACCCGCCGCTGGCTGGCGCTGACTTCGTCGTACACCCCGCGCAGCAGCCGGGTCATGACCTCCTGCGGGGAGGTCGGCACGAGCCAGTCCATGTCGTCGGGGTCCGGGTGCAGCAGCGCCAGTTCGAGCAGGCAGGGCACCGGTCCGGCGTCCCGGCGGGGCACCCGGCCACGCCGTACGGCCCGGGAATACACGCGATCCCCGGCCTCGCACAGTCGGTCAGCACCGTGTGGATGCTCGTCCGTCCCGTGCCCGGCCATCGCCCGTTCCACCCCCGGTTCCGCCGTCTTCCGCAGCGCAACTATGCGCGGACCGAACCGGCTCCGCAACACGGCTCCGGCACGGGTGACCGCCGGAAAGCACCGGTATGCACGCCTATGACCAGGGCTTCTTCCGTACGGTTGCAACAAGCTGATGCCGCTTCCGCCGGACGCCGCTCCACCGGGGGCGGGAGCGGCCCGCCCGGGCGGGCCCGAACGGGCGTGAGCGGACCGGAGTTGGCCGGATATCGCCGTGGCGTCAGTTCAGGCCGATGGCGGCGCAGGCCGACTTGTACTTGCCGGTGCAGATGTCGGAGATCTTGTAGATGCCGTCCGCGACGACGGTGGACCTGATGTTCTTCTTCGTCAGGGCGGTCACGGTGACGAGCTGCGCCGGGATGTCCTTGTCGGTGGGGCTGTCGACGGTGTCCTCGGTGAGCGCGTCGAACTGGATCTCGTGGCCCTGGACCTTGGCCACCGCCATCTGCGCGGCGGCCGCCGCCTCGTCCGGGTAGGACTTGTACACGCTCATGTACTGCTCACCGGCGACGATCCGCTGCACGGCCGCGAGTTCGGCGTCCTGGCCGGTGATCGGCGGCAGCTTGGTCACCCCGGCGTTCTCCAGCGCCTTGACGATGCCGCCCGCCATGCCGTCGTTGGCGGAGTAGACGGCGGCGATGTTGTCCTTGCCGATCGCCTCGATCGCGGCGGTCATGTTGGCCTGGGCGTTCTCCGGCTTCCAGTCCTTGGTGTCGTAGGACTTGGCGATCGTCACCTTGCCGTTGAGCTCGGACATCGCGCCCGACTTGAACTGCTTCGCGTTCGGGTCGGTGGGCGAGCCGTTCATCATGACGATCTTGGCGGAGCTGTCGGCCCCGCTGCCCAGGGCGTCCAGCAGGGAACGCCCCTGCACCTCGCCCACCAGCTCGTTGTCGAAGGAGATGTAGGCGTCGATGGGGCCCTCGGCGAGCCGGTCGTAGGCGATGACCGGGATGCCGGCGTCCTTGGCCTTCTTCACCTGGGCGGCGATCGCGTGCGAGTCGACGGCGTCCAGCAGGATGATGTCGACCTGGTCGTCGATCATCCGCTGCATCTGCGCGGCCTGCTTGTCCGCGTCCTGATCGGCGTTGGCGTAGGAGACCTTGCCGCGGTTGCCGGTGAGAGCGGCGACCTGCTTCTTGATGATGGGGTAGTCGAAGCTCTCGTACCGCGTGTTGGCCTTCTCCGGGAGCAGCAGACCGACGGTGACATCGTTGCCCTTGGTCGGACTCGCCGTGCTGCCGCTCGACGACGCGCCCAGCACCCCGCAGGCGCTCAGCGACACGGACAGGGCGGACGCGGCCACGGCTATGGCGGTACGACGCATGGGGCTGCTCACTTCTGATGCTTTCCGGACATGGGCGCACCCTTGCGACCCAGGTGTCTGAAAAGACAACGCTTCCCCAACCCTCAGCGTCAAGCCGAACCACTTAACGAGTGCGCAACACCACGCTCCGCTTGCGCTGTGAAGACCCGGCACATCGGCCTCCCCAGCCTGTTCACAAACCCTCCATGCAACGGCGGACCACGAGAAGGCAAAGATCCGCACAACCAACCGCTTTCCTCGCGAGTCGTGATCACGGCAGCCCTTATCAACCGTTCCCCGTTCGAGCAGAGGACCGAATGAACCCAGCCAGCCGCACGACCGTCGTGGCGGCCACCGCCGTCGTGCTCGCCACCGCAGGTGCCCTGCTCACCGCCGCCGCCCCCGCGTCCGCCGCGACGAGCTGCGCCTCCCCCGTCTACCAGCGGCAGTTCTACGCGAACACCACGTTCTCCGGCACACCGAAGAAGACGGACTGCGACTCCGCGGTCAGCGAGAACTGGGGCACCGGCGCGCCCGCCTCCGGCCTGCCGTCGAACTACTTCGGCGTCCGCT
Organism: Streptomyces sp. NPDC020996; assembly: GCF_040641355.1. NCBI lineage: Bacteria > Bacillati > Actinomycetota > Actinomycetes > Kitasatosporales > Streptomycetaceae > Streptomyces > Streptomyces sp. NPDC020996. The sequence goes on from NZ_JBFADM010000016.1 coordinate 5,827, forward strand.
GGACCGTCACCCGTGACTTCGGCTCCGGCGGCCCCTTCTCGCTGCCGGTCTCCGCCCAGGACGGCATCCGCGTCTACCTGGACGGCGTCCGCAAGGTCGACCTGTGGAAGAACGTGTCGACGACCGTGAAGAAGACCGCCGACATCACCGTCCCCGCCGGAAAGCACACCCTCCGCGTGGACTTCGTCAACTGGACCGGCCCGGCGAACGTCGCCTTCTCCTATCTGCCGCGCACCTCCGCCACCGTGGACACGGTCAAGCCCCTCGCCCCGGCGGGCACTTCGGCCGCCTACGACAGCGCGACCGGCAAGGCCAAGCTCAGCTGGGCGAAGAACAAGGAGATGGACCTCGCGGGCTACCGCGTCTACCGGCGGCTGAAGGGCGCCTCGTTCGGCGCCACCCCGCTCGCCACCACCACCTCCGCCTCCTACACCGACAGCACCCTGCCGGTGACCGGGGCGACGTACTACTACGAGGTCCGCGCCTACGACAAGGCGGGCAACGTGTCGACGGGCAGCGCCGACCAGCCCGTCACCACCGCCGACCGGGTCGCGCCCGGCGTGCCCACTGTGGTGAGCGCGAGCGGCGAGGTGACGCCGACGGGCGGCACGGGCGGGCTGAAGGTCGCCTGGAAGCAGGTCGCGGACGCGGTGTCGTACCGCGTCTTCCGGTCGGCGGCCAAGGACGGCGACTACACCGCCCTCGGCAGCACCGGCGCGCTCTCCTACCTGGACACCTCGGCCGCCGAGAGCACCGTCTACTACTACCGCGTGTCGGCCGTCGACGCGGCCGGCAACGAGTCCGCGCGGTCCGCGCCCTGGGGCGGCCAGATCTGGGACAACGACCCGCCGCCGCTGGTCACCGGACTGACCGTCACCCCGACCGAGTACGGCTTCCATGTGAACTGGGACAAGAGCCCGGCCACCGACCTGAAGTACTACCGGCTCACCTGGGGCGAGCTTGTGGGCGACGAGGGCGAACAGGCCTGCTACGGCACGGGTTCGGACTACCTCACCCCGGATGCCGTCTCCTACGACCACGCCACGCTCCCGGACGGCGACGAGGTCTGCTTCTTCATCGACGCCGTGGACGACGACAACAACTCCGCCAACCAGTGGAACGGCCCCGCCTGGGCCGTCATCGCGACCGAGCTCGACATGACGCCGAGCGTGCCCACCCCGGAGGGCTCGCCGCTGAAGCTGACGGCGGCCTCCGCCAAGGCGGGCGTCTCGCTGTCCTGGAACGCCGTCTCCGGCGCCACCGGCTACCAGGTCTACCGCTGGAACCCGCGGACCGAGGCGTACGAGAAGCTGGCGGCCGCCACGTCGGCGACCTCCTACCAGGACACCGCCGCCGCCAGGGGCACCACCCACTTCTATTGGGTGACCGCCCTGTACGCGGACGACACGGAGTCGGCGCCCGGCGCCGACTGGGCGGTGACCGCGCCCTGAACACGCGGAAGGGGCCCGGAGATCCGGGCCCCTTCCGTCACGCGCCTGCGGGTCAGTCCCCGTCGGTCCGGGACTGCTGCCGCTTGGGCCGCCACACCACCAGCGCGCTGGTCTGCTGGACCTCCTGGTAGGGAACCAGGTCGCGCCGGTAGGAGGCGTGCACCGCGGCCTCGCGCTGCTGCATCGCGGCCGCCGCGCCGTCCAGGGCCGCCTGCAGTTCCGCGACGCGGGACTGCAGGGCGGCGACCTGGTTCTCCAGTTCGATGATCCGCTTGATGCCGGCCAGGTTGATGCCCTCGTCCTGCGACAGCTGCTGCACCTGGCGGAGCAGTTCGATGTCACGGGCCGAGTAGCGGCGTCCCCGGCCCGCCGTGCGGTCGGGGGACACCAGACCCAGACGGTCGTACTGACGCAGCGTCTGCGGGTGCAGACCGGACAGCTGTGCGGCCACCGAGATGACGTAGACCGGGGTCTCCTCGGTCAGTTCATACGGATTGCGTCGACGGCCGTCCATCTCGTCATGCTCCCTTCGCGGCCTGGAACAGCTCCGCCCGCGGATCCTCACCCGCGGTCGCCTCGCGATACGCCTCGAGCGCGTCACGAGCCTTCCCCGTCACGTCCTTGGGGACACTCACCTCGACGGTGACCAGGAGGTCGCCGCGGGTGCCGTCCTTGCGGACCGAGCCCTTGCCGCGGGCGCGCATGGTGCGCCCGTTGGGCGTGCCCGGCGGCAGCTTCAGGGTGACCGGCGGTCCGCCCAGGGTGGGCACCCTGATCTCGCCGCCGAGCGCCGCCTCCGCGAACGTCACCGGCACGGTCACCGTCAGGTTGTCGTCCTTGCGGCCGAACACCGGGTGGGCGCCGACGTGCACGGTGACGTACAGGTCGCCGGCCGGGCCGCCGCGCTCGCCCGGCGCGCCCTTGCCGCGCAGCCGGATGCGCTGCCCGTCGGACACCCCGGCGGGGATGCGCACCTGCATGGTCCGGGAGGACTTCGCCCGGCCCGAGCCGTTGCAGACCTCGCAGGGGTGCTCCGCGATCAGGCCGCGGCCCTTGCAGTCCGGGCAGGGGTCGGTCAGCGAGAAACCGCCGCCGGAGCCCCGGGCGACCTGGCCGGTGCCCACGCAGGTCGGGCAGACCCGCGGGTTGCCGTTCTTGTCGCCGGTGCCGGAACAGGCCCGGCAGGGAGCCTGCGAGGACATCCGCAGCGGGACGGTCGCCCCCTCGATCGCCTCGGTGAAGCTGAGGGTGACCTCGGTGTCGATGTCCTGGCCGCGCCTGGGCTGCACGCGCGTGGTGCCCGAGCCGCCGCGGTTGAACAGGCCCCCGAACACGTCGCCGAGACCGCCGCCGAAGCCGCCGGCCTGGCCGCCCTGGGCGCCGCCTCCGAAGAGGTCGCCCAGGTCGAAGTTGAAGGAGCCGCCGCCCGCGCCCGGCCCCGGGCGGAACCCGCCGTTGCCGAAGAGGGCGCGGGCCTCGTCGTACTCCTTGCGCTTCTTGGGGTCGCCGAGGACGTCGTTCGCCTCGGAGATCTCCTTGAAGCGCTCCTCCGCCTTGGCGTTGCCCTTGTTGGCGTCCGGGTGGAACTCACGGGCGAGCTTCCGGTACGCCTTCTTGATCTCGGCCTCGGTGGCGTCCTTGGGGACGCCGAGGACCTTGTAGTAGTCCTTCTCGATGAAGTCCTTGGTGCTCATCCTCGACGTCCCTCCTTCCCGGTCGGTTCAAGCTCAGCCCTCGTCCGGGCCACCGCTCTCCTTGTCGTCGGCCGCCTCCGTCGTCTCCTCGGCCTTCACGGTCTGCGCACCCGGCTGCGGCTCGGCCACGGCCACCCGCGCGGGGCGGATGGTGCGCTCGCCGATGCGGTACCCGGGCTGCAGGATCGCCACGCACGTCGTCTCGGTGACGTCCGGCGCGTAGCTGTGCATCAGCGCCTCGTGGATCGTCGGGTCGAAGGACTCGCCCTCCTTGCCGAACTGCTGCAGACCCATCTTCGCCGCGACGGTCTCCAGCGACTCCGCGACGGACTTGAAGCCGCCGACGAGTTCGCCGTGCTCCCGCGCGCGGCCGATGTCGTCGAGCACGGGCAGGAGCTCGGTCAGGAGGTTCGCCACGGCGATCTCCTTGACCGTGACCCGGTCGCGTTCGACACGGCGGCGGTAGTTCTGGAACTCGGCCTGGAGCCGCTGGAGGTCCGCCGTGCGCTCTTCGAGCGCCTTGCGCACCTGGTCCAGCTGGGCCGTCAGACCGGTGATCTTCTCTGCGTCCCCGGCCGGGGCCGCCTCCTCCTTGGGGGCGGCGGCCTTCGGCTCGGCGTCGTCGGGGGTCGCGCCGGAGGGGACGTCGGGCTTCTCCTCGAAGCCCGGGGTCTCCTCCGTCACGCGGCACCGTCCTTGCGCTCGTCGTCGACGATCTCGGCGTCCACGACATCGTCGTCGGCCCTCGGGGCCTCGGCGCCGCCCGCGGCGGCCTGCGAGGCCTGGGCGTCGGCGTACATCGCCTGGCCCAGCTTCTGGGACACGGCCGCGACCTTCTCCGTGGCGGAGCGGATCTCGGCGATGTCCTCGCCCTTGAGCTTCTCCTTCAGCTCCGCGACGGAGGCCTCGACCTCGGTCTTGATCTCGCCGGGGACCTTGTCCTCGTTGTCCTTGAGGAACTTCTCGGTCTGGTAGACGAGCTGCTCGCCCTGGTTGCGGGTCTCGGCGGCCTCGCGGCGCTTGTGGTCCTCCTCCGCGTAGCGCTCGGCCTCCTCGCGCATGCGGTCGACCTCGTCCTTCGGGAGCGAGGAGCCGCCGGTGACGGTCATCTTCTGCTCCTTCCCGGTGCCGAGGTCCTTCGCCGTGACGTGCATGATGCCGTTGGCGTCGATGTCGAAGGAGACCTCGATCTGCGGGACGCCGCGCGGCGCCGGCGGCAGACCGGTCAGCTCGAACATGCCGAGCTTCTTGTTGTACGCCGCGATCTCGCGCTCGCCCTGGTAGACCTGGATCTGCACCGACGGCTGGTTGTCCTCGGCCGTGGTGAAGATCTCGGAGCGCTTGGTCGGGATCGTGGTGTTGCGCTCGATCAGCTTGGTCATGATGCCGCCCTTGGTCTCGATGCCGAGGGACAGCGGGGTGACGTCGAGCAGCAGGACGTCCTTGACCTCGCCCTTGAGGACACCGGCCTGGAGCGAGGCGCCGATGGCGACGACCTCGTCCGGGTTCACACCCTTGTTGGCCTCCTTGCCGCCGGTCAGCTCCTTGACGAGCTCCGCGACGGCGGGCATACGGGTGGAGCCGCCGACGAGGACGACGTGGTCGATCTCGTTGATGGAGATGCCGGCGTCCTTGATGACGTTGTGGAACGGCGTCTTGCAGCGCTCCAGCAGGTCCGCGGTCAGCTGCTGGAACTGAGCCCGGGTGAGCTTCTCGTCCAGGTGCAGCGGGCCCTCGGCGGACGCGGTGATGTAGGGCAGGTTGATCGAGGTCTCCGTGGAGGAGGACAGCTCGATCTTCGCCTTCTCCGCGGCCTCACGCAGACGCTGGAGGGCCATCTTGTCCTTGGCCAGGTCCACGCCGTGACCGGACTTGAACTGCTGCACCAGGTAGTCGACGACGCGCTGGTCCCAGTCGTCACCACCGAGGTGGTTGTCACCGTTGGTGGCCTTCACCTCGACGACGCCGTCGCCGATCTCCAGCAGGGACACGTCGAAGGTGCCGCCGCCGAGGTCGAAGACGAGGATCGTCTGGTCGTCCTTGTCGAGGCCGTAGGCGAGCGCCGCCGCGGTGGGCTCGTTGACGATGCGCAGGACGTTCAGGCCCGCGATCTCGCCGGCCTCCTTGGTCGCCTGGCGCTCGGAGTCGTTGAAGTAGGCCGGGACGGTGATGACCGCGTCGGTCACCTTCTCGCCCAGGTAGGCCTCGGCGTCCCGCTTCAGCTTCTGCAGGATGAACGCGGAGATCTGCTGCGGGTTGAAGTCCTTCCCGTCCAGCTGGATCTTCCAGTCGGTGCCCATGTGGCGCTTCACGGACCGGATGGTCCGGTCCACGTTGGTGACCGCCTGCCGCTTGGCCACCTCGCCGACGAGCACTTCACCGTTCTTGGCGAAGGCGACGACGGACGGCGTGGTCCTGGCGCCCTCGGCGTTGGTGATGACGGTGGGCTCGCCGCCCTCCAGAACGCTGACGACGGAGTTAGTCGTGCCCAGGTCGATGCCGACCGCACGTGCCATGGTTGCTTCCTCCAGCTGACTTGAGTGGATCGGACTCAAGTGTGCCTGACGCACAGCGCTGGGTCAACAGACCTGAGTCAGGCGGACTCAACTCTTATCCGTTCCTGACACGCAACCGCCGCGTGACCTGCGAAGACGACGTGACCTCCGGCACCCCTCGCGGCCCCCGCACCCCGTACACGGGGACGCGCAGCAGCGCGAGAACGGCGACGATCACCCCCGCGGCCACCCAGAACACCCCGGACTCCGCGAGCCCCAGATGGGTCAGGACACCGACGAGTACCCCGGCGAGGGCGCCCACGCCCAGGACGACGGTCACGCCCTGGGCGGTGAGCCCGAGCCGGCGCAGCCGGTGCCCGAGATGGTCGGGGCCGCCGCGCGACAGCGCCCGTCCGGCCAGCCGCCGTGACAGCACGACGAGGAGGACGTCGGCGCCCGCGACCGCGGTGAGCGCGAACAGCACCCCGGCGCTGGAGCCGAGCCCGTGCCCCGTACGGGTGAACACCGCGGCCGCGGCCGGCAGGAACCCGGTGAACAGCGACCCGCAGGCACCGAGCCCGACCCGCGCGGGAGGCCAGTTGTGGATGAGGAACCCGGCCAGCGCGGCGGCCAGCACGCTCATCAGCAGGGCGACCGCGTCCATCACCTCGGCGGCGGCGCAGGCGGCCACCCCGAAGGCGGTGAGCACCCCGACCGTGCCGGCCAGCGCGTCGGCGTGGTCGAGCGCGCGGAAGGCGAGGGCGACGAAGGTGATCCAGCCGACGGCCAGCAGCCCGCCCGGCACCCCGGTCTCGTCGTACGGCACCACGCAGGCCGCCGCCACCGCCGTACCGGCGGCCACGAACCGCGTCCTGACCCGCCGCACGTCCGCCACCAGGCCCAGCGCGGCGACGGCGGCCGCGGCGGTGAGCAGCCTGTCGAGTTCCGGACCGAGCGGTGCGGCCCCGGTCCACCGCCCGGCCGCCGCCACCAGGCAGGTGCCCAGCACGAGCGCCGGTCCGCCGGCGGGCGGCACCGCCCGCCGCCGCCGCGACCCGGCGGGGCGGAGCAGCAGGGCGGGTCTGCGCAGCAGGGCGGCGAGCGCGGCGGTGAGGAGCAGGGCGGTGGTGGCGGCGGCGATCCCATAGAGCACGGGTCCAAGTTAGAAGCTGATGTCACAATTTGACGTGAATAACACGATAAGAACTTTCCGCGACCCTCAGCGCAGGACTTGAGGAGCGGAGGCACAGGACCCGAGGAGCGGAGGCACAGGACTTGAGGGGCGGAGGCACAGGACTCGAGGAGCCGAGGTGCAGGACTCGTGGAGCGGGGAAGGTGAGGCGACCCTCAGTGCGGTCTTAAGGCGACCCTCAGCGACACAGATCACCGAACGCCCGGCTACATTGCGACGGAAGATGGGGGTAGTCTCAGACGGACTGCATAAGTTACCGCTTAGTAATACCGCTCAGTAATCTCCCTCGCAGGCCCGAGGAGCCCCGAAATGCAACTCGCCGCGATCATCGTGTCGCTGGTACTCGCTGTGGTCGGCGTCGCGCTGTTCGGCCGCGCCATCGCGCAGATCTACCGATTCGTACGGCTCGGCCAGGACGTCCCGGCGGGCACGCGCACCAACGACTGGACCGCCCGCACCGCCACGGTGATCAGGGAGTTCCTCGGCCACACCCGGATGAACCGGTGGGGCGTCGTCGGCGTCGCCCACTGGTTCGTCGCCGTCGGCTTCTTCTCCCTGGTGCTGACCCTGGTCAACGCCTTCGGCCAGCTCTTCCAGGCCGACTGGACGCTGCCGGTCATCGGGCACTGGCTGCCGTACGAGTTGTTCGTCGAGTTCATCGGCACCATGACCACGCTCGGCATCCTCACGCTGATCGTGATCCGCCAGCTGTCGCTGCCGAACCGGCCCGGACGCAAGTCCCGCTTCGCGGGCTCCAACTTCGGCCAGGCCTACTTCGTCGAGTCCGTCATCCTCATCATCGGCCTCGCGATCATGACGCTGCGCGGCCTGGAGGGCGCCCTCGCCGACGTGCACGGCTACGAGGCCGCGTACTTCGCTTCGTACCCCCTGGTCCTCGCCTTCAAGGGCCTGAGCGTCGGCGCGCTGCAGAACCTGATCTACCTCACCGCGATGGTCAAGATCGGGACGTCCTTCGTCTGGATGATCGTCGTCTCGCTGAAGACGGACATGGGCATCGCCTGGCACCGCTTCCTGGCGTTCCCGAACATCTGGTTCAAGCGCAACGCCCGCGGTGAGACGGCCCTCGGCGCGCTGCTGCCGATGACGAGCGGCGGCAAGCCGATCGACTTCACCGACCCCGGCGACGACGACGTCTTCGGCGTCTCCCAGGTCGAGCAGTTCTCCTGGAAGGGCCTGCTGGACTTCTCCACCTGCACCGAGTGCGGCCGCTGCCAGTCGCAGTGCCCGGCCTGGAACACCGGCAAGCCGCTGTCGCCGAAGCTGCTGATCATGTCGCTGCGCGACCACGCGCACGCCAAGGCGCCCTACCTGCTGGCCGGCGGCGGCAAGACGATGGAGGGCGAGGAGAAGGCGTCCGAGGAGCAGCTGGCCGGCGTCCCCGCCGCCGCCCTCGCGGAGGCCGAGCGGCCGCTCATCGGCACCGCCGAGGAGAACGGCGTCATCGACCCGGACGTGCTGTGGTCCTGCACCACCTGCGGCGCCTGCGTCGAGCAGTGCCCGGTCGACATCGAGCACATCGACCACATCCTCGACATGCGCCGCTACCAGGTCATGATCGAATCGGCCTTCCCCTCCGAGGCGGGCACGATGCTGAAGAACCTGGAGAAGAAGGGCAACCCCTGGGGCCTGGCGAAGAAGCAGCGCCTGGAGTGGACCAAGGAGGTCGACTTCGAGGTCCCGGTCGTCGGCAAGGACATCGAGGACCTCACCGAGGTCGAGTACCTGTACTGGGTCGGCTGCGCGGGCGCCCTGGAGGACCGCGCCAAGAAGACCACCAAGGCCTTCGCCGAGCTGCTGCACATCGCGGGCGTGAAGTTCGCGATCATGGGCGGCGACGAGAAGTGCACCGGTGACTCCGCCCGCCGCCTCGGCAACGAGCCCCTCTTCCAGGAGCTCGGCATGGAGAACGTGGCCGCGCTGAACATGGCGTTCGGCGAGGAGACGGACGACGAGGGCAACGTCACGCCCGAGTCGAGGAAGCCGAAGTCGGCGAAGAAGATCGTCGCCACCTGCCCGCACTGCCTCAACACGATCGGCAACGAGTACCCGCAGCTCGGCGGCGACTACGAGGTCATCCACCACACGCAGCTGCTGCAGCACCTCGTCGACGAGGGCAAGCTGATCCCGGTCACCCCGGTCGAGGGCATCATCACCTACCACGACCCGTGCTACCTGGGCCGCCACAACAAGATCTACACGCCCCCGCGCGAGATCATCGGCAAGGTCCCGGGCCTGCGCAACGAGGAGATGCACCGCCACAAGGAGCGCGGCTTCTGCTGCGGCGCCGGCGGCGCCCGGATGTGGATGGAGGAGCGGATCGGCAAGCGCATCAACAACGAGCGCGTCGACGAGGCCCTGTCCGTCAACCCCGACATCGTCTCCACGGCCTGCCCGTTCTGCCTGGTCATGCTGACCGACTCGGTCAACGGCAAGAAGAACGACGGCAAGGCCAAGGAGTCCATCCAGGTCGTGGACGTCGCCCAGCTCCTCCTCGACTCCGTCAAGACCCCGCTCGACCCGGCGGGCGAGGCGGAGCCGGAGAACGAGCCGGAACCGGAGCCGGTGAAGTAACGGCCCCTTCCGCCGGACAGCGCCCCGACGCCGCCGACGCCCCCGAGCCCCGCACTCCGCGGGCCGGGGGCGTCGCCGTGCCGGGGCTGGTGCCGGGGGCGTCGCCGTGCCATGCCTGGGGGCCACCCCGGGGCTGTCGCCATGTCCGGGACGCGTGCATCATGGCCCAGGCGTTGTCGACGGTGCCGGCGGGCAGAACGGTGCACGTGCGAAGAAGCGAAGCGGCTGCCACGTCCGCACTGGGCTGTTTGCTGATCTGTTCACTGGGCTGTCTCCTGCTGCCCCTCTCCGCCTGCGGCCCCGGCACCGACGCCGGCACGGCCCACCCCCGCACGGGTCGCGGACGCACCCGCCCAGCTCCGTCCCCCCGCGGCAAGAGCAGCGAGACCGAGGACGACTTCAACGGCGACGGTCACCGCGACCTGGTCCCGGACAGCCTGGTGAAGGCGCAGAGCCAAGCCGACGACGCGGGCATCGGCATCGGCATCGTCTACGGCAGCGCGCACGGACTCGGGCCGGACGCCCGGCAGCTCATCAGCCCCGCCAAGTACGCCGCCCGCGTCGAGGGGCAGCTGACCGCCGTCTTCGACGCGGAGGCGAGCTGCGACCTGGACGGCGACGGCTTCACCGACCTCGTCGTCTCGACCGACCCGCCCTACGACGGCCACGGACAACCCCCGGTCCCCCTCCAGATCCTCTTCGGCTCCCCGGACTGCCTGACCCACGCCGTCCCCTCAACGTCCCCCTCACCGTCCCCGGCCGCGCCCGCTTCGGCAACGACTGGCCCGACCAGCCGGTGTGCGGCGACTTCGACGGCGACGGCGCCCAGGACCTCGTCCTGCACGCCACCGGCGGCCGGCTGAGCTACCTGCGCGGCCCCTTCACCCACCTGGGCGTACCGCACGCCGCCGGTGCTCCGATCCCGTCTCCGGGCGAGGTCCCGGCCGGCCCGGCGGCCGACGTGAACCGCGACGGGTACGACGACCTGGTGGTCCGCGCCGCGGAGGGCAGCGCGCCACCCTGGCCTCCCCGGCTCGATGCTCGACGCCGCCGACTTCGACGGCGACGGCCTGAGCGACCTGGTCTCCAGCGGCTCCCGCCTGCGCGTCTTCCGGGGCCGCGCGACGGGCCTGACCACGGCGGGCACGGTGACCGTCGAGCCGACGGCCCACGGCACCAGCCGCGTCCTGACGGCCGGCGACTTCGACGGCGACGGCCGGGCGGACTTGGTGGTGCGCACCCACCTCGGCGAGACGAAGGACACGGTCGCCGTCCATCCCAGGCAGAAGAAGGGCCTGCTGGCCACCGAACCGTCGGTCACCTTCTCGACCTCGCAGTTCCTGGCCCGCTGAAAACACCGCACCGACCTCTCAGGACCCCGTTCTCCGCCTCGCCCTTACGGGAACTCCCGGAAACCGCACGGGCGATCACCGGGGAGGTTCCGTAAGGGATGTCACAGCTCGGCCGCAAAGCCGGGCCCGGAAGTCCGGGTCCGGCACGCCACTCTCCCGGACCAGGTACGTTCGAAGGCGTGGCTGGATTCAGGAACGGACGCGGCGGCCGGAACCACGGCACCCCGCACACGCGACCGCAACAACCCCCGTACGGACAGCAGGCGCCGCAGGGACCGTCGTACGGCTACCCCCCGCCGCCCCAGCCGTACCCGGGACAGCAGGGACAGCAGCAGTACGGCAACGGCGGCCACGGCGGCCACGGCGAGCCGGAGTACTTCGGCGACGGCGCCCCGCACGCGCCGCAGGGCGCCTACGACCCGTACGCGGCCAACAACCCGGGCCACACCCAGGCCTTCTCGATCGACGAGGCCTATCACCAGGGCGAGACCTACCGGGCGGGCTCGGCCCCGGCCCCCATCGGCCCGCGCCTGCACTGGAAGGAACTCCTGCGGGGGATCGTCTTCTCCCCCAGCCAGACGTTCCTGCAGATGCGCGACTACGCGATGTGGGGCCCCGCCCTCACGGTGACGTTCCTCTACGGCCTGCTCGCCGTCTTCGGCTTCGACGGCGCCCGCCAGGACGCGATCAACGCGACCCTGTCGAACGCGGTCCCGATCGTCCTGATCACGGCCGTGGCCATGGCGCTGTCGGCCTTCATCCTGGGCGTGGTCACCCACACCCTGGCCCGCCAGCTCGGCGGCGACGGCGCCTGGCAGCCCACGGTCGGCCTGTCGATGCTGATCATGTCCCTCACGGACGCCCCGCGCCTGGTCTTCGCCATGTTCTTCGGCGGCGACGCGACCTTCGTGCAGGCCCTCGGCTGGGCAACCTGGGTGGCCGCCGGCGCCCTGCTGACCATGATGGTCAGCCGCTCCCACGACCTGCCCTGGCCGAAGGCCCTGGGCGCGTCGTCGATCCAGTTGATCGCCCTGCTGTCGATCGTGAAGCTGGGCACGTTCTAGCGACGACGTCCCGGCGACGGCCGGCAGGCCGTTACCTGACGGGCGGGGATCCCGCAGGAGCCCACCGTGGACCGTCCACCGTGGACGCCACGCGCCCCCGCCCTCGCCGGGCTGGAGAACGAGCCGTCGGCGGCCCTCAGCCTCCGGTCTCCGCCTCCCAGCGCTCGGGTCCCACACCCCGCCAGTCGATCCACGGCACCCCGACGACCTCCGACGGGTCGATCTCCAGCCCGGCTCGACGGAGGAACTCGGCGACATCGGCCAGGTTGTGCGCCAGCCCGAGGATCTCCCCGTCCACGCGGACGCGCCGGCCACCCGTGGGCGACGGCGGATGCACGATCACGCGAATGGACCCGGCCATGCCTTCAGGATCGTCCCGGACGTACGCCCCCGCATTCCAGTCCGACGCACCACTCGAATCGCTCATGAGTTCGATTGAAACACCATGCGGATTCGACGTCGAACCGACGAGGACGACCGAGGCCGCGACCGCCGCGACTCCCCGGCTCAGTCGGCTTCCGTGTTCACCTTGGGCGCCCCGCCCGACCTGTGTACCGGCGGCAGGACAGACCACGGGAAGTTGATCCAGTCATCGGTCCGCTTCCACACGTACTCGCACTTCACCAGCGAGTGCGGCTTCTCATATATGACGGCGCTGCGCACCTCGGCGACGGTGTCGAGGCAGAAGTCGCGCACGAGCTTGAGCGTCTTGCCCGTGTCGGCGACGTCGTCGGTGATCAGCACCTTCTTGTCGGAGAAGTCGATCAGGTTGGGAACGGGCGCGAGCATGACAGGCATCTCGAGGGTGGTCCCGACGCCCGTGTAGAACTCGACGTTGACCAGATGGAGGTTCTTGCAGTCGAGGGCGTAGGCGAGCCCGCCGGCCACGAACACCCCGCCGCGGGCGATGCTGAGCACGACGTCGGGCTCGTAGCCGTCGTCGGCGACGGCCTGCGCGAGTTCGCGCACGGCGACGCCGAACTGCTCGTAGCTCAGGTTCTCCCGCTGGGCGCTCACACCTGCGTCCGGTGGAAGTTGAGGTAGGAGCGGGAGGCGGTGGGCCCGCGCTGGCCCTGGTACCGGGAGCCGTAGCGCTCGCTGCCGTAGGGGAACTCGGCCGGCGAGCTGAGCCGGAACATGCACAGCTGCCCGATCTTCATGCCGGGCCACAGCTTGATGGGCAGGGTGGCGAGGTTGGACAGCTCGAGCGTGACGTGCCCGGAGAACCCGGGGTCGATGAACCCGGCGGTGGAGTGCGTCACCAGCCCGAGCCGCCCGAGCGAGCTCTTGCCCTCGAGCCGCGACGCGAGATCGTCGGGCAGGGTGATGACCTCGTACGTCGAGGCGAGCACGAACTCTCCGGGGTGCAGGATGAAGGGCTCGTCGCCCTCAGGCTCCACGAGCCGGGTGAGGTCGGCCTGCTCGACGGAGGGGTCGATGTGCGGGTACCGGTGGTTCTCGAACACCCGGAAGTAGCGGTCCAGCCGCACGTCGATGCTCGACGGCTGCACCATGGATTCGTCGTAGGGATCGATCACCACCCGCCCGGCGTCGATCTCGGCCCGGATGTCCTTGTCTGAGAGAAGCACGCCCCGAGGATACGCAAGGCGCGCGGACCGGCCACAACCGGACGACCCACGCGCCTGCGTCACTGCTCTACCGCTGCCTCTGCCGCCTCGTCAGCCCCTACCGCTTCCCGAGGCTGACCGGCACCGCGCTGCGGAGCCTGGCACACCGAGGACACCTCACGAGCCGGCCGGGGCCGAGCCGTCCGGCCTGCTGCATCGGGAACGTAGCGGTGCTGAACACGTGCCCATCGGCACAACGGACGACGGTGCGCTCCATCAAGTCCTGAAGTCCCTTCCCCAAGAGCCGCGTCTGGCTGCTGCCGCCTGACGCCAAATGCCACATTACGGGATCAAAGGAACGACTCACCAGGCGGCACTCCGGCCTCACCCGGCCCCTCTCCCACCCCACCACCGTACGCCCCAACTCCCGCCCCTCGCAGCCCAGTCCCACCCCCGCAACCGCCCCGAAACGCACCCAGGCCCCCGGCTTCAACACCGGGGGCCTGCGATGGGGTAAAGTGACGATGCGTTCCGACACCGGTCCGACCGGCGTCTTACGCGGGTGTAGTTTAATGGTAGAACATCAGCTTCCCAAGCTGAGAGCGCGAGTTCGATTCTCGTCACCCGCTCCACGTAAAACCCCCAGGCCAGCGGCCCGGGGGTTTTCTGTTGTCTAGACCGGTGCGCGGGTTGCGCACCACAACCGCACCATAAGGACTCGGCTACGTCCCAGTGGCCTCCTCCCTGTGGTGCGCGGAGTCGCCCGTGTGGTTCTTCGCACGCTCGGCGCGCACCATCTCGTCGAGTCCAGCCGCCAGCTCGCGCTGCCGCTCGTCGTCGGAGTGCTGATAGATCAGTGCGGCCTTCTCCGAGGACTGCCCGGCCCGGACCATGGTGTCTTTGAGCGTCGCGCCGGAACGCGTCGACAGCGTGTGTCCGGTGTGACGAAGGTCGTAGAAGCGGAAGCCGTCCGGCAGACCCGCTGCCATACGGGCACGACGCCATTTCCGCCCGAAGGACGTACGGCGGAAGGCCGCCCCCTTCTCGCCGACGAAGACGAGGCCATCAGGCCCCTTCTCCGCGTACCAGGCGAGGTGACGTCTCACGTCCTTCTCCAAGAAGGACGGAAGGACGACGAGACGAGCACCCGCGTCGGACTTGGTGACCCCCGGAGCACGCTTCCCGTTGGTGCGCTCGGGCTCAGCAACACGGACCCGTATCACGAGGTTGTCCAGGTCGACGTCTCGCCGCCGAAGGCCGGCCAGTTCCTCGGGCCGCATCGGACCGTACGCGCCCAGGTAGACCATGAGACGCCAACGGATGCCGATGGCTTCGGCAAGCGCGTCGACCGGGGCGACGGTGGCGATCCGACGCTCAGCCGCCGACTCCTTCCCCGCGCCCTTGATCCGGCATGGATTGCGGCTGATCAGGTCGTCATCAACGGCTGTCTCCATGATGCCTTTGAGCAGCCTGTACGCCTTGGCAACGGTGGTCTTGGCACTTGTTGCCCGCAGCCGCTCAGCACGCCATTCGCGGACGCGAGGAGCGGTGATCTCGTCCAGGTCGAGCGCGCCGAAGGTCGGGAGGATGTGGAGCCGTAGCAGGTGGTGATAGAGGTCCACGGTGCGAACGGCCAACTCCCGTTCCTCGACCCACTTCTCGGCGTATTCGCGGAAGTTCACGGCGCCCGCGTCGGGAGAGCGCCAGTCTCCGCGGCTGAGATCTGCCTCAACCTGCGAGAGCCAGATTTCAGCGTCCTTCTTGGTCTCGAAAGTCTCCGGTGCACGGACTCGCTCACCGTCAGGCGCGAGATACGACGCCGTCCACTTCCCAGACCGGTACTGACGCACGGCCCCGAAACGGCGCCGTCTGCCCTTCTTGTTGGCCATCAGGCAGCCCTCCGCAGTCCGACGCGGCGGAGTCGAATCGGCTCCACGGTCCGAGAGGCCAGGTACTCGTGAAGGGCGCTCTCGGGGATGCGGACGTGTCGGCCGACCTTGACGTACCGGATGCGCCGCTCCTCAATGAGCCGCCGGGGGAAGCGGGCGGTCGTGCCCAACAGCTCGGCGACCTGGTCCACGGACAGGTAGCGGTCGTTCATGTGGTCGGCTCTCCTTCCGTTCCGGGGGCAGGTTCGAGGGACGCGGCAAGCCAGGTCTCGCCCGCGCTGAGGCCCGTTCCGGCGAAGAAGAGCAGTCCGGCCGTGGAGACGTTGGCCCCCAGAGACGCCGTCAGGGCGACGAGGAACCAGCACCAGGCGGCCGGCTTCGGCCCGCCGGAACGGAGCCGGTGCCAGGCGGCGACGAGGAGCAGATCGACGGAGACGGGATAGGCCCACGCCTTCCATCCGTTCTGCCCTGCGGCGGCGGCGAGGTCGTGCAGGTGGGCGAAGGACAGGGCCCCGGCGATGACGGCTTGGACCAGGACCGCGTCCGCGCGGAGAACGGGCCGGGTCATCAGGACGACTCGCCGCGGCAGTCCCGGCCGTCGTCAGGGTCCTCGTCGGACAGGAAGGCGCCGGGCGGCGGCTCCGGAAGGGACACGGCCAGGGACGGGGTAACGGCGTTGACGAACGCCTCGTCAGCGCCCGACATGTCGGCGTAGAGGGCGAGTTGGCCGAGCAGGAAGACGGTCCGCACGAAGTCCTCGCAGTCGGGGCACATGGCAAGTGGTCTCCTTCTTTCAGGCATGGCAGGGGTAGGGACTTGGCGCGGAACGGCCGCGCCGGCCGCGGGGCGGGGGCGGTTACTCGGTGACCGGCTGGGGAGAAGCCATCGGTCCGGACGCCGCCTCTACGGGTGCCGTCGGGACATGCGGGCGGAAGGGCGAAAGGGCCGGTACATCGGGGGCGAAGTGGGCCGCAGCACGGCAGGTGGCCGCCGCGTCGGCGAGGGAGAGGTTCGGGGTGCGGATGCGGGACCAGCCGCCCGAGGTGTCACCGACGACGGCCAGGCCGGGCCGGTCGGAGGGGATGGAGCAGGCTGCCCAGACGGCTTCCGGGGCGATGTCCCCGAGCGCCATCTTCGACGAGGCTTCGTCGTTGACCCGGTGACAGACGCGTCCCGTGAGCTGTGCGCGGAGCATGGTCGCGCCCTTGCCCAGCTCGGCGCCGAAGCGTTGCCCGCACACCTGGAGGTAAATGCCGGCCGCGCGGCCGAGCTGGGCAAGGCGGATGAGCTGGGTGACCATCTCGTCGCGCCGTTCCTCTTCCTTCCGCGTGGCGACGAGGAAGAGTTCCGCCACCTCGTCGACGAACAGCACGAGGGGCGCCGGACGTTCAGCCTCCGGCAGTCCCCAGATGTCCGAGGTGATCAGTTCGTCCGGGGTGCCCGGGGCGATGCCCTGCCGGGCCTTGATCAGGTCGTATCGGTCCTCCATTTCCTTGACGAGGACGGGCAGTAACTCGGCCGCCTGGTCGGGGTCGGTGGCCAGCGCGGACAGCCGGGCGGCGAACGGCGACAGTTCGACACCGCGCTTGCAGTCGATGCCGACCAGGACGACCGGCTGAGTGGCCAGCCCGGCGAGCAGGTTCCGCAGGTACATGGACTTGCCCGACAGCGTGGCGCCGAGGACGAGTTCATGCGGCACGGCCCGGTAGTCACGGACGTACGCCGTCGCGTCCTCCCGCAGGGCTACCGGGACCCGGAGCAGCCCCAGGCCCGTACGAGTGCGGGGCATACGCACTTTCCGGAGGACGTCGAAGCCGACGAGGCGCAGTTCGACGACCCCGGGCTTGACGTCCCGAACGTGAACGGCGTGGACGCCCCAGGCGTGCCGCAACCGTTCAGCCGAGGCCGCCACGTCCGCCGGTTCCTGTCCGGGGGCCAGCCGCAGCCGCATGCGCAGCCCGGTCGAGGTGGGACGGATGAAACCCCGGCGGGGCGGGACCGGCCGGACCTCCCGCCGGGTGGTGACCCGTATGGCCAGGGCTCGCCAGCGCGGAGGCTCGACGGTCAGGCCGCAGGCGTCCATGGTCGAGGAGTACGAGGCCAGCAGCCGGGCCACCGACACCGGCAGCCCAACCGTGGACCAGTACGCCGCGGGGTGAGCGTGCCGGACGTAGGCCGCGCCGCCTATCGCGGCGAGCGACCCGCCCAGCTCGGCCACCGTCACCAGGTCCGTCACGGCGATCAGCCCGCCTGGACCATCGGGAAGGCGCCCGGAGCAACGGCGGTGGCCCGGTAGGCGATGCCGTGCCGCTGCTGCCCGTTGAACACGCTTTCCCACGGCCGGGCCACCAGACCCGGCAGCGAGACCGGGGCACCGACGGTCAGCCCCTCCGTCACCCCACTCTCGGGGATGGTGACCTGGATCAGCGACGACTCGCCCTCGTCGATGTAGACGACGCCGACGGTCATCAGTGCCTCGCCGCTCACGGCGTCCTTGGCGATCTCACCGGTCTGCCGGTCACGCACCTTCGGTGCCGGCGCTTCGGTGAGCAGGATCGTGGCGGTCGAGGCGTCAACGCGGATCACACGCACTGAGATGTCTCCTTCTGAGTCGGCCAACCCACACCTGACAAGTTGACTTAGCAAGTTGGAAGCTAGAGATGGCAAGTTGACTTGTCAAGCTTGATTCGCGGGCAAGTTGAGGAGCCGTCAGACGGCTCAACTCAAGCGGTAGGTGTCTTCCAGTTCCTGCCGGTCGGCAGGAAGGAGCACGTCAGAGACTTGCAGCGCCTGCCCGGACGCGTCGCAGGCGATGACGAGAATGCTCAAGACGGGGACGCCGTCCGGCAGCCCCAGCAACTCGACTTCGGCAGTATCGGGCAGCCGCGCGGACACCCGCTCCGTCACATGGTCGAAGCGGACCTTCTTGCGCGCCTCCAGGTGCTCGCGCACGCCGGAGGCCAGCGCGTCACCACCGGCCAGGTCGGTTCCCTCGACGAGGCCGGCGGGGAAGTACGACGAGACCAGCTCGGCCGCTTCGCCGTCCTCCTCGACCAGGAAGCGGCGCCGGAGCACGTTGGCACTCTTGGGAAGCCCTAGGACCGAGGCCACGCGCGCGGGGACCACCACTTGGCCGACGTCGACCAAGCGCCCGGGGGTCTGCGACTCGTCGCGCACCAGGGCTTCGAGGCCGCGCCGGTCCTTTTCCTCGACGACCGCGGGGCGCCCGCGCACGATCGTTCCGTATCCCTGCCGGGACTCCAGCCAGCCGTCCCGTTTCAGCAGCTCCAGCGCACGTACGACCGTGGGTCGGGACATCCCGAACGCCTGCACCAGTTGGTTCTCGCTGGGAACCCGCGTGCCTGGCGCGTACGTGCCGTCCTCGATGCGACGTTGGATCGTCTGCGCGAGGCGCACGTACTTGGGTGCCTCCACTTCATACGCCATGAACGCCGCCTGTCGAGATTGGCCAAGTCAACCGGTCAACCAGACTAGCGATAATCCCAGGACGGCAGTAGAAGCGGGGCATTCCTGGCTCACGAGGGCCAGGCATCGGCCATCACGAAGGAAACCACCGTCCCACCGAAGCGACTGGGGCCCGAGTGCCACGACTCGGCGATGGAGTCGACGAGAAGCAGCCCCCGCCCGTGCGCGTCGTCGGCATCCGGCCGGCGCAGGCGAACGCTCGCAGGGAATCCCGGGTTGTGCACCTCCACACGTAGTGAGGTGCCCTCCCGGAACCATTCCACCCGTACGCGCCACTCCTCGTCCGCGCGCCCGTAGAGGATCGCGTTGGTCACCAGCTCCGAGATCATCAGCGTGCAGTCGTCGACCGAGCAGGCCGGGTTGTACGGCGCGATGAACTTGCGGAACCAGCGCCGGGCCCGGGGTACGGACTCCGGGGTCGGACATAAGGTCATCGCTCCCAGCCGCGGCGAGTCCTCGCAGGGGTAGCGGTCGATCACGTAGGTCATCCGCGCTCACTCCTTGCCGCTGCCGTCGCAGTCGAGGCAGCGCCGCTTCGATGTGGCACGGGTGCGGTCGTTGGCGGCGGCGAGGGCCACCGACGTACGCGAACTGACACGCTTCCAGCCGCGCCCCCGGCATCCCCGGCAAGCTAAGCGCGTGCCCTGATCCGGCCGCTGAACCATCACACCCGTGCCCCCTTCCCGTAAGTGGCCTTAGCCACTTTGTGGATAGTGGCATTAGCCACTTGCCGCACGCAAGCCGTTCGCGCGAACTGCCTCCCCATCAGGCGAGGGGATAGCCCTGTTCGAACGCCCAGCGGTGCGGCGGGTAGGTCGCTTCGGAGAACTCCAGCGGCCGGTCCTGGAGGTCGTAGACCACGTGGTGGACGATCAACACGGCCGAGTCGGCGTCCAGTTGCAGATCAGATGCTTCTTCGTCGGTGGCGGTCCGGGCACACATGCGGTCTTCGGCGTAACTGCCCTTCCGCCCTGTCATGTTCTCGACGTACATCAGCGTCCCCTCCTGGATCCGCTCGGGCTCCAGGAGCTTGGGTGCACGCTGGCCGACGTCCGGCGCGAACCACGACGTGGACAGGGTGATGGGACCGTCCTGGTTGTTGGTCACCCGCCGACGGTGCACCGCCCGCCGGTCCTTCGCCAGCCCCAGCGCCTCAGCGACGTGATCGGGTGCGTCCATCCACCCGGCGGAGGTGATCACTGCGTACTCGCCGGGCGTGTAGATCTTCCCGGTCTGGCGAGCACGGCCGTACAACTCACGTGCCCGGCGGTTGACTTCGAGACTACGCACATAGGTCCCCGACCCCTGGCGCTTCTCGACGAGCCCCTGATGGCTCAGCGCCTCCAGCGACCGGGCGGCCGTAGGCCGGGAGACCTTCCAGTCCGCCGCCAACTGCCGTTCCGAGGGCACCTCGTCCCCCGCCCGCAGGTCACCCCGAAGGATCTGATCACGGATGTAGTGCGCGATCTGGAGATACTTCGGCTGAGCCTCCTCGATCTGCGGCATGTCCCCTCCTCACCCAGGTGGCTATGGCCTCCAGCCACTATAGGGTGAGTGGCCAATACCAGAGCCCGTAATGTGGGGCACATGACGCGGTTGATCGTCGCAGCAGGAGGAGGGGGCGACGCTGTCGCCGCCGCAATGCTTCACGCCGCCCTGTACGGCGACGACGACCAGGCGGTGATCCTCACCTATGCCTGGGACCGCCTCATCGTCGACCCGCTCCCGGGCCCCCGAGGAGCCGACAGCTTCACAGGGCTGGAACCTCTCACTCGCTCCGTCTGGTCAGTGCCGGCCACGGCCCAGCCGATCGCACCGGCAGGATCCACCCTCCCCTGGCTCGCGGCAGAGGTCCCCCAGACCTTCGCACTGCTCGACCCGCACCACGGCGCCGAAGGCCTCACACGCCAACTCGAAGAACTCGTGGACCACTTGGCCCCCAGGTCGATCGATCTGCTCGACGTCGGCGGAGACATCCTCGCCCAAGGCGACGAACCCACGCTCAAGAGCCCTCTCGCCGACGCACTCACGCTCTCCGCCTGCTGCCAGGTCGATGCCCCGATCCGCCTGCTGATCGCAGGCCCAGGACTGGACGGCGAGGTCTCACCCGACGACCTGCGCCCCCTGCTGGGCAGGCTCGTCCACACCTTCACGTCGAAGGACGTGGAGGCGATCAGCACCGTCCTGGAGTGGCACCCCTCAGAGGCAACCGCGATGCTCGCCGCAACGGCCCGTGGAGTCCGCGGCATCTGCGAGGTGCGCGACGCCGGCCTCCCCGTACTCCTCACCGACGAGGGCGCCACGGTCCACGAAGTCGACCTTGACGACGCGGTTAGCCGCAACAGCCTGGCCCGCGCCATCATGACGACCGCCACCCTGGACGAAGCGGAGGCAAACAGCCGCGAGATCTGCGGCTTCTCGGAAGTCGACTACGAGCGCAACAAGGCAGCCTGGCTCACTGAGCGACCGCTGACGAAGCTCGACCCTGCCGACGTGCTGCCCCGACTCGACCAGTTCCAGACCGAGGCCCGAGCCCGCGGAGTCACCCACACGACCTTCCGCCGCATCACCGAGGCCCTGAACCTCAGCGGCTCCCAGCGCGAAGAGCTACGCAGTCTCTTGATCAGTGCACGTCCAGAAAAGTACGCAGCACCCCTCTGGCGCATCGCATGACCGGGGACGGTCCGCGGTCGTCAGCCGAATCACTGGACCCTGCCAGCGTCCTCGCGGACACGGACTGGTCCTCCTTGGAACACGGCCGCGGCTCAGCCACGGACTCGCCCGTGATGCTTGCCGCCCTGCTGGACTCGGACCAGAGCGTGAGGACCGGAGCCCTCCGGTACCTATCCGACACGCTGCACCACGGGAACACCCTGTACGACGCGACAGTGCCCGCGGCACGGTACGTGGCCGCGATCCTGCCTGATCCGCGAACGACTCGCGCAGTCGACAAGAAGGAGTACGACTTCCCCGGTTGCCTACGCGCCGAGTTGCTGGCCTGGATAGCGTCAGTTGCGAGAGAGGTCACAGACGCAGTCGAAGCGGCGTATCGGCAAACCGAGGACCCCCTGCACGACTGGCCGCCGGCCGTAGCCGTCCAAGGCCTGCGACCACTCCTGTTCTCGGCCTCCGTGCCCTACACCGAGGCCACTGACCGGCACGTACGAGAAGCAGCCTTGGCAGCCTGCATCCCACTTCTCGACGATCCGCGGTTGCTGCACCACCGACGGCGTCTCGCGCCCTTGGTCCGAGCAGTCTTGGGCACCAGCGAGTTCTGGCAGCGCCGCGCACTCGCCGTCGACGCCCTCAACACCTGGGGCGAAGACTCATCAGGCCTGGAACGCCCTCAAAGCCCCCTCCTGTCATGGGCCGACGGCTGCAGCCAAGAGCCACCGTTCTGACCGAGGACAGGGCCCTGCCCTACGAGTCCGGCGACTGCTGAGTTACAACCTTCTTTACGGGTTTCAAGGCGGCTCGCTCCGCTCCCCGCGCGCGGCACGGCCCCCGGCCGGGCCTGCGCTCCTGTCTCCGCCCCGCTCCAGCCCGGCCGGCGCCCGTGCCGCGCTCAGGGCATGGAGCCGCCTGATGTCAGAGAAGGGGTACGTCGTAGCTGGGGCGGTCGGCTCCACGGCTTTAGAGGTCGTTCTCTTTCCGAACCTCATGTGTGTTTTCTGCTGGTCAGGCGTGAGACCGCTGTTGTCGCGGGAGATTCGTTCCGTTGCTGGCCGAGATGTCGTGGGGGTGGCGGGTGCCATCGATGCGGGCGGTTCTGGAGACGCGGCGGAAGGCCGCGGCGGTGCGGGTGGAGGAACTCGAAGCCGAGCTGGAGCGGGTTCAGACGGCTCTGGTGGAGGCGGAAGAGGTGCTCCGGCGCCGGGTGATCGGCCTGGAGCAGTATCTGGAGGCGCTGGCCGAGGCGGACGCGCCCGCCGTGGTGACTGACGGATCCTCACAGAAAGGGCCGGTGGGACCGCGCCGGGCGGTGCCCCACCGCCAGGATGCAGCTGGCACCGAGGTGCTGTCGGTGGACTACCAGGCGTTGATGGCCGCTGCCCTGGAGGCGGGAGCCGATGGGCTGGGTGCCCGGCGGGCGGCGGTGGTGCTGGGCTGGGACAGCGCGTCCGCCTCCCGCGTCGAAGGCGCGAGGGCTCGGCTGAAGCGGCTGGTGGAACGAGGCTGGCTGGTGGAGGAGAAACCGGGCCGGTTCATGCTGCCCGCGCCGGAGCAGGAGGCTGCTGGTGCCGGGCGGCCAGGCGGCGGCTCATGAGCATGGTCATCGACCACAGGACGACGGCCTCGCTGGTGTCGGGGCGTCGCTCGTAGTCACGGACCAGGCGGCGGCTGCGCAGGAGCCAGGCGAAGGACCGTTCCACGACCCAGCGGCGGGGCAGCACCTGGAAACCCTGGACATCGTCGTTGCGGCGGACGATGTCCAGGACCACTCCGAGGTGCTGGTCGGTCCAGTCGGTGAGATGGCCGGTGTAGCCACCGTCGGCCCAGATCCGTGTCAGCCGCCGGAAATGGTTCTTCGCTGCGGGGAGCAGGAGGCGGGCGGCGTCCCGGTCGGTCTTGGAGGCCGGCGTGACCAGCACGGCCAGCAGAAGCCCGAGGGTGTCGGTGAGCAGGTGCCGCTTGCGCCCGTTGATCTTCTTCCCCGCGTCGAAACCCCGCGTGGCGTGGGCGACGATGGCGTCCGCCTTCACCGACTGCGAGTCCACCACACCCGCACTCGGCTCCTCCTTGCGACCCTCCGAGCAGCGGACGGCCCCGCGCAGCCGGTCATGCAGCTCTGCCACCAGCCCCGTATCCCGCCAGCGGGCGAAGAAGGCATACACCCGCGGCCAGGGCGGGAAGTCGCACGGCATCGCTCGCCACTTGATGCCGTTGTCCACGACATAACGCACCGCATCAACCATCTGCCGGTGGCAGTAGCCCTCCGGCCGACCGCCCCGGCCCGCCATCCAGGCGGGCACCGGCAGTAGCTCCCGCACCAAGTCCCACTCCGCATCACTCATGTCCGAGGCGTACCGGGGCCGACGTTCCGGCCGGTCGGCCGCGTTTCCGAACCGATGGGCGAGACAGTCACACCCAGGAGTGGGCGAGCTGGACTCGGCGACCACGACCACGCGACACTTCGACACCAGGGCCTCTTGCTCCTCGCTGGACTCGACAACCGCGAGCTACCAAGAGGCCCTTCTTCCATGCGCCTGCCTCGGTCAACTCACTCGAACCAGGACCGCGTTCGAACCTGATCGACTCCACGAGCGGATAGAGAACGGCCAGTTACGGAGCCACTTTGGCGCGAGCCTCGCAGATCATGGCCCCAACGTCGTGCTTTACCGGGCAGGTCCACAGACCGCCCGACGCGCCGCAAGCTTACGGGGCCATGATCACTCGCGCCAAAGCAGCGCCACCCCAAAGCCGCTCCACCGACCTCCTACTTATTTCGCCCCGTTCCATTGAGGAAAGAATGGATTGCTGACACCAATCCCTCAACGAACTCTAAGGTGCCAGTTACATCCTCACTCTTGATCTCATTCTGATCATATGGGGGAACTGGGCTAATATCAGATTCATGGGCGATAGCATTTCTGCGTGCCACAATCAGTTTGAGTTCCTGCTTAATATCCGACACTGGACGACCAATCGCTTGGGCGACCTCATTCCATAATTCACCATCGCTGACAAGGCGAATTGCGTCTGCTATCTTGTCGGGAGCCTGGAACGAGAGAAACGAATGGCGTGAGCGAACCACCTCGTCAAGCCACGCCACGCCCCCTTCATCCCTAAACCTCAAGACCGCTGACAGAGGAACTTGGAACCTCAGCATCGCAGTTGGGGAACTACCATCACTGAAGTGCTGTAGGAGCCTTACGCGCACTTCCTCGTGTACGTACCTGTCCAGGGCGCTAACAGCCTGAACAAGTGCCCCTCGCAACAAATCATCAACCTGTAGGGCGCCCGTCACCTGCGCGCTCAATGCTGTTGCAGTACCTGCAGTATGCCGAGCTGCTCCCATGTGCCTAAGAAACTCTTCATACGCAGCGCTTGGCACGATTATTCTCCGTCCAACTCGGTCGGAGCCTCCACAGGCTCAAGGGTTCCCACGGACTCTCCACGGCCAGAAGCCACAAGGTTCTCAATCCGAAGTGCCAGCTCGGAAAATTCCTCGTGGAACCTCTCGGTGGAGTCAATATTAGTCTCCAAGACGAAGCCGACGTTGGGAATCTGATCGGCGGTGAGTGCAAACACCGGAGTGCTATGCTCCTGAGAAACACCAATGAGGCTGTTGAAATCGGCAATGTATGCAAGTGCCATATCTTGACCAATGCCAGCCGCAGTGTACGCCTCACGCGAAAGCGCCTGGCCGCTCTTTTCCAAAGCTGGCCGCAAGTTGGCCTTGAAGGCCGCTCCGATTTCGTCAATCCAGCGCTGGAAAGCTGCCGCTGGCTTACCTGCTCGTGGCCGAAATCGCTGCACGATCGTACCGAGCACCTTAGCCTGACGATTTGGAAATGGGTAAGCAGCTTCCGAAAGAATCTCCATCGCGGCGGCCTGGGAAGCCCACCTCCTCCATCGCGGCAACACCCGGGTCAGGGAGTCGATGGCCATAACGGAAAAGAAGTCTGGAGCGACAGGAACAATCACGTAGTCGCTGATACCTACCAAGTTTTGATTGATCGCCCCCAAGCCCGGACTCATGTCGATCAGTACATAATCAGCCCCGATTGACTGCGCCGTGACATCAATGGCATAAGAAAGGCTCCCAGGGACATTCTGCAGCGCCTGAATTGAGCCTGAAAGTTCCTGGGCGATGCCGAGCGTTACTTCATACTCCGCGAGCCGAATGTCGCCAGCCATCAAGTGAAGGCCGGCACGGCCCGGTACTTGAACCGTCTCGACTGCTTCGATAGGACGCGGGCGCCCTTCAAATGCAGGGGCTACCGCCGAGCGAATAGTTGAGTCGCCGTGATCCTTGTAAAACGCTTCGAGTTCCCCCGAACCCCTGAACCCCATAACCATGCCGGTAAGATTGCACTGGGGGTCGGTATCGACCATGAGGACCGTATGGCCGCGCTCGGCAAGCATCCAACCAACATGGAATACGCTCGTCGTCTTGCTGACTCCACCCTTGTGGTTGAAGAAGGCGATTCTAGTCAAGCTCTCCTGGTCATCAGTCATAGAGAACACCATGCCAGAACTCGTGCCACCCTGCATGCACTTTGCGTGTATTCGTTCGGTGCCCCGCCATCGAGCTAATCTTCGTGACCAGGTCAGAGCTGCGTAGCAAGCCTGACCATGCATGCCCTCAAGAAGTCGGGGCACATGGCATACCGCCGCACCGGCCACCTTAAACCGCGAGCCAGTTCGTGAGCACCAAACTTTAGGGAGCGTCGGTCAACTGCTTCAGTTTCCATCGTGCTGCCTCAAGAATATTCCCAAGGTCACGCACAAGAGCAGAGAGCTTTTGAGGATCTGACGGTAGAAACTCGTTCAGGTCAGCAGGTATCTCGTCGGTTTCAACGCCATGGGCCTGCAAGACCGGTTGAACCACTCGACGAAAGGAACTGTCACTGCGAAGCAACACAATCGCAGCGGCTAAATCCTTTTGGCTCCTTAGATAAGCGGTTGATACACCAGCAGCTCTAGAAACAGCAGCGAATGTGACAGATCGACCGGATCGATAGACTTCCAGGAATCCTTTTTCTGCGGCTTCTCGACTATTTCTTGCTTTACGCGCTGCTGCCGCCTTCAGTGCAGCCACTTGCCGCGCGCGGCCGCTGTGCACAGTCACCTCCAAAAGAGCCAAAAGCCTCTTGCTCCGCTAGGCTCGCCTGCGAAGCTCTATCACGTTACTTAGCGACTCTACCTCTCGAACACGATGCCTTTCCGCTCGCGCGACGGCTGGAGCCGGCCGTTGGCCGTTGAGGACCTCCTGCATTAGATCCTCCGCCCAGTTCCCACTTATTGAAGAAAGCAGGCGAGCGCTAGGCTGCTCTTCCAAGCCCCGCTCGACCATAACCGCGATCAATCGCGGACGCTCAGGCGAAAAGTAATTCCATCCCGGCTCTTGGACTTTCCAGGTGACTTGCGTGTGAGGATCCCGCCGAGCGGATAGCTGCTTGAATAGGCCAGTTGCCCGCGCTTCATCCAGCAAACCATTGTGGCGACCATGCATGATCAGTGAAGATAGTGACATATGCCAGCGCTGCTTCAGCGGAAGAAGATTGCTTAGAGTTGCCGCAGAGGGCCATTCATCCTCTAGTGCTCCCGACGGAAATAGGAATTCATTGGCGAACCTGTTCGCTTCCTCTTCAGCATCACTGGGAATGATCCCGTGATGCATCACGAGATGTCCCAACTCATGCGCAATTGACCACCGAGTGCGCTCCCAGGAATTTACCGGCCTTGCCACAATCAAAGGCTCGTCATGGAAGTCGCCAGCCCAGACCGAAAAGGCGTCATGTTTCGCATCGGGCATACCCACATCGGCCACTACGATTGGAATTCCGGCGCGCTCCACCGTATGCATTACATGCGGAATTGGCTCACCTTCAGGAAGGTCGAGCGCCGACCTGGTAATCCTGGCAGCGTCTTCAGGGCTAGTCCCTGCTGGTAGCCCGATTGGAATGCGCAAGGGCGGGTGTGTTGCATGCTCAGCAAGACATTGCCAAAGCTCTTGCACCATTTCAGCGAAACTTGTCAGCGCATCAACTTCGGCGATTTTTATAGTCTTCTTCGCCCTCAGGAGGAGCGAGCCTCTGTGAACGGGCAAGCCGCCAGGAGGTGTCAGGAAGAAGTCGTGAGGGAACCTAAGCCGCGCCGCAAGAGCACGGAGTCGCATCACGGGCATTCCCGTTGAAACGGACCGCTCTAGCGCTGTCCAAGCCGAGGGCGACATACCGAGCATTTGCGCAAGAGGTTTGATTGGGCTGCTGCGGATCGTCCTAGCCTGACGGACTCGGTACCCATAGACCTGAACCGTGTCAGTCACAGCAGCCCACCTCTTCCTCTTGTTCCTCGGGAGCTACGCCCCGGTAACCGTATCCCCCGCCCCCTCCGCCGACTGCGGCACCTTGCGGACCACGTCTTCGAAGTCGTCCCCGATCGCCGGCGGCACAGTGGGCCGAGCGAGTCCGACGGCACCATCCGCCCCGAGGTCGATCGAGACAGCAGCAAAAACGGTCGCCAAGTCCAGATCGTCGAGGTTGTCCACGATCAATGCAGAGAACTCGCCCAGCGTCTCCCCCGCACCAAGCGACCAGACCAGGACGGGGGATAGCCCTCCAGGCAGCCCGTCGCCACCCAAAGGTGCGTCGAACAATAGTTCCTGCACCCCACGCTGCGGAACCTGACCCGGCCATTCCGCGACGGAGGGCACCACCTTGATCTTCCGCAAAGGGAGTTCGATACCCGTACCGCGCTCGATGAGGCGAACGCCTCGATTGCGCACCTGTCGGACGATGAGCGTGCCGGCACAGAAATCGACACTCTCCGCAGCGCGGAGCCCGACTCGATTGCGGACGTTCATGCCGACAACCTCGCCCGGCAGCGGCCCAGGCTTGGGGCAGACGGTGCGCTCGATGGCGACAACCTCGGCCAGGGCTTCCTCCGTGTACTCCCGCAAGCGGGCCAGAGTCACCTGGTTGCGCTGAACATAGTTGTCCAGCCACGGCTGTGGGTTCATGCCGAAAATTTTTGAGGTCAACCCACATCGAAGTCAAGCTCCACCTTCCGTCCCGAAGACGCTGATTCTATGGCATGAAGGTATCCACCAGCGGGGAATCCGTGGCGAATTAATTACGCCTCAGCATCCTGCGCAACGGCGCATGGCAACTTAAAGTTACGACTCACATGCCTAACGTGACATTCGACAGTCGTGAGGCGGAGCACTGGAAGGAGGGGCGGAGCTCGGTCTGGACATCGACGACACGCGGCGGATCGGGCAAGTGCTCGCGTGGCTGGGTCCCGCCAAAGCGGCGAGCCACCCTGACGACCGTCACCGCCCGTGGATCAGATGGACGACGCCAAGGGCGCCGATCGCCTTTACCCATCTGGCGAGGAGTAAGCAGTCGGCCCCGCCCCACCGTCTCAGTTTCCGTCTCATTCAGCCGCGTTCACGGGCGTTCAGACGAGACCGGCACATGCCCATCTCGATGGCCGACTGCACCTGAACGCAGGTGAACGCCCCCGCACACACCCCGAACCCCCACCACCACAGTTGGAAAGCCTGCGCATGGTGCGGAGGCCGCTGACCGCCCTGCAGATGTTCAGCCGTCGCTGTCAGTACCGAGCTGTACGGTCCCGTCCATGGCTGAGAGACCGACTACGAGCTGGCGTCACGGCATAGCTGAGGAAGCCGAGGAGCTTGCCGCCGGCACCCTGGACCCCGAGTGCGCTTGCATGGCGGCGCTGTTCCCCGAGGAACTGCTTACGGCGACCGACGTAGTCCTCGACACGTTCGAGGGCGAGCTTCCTGGACTTGGCGAGGCCCCTGACGAGCAGGTCTTTGCTGTTGTGGAACGCGTCGTCCTGGCCCTCAATGCGGTGGACGACGTCCACAACGGCAGCGCCTTCGAAACCGACGAACGCGAAGAGCTGTGCGACTACATCGACGAGTCGCTCACCGAGCACGGCGTCGATGTTGTCGCCCTGACCGCCCGCCATGGCCTCGGCCGGTACCAGCTCACGGACAAGTGGCGGAAGTGGTAAGGCGGCTCACGAACACGATCCGCCGGACATCGCACGACTGCGCACCACAAGCGCACCAGATCGAGCGGGGAACAGCGGGGAATCACAGTGAAAGTGGCCAGGCCCGACGATACCGCTCACCGGCCGTCCGCCCAGGTCAGCGTCCGAACAGGCCCGAAATGACCGCAGCTTCCCAAGCTGAGAGCGCGAGTTCGATTCTCGTCACCCGCTCCAACGCGAAGGCCCAGGTCAGGCACCTGGGCCTTGTTCGTTGCCGAAGGCTTTCCATACCCGCGCGGGTGCTTCCGCGAGTTCTGAAGCGCGCCGAAGAGCTGTCCGTGTCGGGCGGCAAGAGCGGTCGTCGGCTCAGGCCACGGTGTACTCCGCGTCTCCGAAGTCCGCGACCACGCGCAGCCGACCGCCCAGCGCTTCCACATAGGCTCGGAGTGTCGCGACCTCGGCCCGGTCCAGCTCGCCGTGCTCGATCGCGGAGACGCGAGGTGCCGAGACTCCCATGGACGCGGCGACCTGGCGCTGGGTCAGCGCCTGTTCACGTCGGACCTCTGCAAGCTTGTGAGCGCGCACCTCCGCGGTCAGCCTGTCCATGGCCGCCTGCTTCTCCTGAGCCGAACGCACCGGCAGCCCAGCGGCCTCGCGCCGCTCGCGCGCCTTGCGCTTGGTCTCCTCCCAGCCGACCGTGCTCATTCGTACTCCCTGGTTTCAAGATCAGTCACATGCGCCTGGTAGCGCTCCTCGGCGATCGGGATGTTGACGTCGTACCAGCGCTGCCAGTTTCCGGCCTTGTCGCCGGCCACCAGCAGCACGGCCCGGCGCACCGGATCGAAAGCGAAGAGGATCCGGATCTCGCTGCTCCCGGACGAACCCGGTCTCAGCTCCTTCAACTGGTGGTTGTCGGCGCCCTTGATCCGGTCGACCAGCGGACGACCGAGCGTCGGACCCACGGCCGCCAGCATGTCGATGGCGTCTTCCACCTGTTCGGCGCTGTCCCAGTCCTCCTCGGCCAGAACCTCGAACCACGCCGCGACCTCCGCAACGAGGACCACTTCCCATTGAGCCACGGGCCTCACGTTAATGCAAGCGTTAACACGGGCCGTGCTGAAGCGGTCGACGGCCGCAGACCTCGTCTCGACCCGTACGGCGGGTGAAAGTACCCACCCGGTGCGGTCGCAATGACCACCCCCGGGTCGCTCTCCGCGACGGGGCACCGAGCTCGCCGCGATCGGCCAAGCGCCGCTTGCGGCTCGGCGCCCCTGACGCATGCCCATAGCGTGCCCGTAAGAGCGGACAGCCACGGTAAACAGCAGTGTGATCCAGCGCGCCGACGGCCCAGTATCAGCTGCGTATGACCAGGTCGGAGGCCACGGGGTCGGACAAGCGCCGTCGCTTCCCGAGCTGAGAGCGCGAGTTCGATTCTCGTCACCCGCTCCATGACAAAACCCCCAGGTCGATGACCCGGGGGTTGCTTGTTGCCCAGACCGGTGCAGGGTTCGCGCACCACAACCGCTCGGCTGGCTTCCGGTGCACCCGTCCTTGTGGTGCGCGGCGTCCTCGTGCTTCTTCGCACGCTCTGCCCGCACCACCTCGTCGAGCCCGGTCGCCTTGAAGCCATCGGGGTCCCTCCTGGAACCGGACCAGAGCGATGCCGTGGTGATCAAATCGTGGCCGCACCGCGTACAACCGCGAACAGCCCTCCCCTGTCCCACAGTTACCGCTGGGGATGAACCTCTGGCCGTCGCGCCCACGCGCTCGGTCCAGACTGCAG
The DNA here is from genome assembly GCF_040641355.1 of Streptomyces sp. NPDC020996. Classification (NCBI taxonomy): domain Bacteria; kingdom Bacillati; phylum Actinomycetota; class Actinomycetes; order Kitasatosporales; family Streptomycetaceae; genus Streptomyces; species Streptomyces sp. NPDC020996. The sequence continues at coordinate 37,085 of NZ_JBFADM010000016.1, forward strand.
GGGAAGGACGGGCTCGAAGATGGGGAAGACGATGTGGAGCGCGGTGGTGGCCGGTGGAGCGGCAATCGTGTTCACAGGGGTGGCTGCGGCGCCGGCCGGGGCGGCGGAGGGCGGGGTCTCGTTCAGCCGGGTCACGGTGAACAGCGGGAAGCCGATCGTGATCGGGGTCAAGGAGGAGGTCGAGGTGCGGGCGGCCTTCCGGATGACGACCACGCTCAAATACGACTTCGGGCCGAAGGTGTTCCCCTACCGAGGGAAGCTCGACACGGGGGACAGACTGTACAGCTCCGTCATAACCAGCGACTGCGAGGTCGTGGACAGGGCGAAGGGAGTCTGCGACTTCGACGAATGGCTGTACATCGACCCGCGGCACGTTGACTTCGGGAACGAGGACGCCGGCACCTGGAAAACTGCCGCTCAGGTCTTTCTCGCCGGTGACGCCCAGGACACCGACGACCTGAACCTCCCGTTGCAGGTCAAGCGGGCCACACGCGTCACCGTCAACGCCTCGCCGGAGCCGGTCGCGGCAGGGAAGACGATCACCGTGACCGGACGGGTCACACGGGCGAACTGGGACACCCACACGTACCAGGGGTACGCGGGCCGCACGGTGAGCCTGCAGTTCAAGGCGGCGGGCGCTTCCTCGTACACGACGGTCAAGAAGGTGACGTCGAGCAGTACGGGGGCGCTCGGGACCACGGTGAAGGCCACCGGGCCGGGGACGTGGCGGTGGACGTACTACGGGAACTCCACCTCTGGGGCGAAGTCGTCGACCGGGGATTACGTCGCCGTGCGGTAGGCGACGTGCGCGGACGTCTCCCTCGCAGAGGCGTCACCACAGTGCGTGGCGCACAACCCTGAGAGTGCTGCCCTGGCAGGCTGGCCGAGCAGCGCTCTCAGTCACGGGAGCTCTGGCCAGGCGTGCCAGAACCGTGCCAGGTCGTGCGGGGAACACCGGGCGTGCGGGGAGTCTGTGCACGCGCGCGACCTCGATCGACCACCCAGGTCAGGGGCCGTGGGCGGTGGGATTCTGAACCTCCGGCGTCGTCACCGCCGTGAAGCAGACCACCGTCCCCCCGAAGCGGCTGGGCCCGCAGTGCCGCGAGTCGGCGATGGAGTCGGGCAAAAGCAGCCCCGCCCGTGCGCGTCATCGGCACCCGGACGGCGCAGACGGACGCTCGCCGGGAAACCGGGATTGCGCACCTCCACGCGCGGCGAGGCGCCCTCCCGGAACTCCCAATCAGCATGAGTCAGTTGCGCACGCGTCACACCCACAGTTCTACCGGGTCCATCGGGCCCCGAAGCCGCACGGGTTCGCAACCCGATAGATGTGGGGTCTCGCCGTTCGTGACATGCCGATCTTGCGTGACCTGGGCGTTCTTGACTGTCTCAAGGCCTTGTCACCCGTGATCTGTCTCACATCCGTGGCCTTTCCTCGCCAGGGCGAGGGTGAGATCAGGCGGCTTGCCCGTGTCGGCCGAGTACACCACGCTGAGCCCCGAGCACGAGGATCCGGCGAGCCCAGATCGCGCACCGATGAGTTTCCCGCGCCGCGCTGGTCCATACCGCTGGACACCCACGGACGGAAGGCTGGGCCATGCGGAAACTGGTCTACGGCATGAACCTGACCCTGGACGGCTACATCGCCGCGACCGGCGACGACATCGGCTGGAGCGGACCGCCGAGCCACGAGCTGTTCCAGTGGTGGCTCGACCACGAGCAGGCGAGTGGCCTGTCACTGTATGGGCGCAAGCTGTGGGAGACGATGAGCTCCTACTGGCCGACCGGCGACCAGCAGCCCAACGCCACCCCGGCGGAGATCGAGTTCGCGCGGATCTGGCGGGAGACGCCGAAGGTGGTGTTCTCCTCGACGATCGACAAGGTCGACTGGAACACCCGCCTGGTCACCGGCGACGCGATCGCCGAGATCAGCCGGCTCAAGGCCGAGGACGGCGGCCCGATGAACATCGGCGGCGCAACGCTCGCCGGGGCGGCCATGCGCGCCGGGCTGATCGACGAGTACGCGATCGCCACCCATCCGGTCCTGGTGGGCGGCGGCACGCCGTTCTTCACCGCGCTGGACAGCTGGGTGAACCTGAACCTGGTGGAGACGCGGACGTTCCCCGGCGGCGTGGTCCTGACCAGGTACGAGACGAGGCGCTGAGCAGCACCCGACACGCCCGGCAGGGCACCAACAGACGTGAACAGCGTGCACCTGCCCCGGATGCGGCGACGGGTGAGGCGCGGCCTGCCGGCGTCCGGATGAGCGACAGTCGCCACGGCGGAGTTCTTGGTGCTTGCCGATCGCGAGCCGGGCGAATGGCGGGTTGGTCCGTCGGAGGTCGTCGTCCGCTGCCGTCTGCAGGATGGCTACAGCCGCCGGTACGACGTGGCGACCGTCGTGGCGCGCATTGCCTTGAGCCGCTCGGCTCGCCATGTGCGAACGGAGGGCGGCGTGATCTCGTCCAGGTCTCTGCCACCGAAGGCCGGCGTGAGGTGCAGACGCAGGAGGCCGTCGTAGCTGTCGACCGTGGTCGGAGGTCGTGGGGCGGTGCCCGAACGTCTCACGCGCCAGCCGCCGCGTGACTGTGCCGCGCACCGCGCCAGACTTGGTCACGCTGGGCTCCGTCGACCGCCTACGACCGGTCGATCCGCTCACCGGCGCGTCTCCGGCCAGTGCCATGACCGCATGGTTCGCCGGGTCGGTGGTGTGGTCTTACGGTTGGATGGACGGTGGCGATGTCCGGTCCGACTGCTGACTACCCACCGGCTAGCGTGCCCTGACGTTGCGTCAGCAGTTCTGGCAGCACTCGGCTTCCGGTACGTGAAATCGCCCCGGCGGCACCGGGGCGGGTGAGTCCAGCCGTCGCTGCGGCGGTACGGTGTGCGGCAGTCGATCGCGCTTTCTACGATCGTTGACCCACAAGGGGGTTTCATGGAACACCGCCGCCCGCGCCACCGTCGTAGGACGATCGCCAGAGCGGTCGGCTCGGCGGGTGTGCTGGCCGCCCTGGCGCTGGGTGTGGGGATGACACCCGCGATGGGCGCCGGGAAGACGTCCGAAAGGCCTGCGGCCACCGGGTTCTCGGCCGACGAGTCCGACCCGACCAAGCCCTGGGCGCCCGAGAACGACGAGCTGCCGCTGCGCGGCAAGTCCGTGCGCGCCGGGGCGCTCACGTCCGCCCGCGCGGCCCAGTCCCCGCTGCAGCTCACCATGCCCGCGCCGACCGGAAAACACAGCGTGGGCATGGTCGGCCTGCACCTCGTCGACAAGTCCCGTACGGATCCGTACGTGTCCGGCCAGACCCGCGAGTTGATGGTGTCGCTCTGGTATCCGGCCGCCTCCACGTCCGGGCACTACCGGGCGCCGTGGATGCCGTCGATCTCCGGCGCCCACTTCCTCGCCTCGCGCTGGCTGTCGCCGCAGCAGGTGACCCTGCCGAAGACCGCGGGCCATGTCCTCGCCCCGGTGAAGACCTCGCTCGGCAAGCTGCCCGTCCTGCTGTACTCGACCGGGCTGCACTCGGACCGCGCGGTGGGCACCGTGCTCGCCCAGGACCTCGCCAGCCGCGGCTACCTCGTCGTCACCGTCGACCACACCCACGACGCCAACGAGGTGCAGTTCCCCGGCAACCGGCTCGAGGTCAACAGGATGCCGGCGGGCACCCGCTCCTCCGACACGCTCAAGGTGCGCGCGGCCGACATCAAGTTCGTCATCAACGCGCTCGGCAAGATCAGCAATGGCGGCAACCCGGACGCCGGCCACGCGACGCTCCCGTCCGGACTGTCGAAGTCGGTGGACACCACCCGTATCGGGATGTTCGGCTTTTCGCTGGGCGGGGCGGCGGTCGACACCGCCATGCAGCTCGACAAGCGGATCGATGCCGGTGCCAACCTGGACGGCCAGTTCTTCGGGACGGCGCCGAGCAAGGACCTGGACCGGCCCTTCATGCTCTTCAGCTCCGCCAACCACAACCGCAACAACGACAAGTCGTGGCGGACGCTGTGGTCGCACCTGAAGGGATACCGGGTCGACATCAAGCTGAAGGGTGCGGCGCACCTGTCGTTCAGCGACTACGAGTACCTGGTGCCGCAGTGGGCGGGCCTGCTCGGGATCTCCCAGACGCAGATCCAGCAGCAGTACGGCACGATCGACCCGAACCGGGCGGTGAAGATCCAGCGCGTCTACCTCGCCGCCTTCTTCGACCAGCAGCTGCGCAAAAAGCACAGCAGCCTGCTCGACGGGCCCAGCAGCACGTACCCGGAGATCTCTTTCGTGCCCTGACCGGACAGCTGACCAGACAGCCGACCGGACAGCCGACCGGACAGCCGAAGGGTGGGCCTGTTCGCGGGTCCGCCCTTCGGCGCGCGGGGAGACGGTCCCGCGTGTGTCGCCGCCGCCGCACAGGGGTCCTGTTGCCTGTGCGGCAGATGAGGCGAAGGTGTGACGGTTGTGTGACCGCCGGGCGGCTAGACTGCTCGACCGTCGAACATTCGGGCGCCCGGCGCCAGGTTGAGGAAGGACCCGCTGCCCTGCCCTCCGCACCCCGGGCGCCACGCCGGCACCGCATCCGCCGCCGCGCCGATATGCCGATGCTTGGCGGAGTGCGCCCGCCGATAGCCTCACTCGTCGCACTCCTGCTGGTGGTCGCCGCCCTGACCGTGATCGGCCTCGAGGGCGTCCACACCGCTGGCATCCCGCAGGCCGTGCTGGACGGGGAGCAGCAGATCGCCGCGGACAGCGCGCTGTCGATGCGCACCGCGATCGAAGCCGAGGCGAGCACGGTACGCCGTACGGCCAAGGCGTACCAGGCGACGAGCGCCTCGACCCCCACGACCGCGCTGAAAGCGCTGACCCCCGACAAGAAGGCGGTCCTCGGCCGTGCGCTGCTCGACGCGCGCACCGGCAGACTGCTGGCGACCGGCGGCCGGACCGTGCCGCTGGCCGGGGTGGACGCCGTCAGGACGGCGTCCGGGCACCGGGAGATCCCGCCCCGGCTGGCGACGTCGGGCGGGACGCGGCAACTGCTGTACTTCGCCAGGGTCACGCTGCCCGCGCAGGACGACCCCGACCAGGACCAGTTCCAGCCCCCGAGCCGGACCGAGCGGCAGTGGCTGCTGGTGGTCTCCGAAGCGCTCCCCGCCCTTGCGGCGTACGGCGACGGACGCGCCGCCGAAGTGCTGGACGCGAGCGGAGCGGTGCTCGCCACCGCGGTACACGGCACGGCGTCGCCGGCCGCCGCCGACCGCGGCCTGCCCGCGGCGGCGGCCCGCGCGGCGCACCGGTCGGGGGGTGACACCGACGCCTCGGGAAGCCTGCTGGGCGCCGCCGCCGGCAGCCGGCGCACGGTGGCCGGCTGGGCCCAGGTCGCCTCGGCGACCGGTTCGGGCGAGACCGACGGCCTCGGTCTGGTGGTGCTCACCTCCCGTGCGGTGCCCGCCACGACCACCGCCGCCGACTACTCGGGCTTCGCGCTCAAGGCAGCGGGGGTGCTGGCCGTGGTCGCGCTGCTGCTCGGGCTGACGCTGTACTTCTGCGTACAGCGGCCGCTGCTGCGGCTGTATCTGTCCGCCGGCCGCCTGGCCCGGGGCGCGGCCGGGGGCGGGCCGGCCGCGACGGAGGAGCTGTACCGGCCGGTTCCGGTGCACGGCTTCGGGGAACTGGCCCGGATCGGGCGGGCCCTGGAGTCACTGCGCGGGCAACTGCTCGGCGAGAGCGGCCCGCAGGAGTTCCCGGCCCGGCGCGGACCGGGCTACCGTGCGCTGGCCGTGGCCGGCGTGCTGGTGGTGGCCTGCTGGGCGGTTCCGATGATCTTCGTGCTGAACCGGGCGGACACCGCGACCGCGGTTCCGGCCGCGGTCCTCGCCGACCAGCAGGCGCGGACCGAGATCGCGACGCAGCGGATCCGGCAGTCCCTCGACCAGTCGTACACCGACCTGAGCACCGCGGCCGCGAGTCTGCCGGGCAGGAGCCGGGCCGACCAGACCGAGGTCCTGCGGAAGTCCCTCGCCGACCACGAGCAGTACCGCTCGCTGTATCTGCTGGACCGCTCCGGCCACATCACGCTGAGGGTGGGCGGCTCACCGCTGCGCACCCTCGTCCACGTGCCGAGCGGCAGCGGGATCACCAACGTCAACACCTCGGGCCGGATGCCGGTGATCGCCGCCTATGCCCAGGTCCGGGCCGTCAAGGGCAAGGCCCCGGCGGCCGGGGTGGTCCTGTTCGGCGAGATCGACGTGAAGGCGCTCAACTCCATACTGCCCAGGCCGAAGCTGGGCAGCGTCTGGGTGACGGACCGCCACGACAAGGTGCTGGCCGCGAGCGTGGGCTACCTCGCCTTCCAGTCGCTGCCCGACTCCGCCCTGACCCGTCTCGTCCGCGCCACCCAGAGCGCCCCGGGGACCGCGGGCACCGCGACTTCGGCGGTCCACCACACGTCCTCCGGCCCATCGGTCGACGCCGCCGCGCCGCTGGCGCAGAAAGGCCCGACAGCCAGCCTCGGCTGGCACGTGGTGACCGCGGAGCCCGCGGCGGCGCTGCAGATCCCCGCGGTGCAGGCCGAGCAGCGCACCATGCTCGCCGGCATCCTGGGCCTCGCCATGGGCGCGGCCTGCCTGGGCTGGCTGCATGTCGTGGTGATCCGGCCGCTGCGCGCGGTCGCCGTGCTCGTCGGGCGACTCGCCGGCGGAGACCGCCGGACCGTGCTGTATCCGGTCAACCACGACGAGATCGGCTCGGTCACCCGCAGCCTGGAGCTGGTGCGCCAGGCCCTGGTGGAACGCGACCGGGCGGCCAGATCCGGTCACGCCGCCGGGCCCGCCCGGTCCCCGTACGAGAACACCTTCCAGCGGTAGTAAGGACGGAACCGACGTGGTCTTCCTCTATGTCATCGTCCTGCTGTGCTGCGCCGGGCTGTGGATCGCCGGAATCCTGGAGCAGCGGCGGCACTTCGCCTCGCTGGAGCAGATACCTACACGGGTGCTGGTCAACGGCATCCGCGGCAAGAGCTCGATCACCCGGCTGTGCGCGGGCGCGCTGCGCGGCGGCGGACTGGTCACGGTCGCCAAGACCACCGGCACCGCGGCCCGGTTCATCCATCCGGATGCCACCGAGGAGCCGGTGTACCGCAAGTTCGGCATCTCCAACATCGTCGAGCAGATCGGCATCGTACGGCGGGCGGCGATCTACCGGCCGGACGCGCTGGTGATCGAGTGCATGGCGGTGATGCCGGCCCTGCAGGAGATCAATCAGGAGAAGCTGATCCGTTCCACGATCGGCGTGCTGTGCAATGTCCGCGAGGACCATCTGGAGGAGATGGGGCCGACGCTGGACGACGTCGCCCGCTCGCTCTCCCGCTCGATGCCGGTGGGCGGGATCTGTGTGACGGCGGAGAAGGACCGGCTGCACATCCTCCAGGAGGAGGCCGACAAGCGGAACTGCCGACTGATCGCGGTCGATCCGGAGTCGGTGACCGACGCCGAACTGCGCGGCTTCAGCTGGTTCACCTTCAAGGAGAACGTGGCGATCGCGCTCGCCGTCGCCGAACTGCTCGGCGTGGAGCGCCAGACCGCCATGCAGGGCATGTGGGACGCGCCGCCCGACCCGGGCGTGCTGTCGGTGGAGCGCTACCTCACCCCCGAGGGCAAGCGGCTGCGGTTCGCCAACGTCTTCGCGGCGAACGACCCCGAGTCGACGCTGATGAACGTCAAGCAGCTGGAGGATCTGGGCGCGATCAGACGGCCGCTCAACGTGGTCATCAACTGCCGCCCGGACCGGGTGGAGCGCAACGGCCAGATGGGCACGATCGTCCCCGACCTCCTCGCCGAGACGGTGTTCCTGATCGGCCACCCGACCAAGAGCGCCCGCGACGCGATTCCGGACGGCTTCACCGGGCGGGTGGTGGATCTCGGCGGCGACCGCCGGGACCCCGAGGAGCTGACCGCGGCGATCCTCGCGGAACTCGGCCCGTCCTCCTCGCTGGTGGCGATCGGTAACATCCACGGCCAGGGCGAGCTGTTCCTGGAGTGCCTCGCCGAGCTGCCGCTGGACGAGTCCCCCGAGGACCCGCTCGACGCCGTTCCCGGCGGCGACGGCCTGGACCAGGAGACCATGCAGTTCGCCATACCCCGGCCGAGGGTCTCGGTGGCCCGGCCGCCCGAGCCGGAGCCGTACAGCTGGGTGGCGCCACTGGAGACACCGACGTACACCTTCCGCATCCCGGAGCAGCGCGAACTCGCCCGCCGGGCAGCCGCCCGCCAGGGCCGGCCCGACGACCGGAGCACCCCGGACGACCCGCGCCACCCCCACGACCCGTCCCAGTTCACGAGGAACCCGTGATCCCCGCCAATCTCAACGCACAGACCGCCGCGCTCGGGATCGCCCTCGGGCTGGTCTTCTCGCTCGTCTGCTATCTGACCACCAACCTCTCCCCCGGGGGGATGATCACCCCGGGCTGGATCGCCCTCACGCTCGTCACCGATGTGCGGATGGCCGGGCTGATGGTCGGCGTGGCGGCGGTCACGTACTTCCTGACGAAGCTGGTGCAGCGCACGGTGATCCTCTACGGCAAGCGGCTGTTCGCCGCCGTGGTGCTGTGCGCGGTGCTGATGCAGACCACCGTGATGCTCGCCCTCAACCACGAGTTTCCGCTGCTGTACACGTCACAGACCCTTGGCTTCATCGTCCCCGGCCTGGTCTCTTACCAGATGACCCGCCAGCCGCCTGCGGCCACGGTCATCACGACCACGGCGGTGACCCTGGCCACGTACGTGGTGCTGGTCTCCGGTCTGTTGATCGGCGCCCTGCCCACCAGTTGACCCGCTCACCACCCGCTCACCCAACAGTTACAGGAGGACCGGCCATGCACTCCGACCCCGCGGGCAGGCGAAGCCGCCCGGCTCGCCGCGCCGTGTTCCGGACGATCGCGGGCGTGGTGGCCGCCGGGGCGGTGGGCGGGTACGCCTGGGACCGCCTCGGGCACGGCGGCGACGACCGTGACGGCGCGGCCGACGGCGCGGGCTCCGGCCCGAGCGCCGGGTCCACCCGGCCCGACGCCTTCGAGCGGCTGTCCGACCCGGACCGCACCGTGGTCCGCGCCGCCGACGGCGGGACGCTCGCCACTTTCACCGACGGCGCCCGTACGGCCGTACTCACCGGTCCCACCCGCACCTTCAGCGAGCCGCGGACCACCGAGGCCAAGGTGACCACGGACGCCTGGGTGCGGGTGCTGCCGCACACGTGGCAGCGGGGCATGGAGAAGTCCGCCTGGTTCAAGAGCTGGTTCCGCAAGGCGCTCGGCGACACCAGCCCGGACGTCTTCGCGGTGGCGTTCCAGTACAGCAGCGCCGGGGCGCCCGACAAGCGCAACGCCGACGGCGTGCGCTACGCGGGCACCGCGCACTTCGGCCCGCGCAACGCCGCGGTCAAGAACCCGCTGGACTTCGCTTACTACGACGAGAAGTCCGACTTCTACGACTATCTGGGGATCGAGTGGGCCTTCCCCGACGGCACGCGCGTGCAGCCGGAGAAGGCCCGCTACGGCGATGTCGACTGCTCCGGCTTCCAGCGTCTGGTGTGGGGCTACCGCATGGGCATCCCCCTGCACAACACCAACACCAAGGGCGCCGGTCTGCCGCGCCGCGCCTACGCCATCGCCGCCTACGGTCCCGGCCGCACGGTGATCCCCCACACCGGCACGCGGCAGGCCACCGACCTGGACGCCCTGCAACCCGGCGATCTGGTCTTCTTCGCCATCATCAAGGACCGGCCGGACTTCATCGACCACGTCGGCATGTACATGGGCCTCGACGACCAGGGCCGGCACCGCTTCTACTCCAGCCGCTCCGCCGCCAACGGCCCGACCATGGGCGACCTGTCCGGCCACGCGCTGCTGGACGGCACCGACTTCTACGCCCGCGGCTTCCGGGCGGCCCGCCGCCTGTGACTCCGCCGCGTGTGATGTCGCCGCGTTCGATGTCGCCGCCTGTGACTCCGCCGCGTTCGATGTCGCCGCCTGTGACTCCGCCGCGTGTGCACCGCCGCTTCACCTGACCTGCTGATCCGAGGACCACTGCCATGACCGCCACCCCCGCCGCCCAGGCCACCGGAGCGCAGCGAGGCCATCGGGCGGCGAACCGCCGCTCCCGCCGGCCGAAGGACGCCCCGCGCTGGGAGCATCCGGCCCTCGCCGCGGTGCTGGCCGTCGCCACGGTGCTGTACTCCTGGGGCATCGGGCACGCCGCGCTGCACCCCTTCTACGGTGCGGCGATACGCTCGATGGCCGGCAGCTGGCGGGCGTTCTTCTTCGGCGGGCTCGACACCGCCGGCTCGATCAGCATCGACAAGCTGCCCGGCGCCTTCTGGCCCGACGCCGTCTCCGTCTGGCTCTTCGGCCCGCACACCTGGGCCGCCGCGCTTCCGCAGGTCGTCGAGGGCGTGCTCACCGTATGGCTGTTGCACCGGATCGTACGGGCCTGGGCCGGTCCGTTCGCCGCGCTGATCGCCGCGCTGGTGCTCGCCCTCACCCCGGTCACCGTGGCGCTGAACCGTGCCACCATCCCGGACACCGCGCTCACTCTGCTCCTGGTGGCGGCCGCCGGAGCGCTGCAGAAGGCGGTGCGCACCGAGCGGCTGCTGCCGCTGATCACCTGCGGTGTCTGGGTCGGGCTCGCCTTCCAGGCGAAGATGCTGCAGGCGTGGCTGGTGCTGCCGGTCTTCGCCGCCGTGTATCAACTCGTCGCGCCCGGTACGCCGTTGAAGCGGGCTCTGCGCGTCCTGGCGGGCGGGGCGGTCGCGCTGGCGGTCTCCTGCTCCTGGATACTGATCGCCTGGGTGACACCGGCCGCCGACCGCCCGTACCTCGACGGAACGTCAGACAACAATCCGTTCGCCCTGGTCTTCGGTTACAACGGCCTGAGCCGCTTCAGCAGCGATGCCACCGCGTTCGGCGCCGTCGCGGGGACCGCCGCCAGCCGCACCACCGGCAACACCGGCTGGGACATGCTGATCAACCACACGGTCGGCCCGCAGGTCGCCTGGTTCCTGCCGCTCGCCGTGCTCGCCGCGGTCCTGGGCGTCGTCCGGCGCGCCGGGCGACCGCGAACCGACCTGCCGCGCGCGGGATTCCTGATGTGGGGCGGCTGGCTGGCCGTGCACACCGTGGTGTTCAGCGTCTCCAACGGCAATCACGCCTACTACACGGCCGTCATCGCCCCGGCGCTCGCCGCGCTGGCCGGTGGCGGCCTCGCGCTGTTCCGCTCGGAGTACGAGGCGAAGTACGAGGCGAAGTACGAGGCGAAGTACGAGGACGAGCCGCAGCCGGCGGCGGAGCACGATGCGGCCGGCCGGCGGCACCTGGTGCTGCCGGCGGCGATCGCGCTGACGGCGGCGTGGGCGCTGGTGCTCGACTGGCCGACCCGATTCGTCTCCTGGCTGCTGCCGGTCGCCGTGATGCTCGCGCTGTGCGGCGTGGTGGGCCTGTGGAGCCGCGGGCCGCGCACCTCCCCGCGGCTGGTCCACGCCGCCCTCGCCGCCGGAATCGCGGCCACCCTGGTCGTACCGGCCGGCTGGGCCGTCTCCAGCCTCGACCCGCTCTACGCGGGCGCCACCACCTCGCCGATGGCCGGTCCGGTCGGCAAGTCGTACTACGAGCATCCCCACCGCGCCCCGCGGAGGAGAGGGCTCGGCCGGCCCAGCGCCCGCGACACCGCCCTGCTCGCCTACCTCACGGCGCACCGCCACGGCGAGAAGTACCTGCTCGCCACCCAGGCCGCCTACACCGCCGAGCCCCTGCTGCGCGCGAAGTCCGAGCCCATCCTCGTCATGGGCGGCTTCACCGGCGGCACCCCCTTCCCGACCGCCCAGCAGCTCGGCAGCCTCGTCACCGCCCACCAGCTGCGCTACGCGCTGCTCACCACCCAGCGCCCCACCACTCCCGCCACCACCTGGGTGAAGTCCCACTGCACCCGCATCCCGCCCACCGCCTACGGCCTCCGCACCGACGGCAGCTTCGCCCTCTACGACTGCGCCCCCAAGAGGTGAGGCGCCGCCTGCGAAACCGGTGTACAGGCCCGTGCCCCATGCGTGCCGGCGTGCCCGCAAGACCGGACGACCACGGTGAACAACGGCACAGAGCAGGCTGACACTGCTGCCGCGGCAAGCCCGTCGAGCCGGTGCAGCAGCGCCTCATGCAGCCGGCCCCACGCCCCGGCCCGCGACCGGACCAGGGGCCGCTGACTGCATGACCCGCCTGGGTACGCCACGACGCTGCCCTCCGCTCGCGGACGGCACCTTTTTGAACTGGTGTTCGTATCGCTATGGGCGGAAGGGCGCCGGGCGCCTCACCGGTGCGGAGCCGGTGCGAGGTTCTGCGGCTGCTGTTTCCGGGTGAAAGTTCGCGACACGCGTCAAGAAGTACTGGCCGCCTGTCAAAACTCTCTCCGACAGATCACGCGCCGTACTCACGCACGTCCGTTCTCTCGGCGTGGCCGTTCGACAGGGTGCGGTGACGGGCAATGCTTCGCAGCCACGAAGGCCGCGACGTGGAGAAGGAGTTCTCGTGATTCCCCCCTTGCTGGGCCGAATGGCTGTCGCCACGCTGGCCCTCCTCTTCTGTGCGGGACCGGCCGGAGCGCACGCGCAGTCCGCCGCTCCGGCCGCACCGGTCCCCGCGCCCCGGCCGATGGTGCCCGATCCCACGTCCCTGCCGGACTTCCACCTGACGTGGGATCCCGACCCCCGCGCCTCGAACATCCCCGCGCTGCCGTACCCGCGGCTCACGCCGGGTCAGCTGATCAGCAACAGCAACAACCTCGATCACACCGCCACTCAGAAGTGCTCCGCGGCCAACAGCCCGCTCGGAGCACTGCGCAACGCGGTCGCGGCCGCCGACTGGTACTGCTTCGACAGCGTGGACTCCGCATCGTCCACCTGGACCCCGCAGGGCATGAGCGGCAGTGAGGACGCGTTCCCCGCGGGCACGGTCAACGGCCGTCGGGTACTCCTCAACTCGTGGTACGGGCACGCGCCGAACCAGAGCACGCCCACCCGCTCCCGGGTCAGCTTCCTCGTCCCAGGCACCCCCACACGCTACGTGCACGTGGAACTGGTGCAACTCACGCCCGGCCAGACCCAGTTCAGGTCGCTGCCGACCCACGCGGGCGGCATCGTCTGGCACGAGAACTTCCTCTACGTGGCGGATCCGCGCAGGGGTCTTCTGGTGTTCGACACCCGGAACATCCTCGACCTGGGCCGGACCAACGACCCGAGGGCTCCGGGCAGCCGGTTCGTGCTGCCGGAGGTCGGTCTGTGGTCCACCGGGACGGGAGGGGTGTCCCCCCAGGCCTGCAACAGGGGCAATCGCGCCTGCTACGACTACGTCTCCCTGGACCGGTCCGCGTCCAGCTGGCAGTTCATCACGGGTGAGTACTGCAGCCGGCGCCAGGGCGGGATGCTGGTGTGGTGCGACTCGCGTCTCGCGCGGTGGCGGACGAGCGACATCACGTCCCGGACCGCCGGCAACACCATCCACGCGCAGGAGGTCTTCAAGCAACCGGTCACCAACGTGCAGGGCGGCGTCTCGTACGACGACCCGGCCGCCGGCGCGCGCCGCTGCTACTACTTCGACAGCAGCCGGGGCGAGGACAACCTCGGCTGGCTGGTGACGGACCGGCCCAGCCGGCAGCCCACGTACCAGCAGGGCGGCGTCGGGCTCCAGGATCTGTATGTGATGAGGTCGAAGCAACAGTTGTGGACGGTCACCGAGTGGCCAGGGCTCGGCAAACGCATCATCTACGGCGTCAAACAGCCCAGCTGCCCCTGACGCCCAGCCTGCGGTCCCGGCACGGGGACCGCACGCCATGACCGCTGCGGGGCCGGGCCGTGCCGGGGCCGGGATGCCGGAACCCCTCGCCAGGCCCCGCCTGCGGTTCCCCCCTCGCCGCCGCCGGTGAAAAAAGGGTCGGCAGACGGGAGGCGGGCACGAGACAATACGGATCATGGACTACGGCGTACGGGAACCAGCGCGGCTCGGACAGATCGGGCTGCCGGACGGCAGGCTCCTGGGCTGGGCGGAGTGGGGGCCGGCCGACGGCGCTCCGGTGCTGCTGTGCCCGGGGGCGGCCACCAGCAGGTGGCTCGCTTTCGGCGGCGGCGTCGTCGACGCGGAAGGTGTCCGGCTGGTCAGCGTGGACCGGCCCGGCCTCGGCGCCTCCGACCCCGCCCCCGGCCGGACCCTGACCGACTGGGCGACCGACATCCGGCACTTGGTCCAGGAGCGCGCCCTGCACGCGCCGTCGGTGGTGGGGTTCTCGCAGGGGGCGCCGTTCGCCCTCGCCCTGGCGGCACACGGTCTGGTGAGCGCGGTGGCCGTGGTGTCCGGCAGCGACGAACTCGCCCATCCTCGCTTCGCCCAGTCGCTGAACCCGCAGGTGAGGGGCCTGGTGGACGCCGTCGCGGCCGACCCCGCCGCCGCTGAGGCATCCTTCGCCGATTTCGGCAGCGCCGAAGCTCTGTGGGATCTGATCGTCATGACGAGCCCCGAGGCGGATCGGGCGGTCTACACCGACCCGGTCTTCCAGCACGCCTTCCGGCGCGCGATGGACGAGGCGTTCGGCCAGGGCCCCGCGGGCTATGCCCGTGACACCGTCCTGGCGATGGGCCGCTGGCCGTTCGACCCCGCCGGCATCGCCGTCCCGGTCGACCTCTGGTACGGGCAGCAGGACACCAGCCCGGTCCACTCCCCGGATCTGGGTGAATCGCTCGCCCGGATGATCCCGACGGCCACCCGGCACCTGCTTCCCGCCGCCGGGGGATCCCTGCTCTGGACGCACGCCGACGCCGTCCTGCGCACCTTGCTGGCCCACGTCCGGTGACGTAGGGGCGGGGACTCCGTCTCCCGGGGGAGCCACGTGCGGCCGCGACGCGGCTGCCGGGCGCAGGCGTGCCGCGTCGGAGCGGGGCACGCCTGCGCGGCTCACATCGAACAGCGTCTCAGCGGTCGGAGTAGCTGAGATCGCCCACGGTCCATGCGCTGACGTCCTTGATCGCGACCCGGTACATGCCGCCCGTCTCCGGGATGCCGAGGCTTCCCTGGAGGATCCGGGCGAGGTGGAAGTGCAGGTGCGTGGGCGCCTCGCCACGGCCGGGCCGGTTTCCGCGTGGGCCGCGGGTGAAGACGTTGGAGAACGGGCCGAGACGTTCCGAGTCCTTCAGCACCTCCGCCACCCGCTCCCGCCACACGGCCTCGGGAGCCAGCCGGCCGGTGATGACGGCGCCGCCGACGACCACGGTCAGCGACATCTGATTGCTTCGCTCGGACTCCACAGCGGCGGAGATGGCGACAAGCAGCTCATCAGGGTTCGACATGACAGCAGAGCTTATGCGGCCCGCCCGCGCCAGTACCGCCCTCGGGGCCGAAGCGGTCGCGTGCGCGGCGGGAAACGGCTTCCGCGAACCGGTGAGGGCCGATCGCGACAGGGTTCTTCCTCCGCCGGAAGAGTGAAAACTGTCTTTGCCGGAGTAGATTTTTGGCTTCGCTGTGGGTACGCTTCTTCTCGTAGACACGGTCGAACGAGACCCGACAGACACGAACTGCCGGGTGACGGAGTACGAAACACGCAGGTCAGTGCGGCTCTCGAGCCTCGGAGCCAAGGTTTTCTCAGGACGGCGACGGGACTGAGAGCCGCACTGGGCGGCTCGCACCTCAAGGAGCCGCCGACAGCAGTACCGGTTCACACAGTGGTTGGTTCAGGAAGAAACGGAGGAACAGACGCCATCAGGATCGCCCGGTCCGAGAAGCGCCGAAAAACACTCGGCCCGGGTACCGCAAGACCCCGGAATGGATGGTGGTCCCCGGTCACGCAGCTGCGATCCCCCGCTCCGCCCTGCTGGGCCGGGTAGCGGAAAAGAGAAGGTCGGCAGAGCAGTAGAGAGCCGACAGATGGTGTTGTATTTCCTTCGGGGCCCTGGTGCCGTACGGGCACCAGGGCCCCTCGACGTGACATCGCCGAGTCCCTGCTCGGGCTGGAACTTCGGCAGCAGGACCGCTCGCGTCAGAGCGGCAGGTCGTCGGGGAGCACCCGGAATGCCTTGTGGCGGCCCAGCGGGCGTACGGCGCGGAAGTCGCGTCGGTCGAGGGTGAGGATCGCGTCCGTGTCGTAGTCGGCGGCCAGGGCCACGTTCACCGCGTCGGCCAGATCGAGGTCCAGCGAGTGGTAGCGGAGACGGACGGACTGGGCGGCGCCCAGATGGCCCTCCGTGACCTCCGGCATGACGATGCGGCCTCGGCTCACCCACCGCCGGAGGTCGTCGACGGCACTGTGGGCGGCCTCCCGCCCTAGCTCGCGCGTGGCGACGTGGTCCAGTTCCGCCAACAGGAGCGGAGACATGACGAGAAGTCCTGCGGACATGATCGCTTCGTTCGCCGCCCCGTGCTCCGGGTGCGCCGAGTCGAGGGCGGCCAGGAGGCCGGACGTGTCGGCGATGACAATGATCACGCGGCGGTTCCGGATCCCGGGTCGGCCTCGCCCCGGACGGCGTCGGCGACCGCGTCACGCACCTCGGTCCTGGACAGCGTGCGGCCCCGCCCTTCGAAGGTGCGGGAGAACAGCGGCTCGTCCCAGACGCGGTTCGCCATGGCCGCGAGATGGATCCCCTGACGGATGATCTCGGCCTCGCTTATCCCGCGGCGCTTGGCGGCTTCCTTGATGATCGCCAGGTCCTCGGGGTCGGCATAGACGTTGGTGCGCTTCATCGACATGTACCAACGGTAGTCCATGTACCAGCTCGGTGTACGTCGTCGTACACCGGCGGGGATCCCGGCCCGCCCGCGCCCGAGGCCGTCGCTCAGATCACCGGCCATCCGCGGCGCTCAGTCCGTGGGCGGCGGCGGGCGGTCACCCGGGTCACCGGGACGAACCCGGTCCCCTCGGGCAACCGCTCCAGCGGGCGTTCCACGCCGCCGCCGAGCCAGTGCCCGCGCTGGAACGCCTCGGCCATGGCGCCGAGGTTCAGCTCGGCCGACGGCGTGACCCTGCCGCCCCTGCGCAGCCCGTCCTCGGTCAGCTCCACGCGCCGCCGGAGCGGGTTCCACGAACGCTCGGCATACAGGGCCCCGCTCACTGCGACCCCCGTCCGCCCACTACTTGCTGACGGCGAAGCGCATCAGGGCGTGTTCGTCGCCCTGCTTGATCTTCCCGGTCACGTTGATGACCTCGAGTTTCCAGCCGGCGCCGTGCCGCACGGCCTTGGCCACGGCACAGCCGTTGTCCTGCGTGAGCAGGCTGGGCCAGATGTCGGCGACCTGCTGCGAGCTTCCCCCCGTCGCGTCGTAGACCTTGAAACTGACGTTGCGCGCCTTCTGGAAGGAACTGCCCCGCTTGAACGCGGCGGCGACGAACACGATCGACGTGATCTGCGGCGGTATGTTGGCGAACTCGACGGTCACCGTCTCGTCGTCCCCGTCCCCGTGCCCCGTCTGGTTGTCGCCGCTGTGGACCAGCGAACCGTTGCCCATGGGGTTCAGCGAGTCCAGACCCGCGAGGCGTACCGGGTCCGTGCCCTGCATGGCGATGGCGATCAGGTCCAGGTCGGTGCCCTGCTTGCGGCGCAGCTTGCCCAGCACGCCGCCGCTGGTACCGGCCGTGGGGTCCCAGGACACGCCGATGGACAGATGGGTCACTCCGTCCAGGTCCGCCGGACCGTCTTCCTTGGTGAGCGTGATCATGTTTCGGCCATCCCTTTCAGACGTCTACCAACATGCAGAGTCTGCCGGGGCCTCCGGCGGTTCCCTCCGGGGCCCCGGCACGGAAAGGTGACCGCACGTCTCGGAGGGGATCCCAGGTCGCCCCTCCAAGGCGGGGGCCGGGGAACCGACACCGCGCCTTCTCCACGCACCTACCGCAGGTGAACGCCGCACAGTTCCTGATCGACACCAGCGCGCTCGCCCGGCTTCTGCGGGGCGATGCCGAGCAGTTCGGATGGGATCAGGCGGCGGCAGCCGGGCTCATAGCCACCTGTCCCCTCACCGAGCTGGAGTTCTTCAACAGTTCACGTTCTGCCGCGGACCGTGCGCGAGGCGTCGAGGATCTGCGCATGCTTTTCGGCTGGGTACCGGTCGACGACCGCGCCTACGACCGTGCCCGGCAGGTTCAGGAAATACTCACCCAGCGCGGACAGCACCGCAGTGCCGGGGCCGTCGACCTGGTGGTGGCCGCCACCGCCGAGTTGCAGGGGCTGACGCTGCTGCACCGCGACCGGGACTTCGAGTGCATCGCCGCCGTCACCGGTCAGGCACTCCAGTGGTACGGGCCCGAACCCGGCAAGTAGCGGCAGGGCCGACGGGCTTCACCGGCCGGGGCGGGTGCCGTGACGGCCCCGTGGCGGCGGGGCGTGCCGCGGACGAGCCGGGGTCCGGGGCCGCCGGGGAGGCAGGCGGGCGGGTGAGGAGGCCGGGAGGCCTTCTCCCGCCGGCCGGCGCCGGCCGGCGGGAGATCGGTCCGGAGGGGGTCAGCCGTCGGTCGCCGGGGTCTGCTTGATGTCGTCGACGACGGACCTGGTGATGATGGCGCTGGTGAACATGACCGTGCCCGGCTTGATCAGGGCATCCGCGCCGGTGCCCTGGCGGACCTGGACCGTGCGTTCGCCGAGGAACACGTGGGTCTTCGGGTCGAAGATCCATTCCTCGCGCTGGCCGCTGGTCTCGTCGAGGCGGGCCACCGCCACACCGTGCCGGCCCGCCGCGTCGACGGCGTCCCGTACGACGACGACGCCGGGGATCTTGGCGGCCGCCTTGAAGAGGGCGGGGTAGAGGTCCGCCGGTGGGTAGCTCTCGCCGAGGAGGTCGCCGATGGTGGTGAACGCCTCCTGGTCGGGGGAGTTGCCCTGGCCCTTGGTCTCCTTGTAGATCTTGGCCAGCAGCTTGTCGGGGTCGGCGGGGAGCTTGGTGAGGTAGTCGTACGACGGGCTGTTCAGGTCGGCCTTCGGGGTGTTGCCCTGCTCGTCGGGCAGGCTCAGCGTCTCGCCCTCGGGGCTGTCGTTGACCGCGGGGTCGATCAGCCAGCCCTTGGTGCCGTCCGGCGACATCCACACCTGGCGGCGGTGCAGGGCGTGGCTGGCCAGGCTGGTCTTGTCGTTGACGACCTTGAGGAACGTGTCGGCCATGCGGGACTCGATGTAGACGTACTGGCCGGGACCGACCCTCGGGTGGGAGGCGTCGGCCGCCGCGAGCGAGATCTGGTCGAGCAGCTGGGGCGCGCCCGCGGCGGCCGCGCCGACCTGGGTGGTCAGGGCCGGGCCGGTGGCCACGCCGCCGTCGCGGGTTCCCCCGCCGCCCTGCATGACGATCCCGGCGACGACCGTGCCCGCCAGGGCCGCCGCGAGGGCGGGCAGGGCGATCGCCGGGCGCGGCAGCCGGAGCCGGCGTCGCTTCGCGGGCGCCGCCGGCGCCGTACGGCGCTCCTGCTGCTCCTGCCGCTCCCGCTGCTCCTGCTGCCGCATGTCGTGGATCTGGGCCATCAGACGCTCCCTGTGGAACTGGTGACGGCCCGTCGGCAGATCGCGCGCCGTCCAGGACAGGAGCTGTGCCTCCTTGTCCTCCTCGGCCGGTTCGTGCCGGGACGTGTTCGCGTTCATCGGTTTCCTTCCTGCGCGGGCCGCCTGGTGTGTGGGTGATCGCCTCTTGTCTGTCTGCCGGCGTGGCCGGCTTCCCGTCTCGCGGGAGATTTCTCGCGAGACGGGGGGCCCTCCGCGAGCGCGCGCAGCTTCCTGCGGGCCCGGGAGAGCCGGGAGGCGACCGTGCCGACCGGGATGCCGAGCGCCGTCGCGGCGGCCTCGTAGTCCAGGCCCTCGCCCAGGCAGAGCGCGATGACCTCGCGTTCCGGCCGGCGCAGGGCGGCCAGCGCGGTGAGGGCCGTCGCGAGCCGGCGCCGGTCGTCGATCCGGCCCGCCACCTCGTCGGCGTGGTCGGGCACCGACAGTTCGGCCGCCGCGGCGGCGTTGGCCGCGGCCCGGTAACGGCGGTTGCTGCGGTACTGGTTGCGCGCCGTGTTGGTGGCGATGCCCAGCAGCCAGGGCCGCAGGGAGCCGCCCTCGGCATCGACCCGCTCGCGCAGCCGCCATGCCTCCATGAAGGTCGTGGCCATCACGTCCTCGGCCGCCGACCAGTCGGCGGTCAGCCGGAAGGCATGGTTGTAGACCGCGCGGGCGTAGCTGTCGAACAGCTCGGCGAACGCGCTCGATTCCCCGGCCCGGACCCGGGTACGCAGATGAGTGCTCACCTCAATGAGCTGTCCGACCCCCTCGAACGACTTCCCGTGACCTGCGCCACACCGGCGTGGACTTCGGCCAGGACACCGGTCCGTACAGAGGCGCGGACACCTGCCCGGACCTCGGCCCGGACACCCGGCGCGGCGGCGCCGGGTGTCACGGTATGCCGGCTGTCGGGCGGCAGTGCCGGTCGATCGGGATGTCCCGGCCTGCCCGACGTCCGCGCGCCGGTCCCGCTTCTGTGCCCCGGCCGCGGGCAGCCGCTAGATCGCGGAGTGGCCCGAGGGTGCCGTGGGGCGGGTTTCCGCTGTGGTCTTCAGGGCGTGCAGCCAGGCTTCGAGGGAGGCGCCGAGGGCCGCGGTGGCGGTGGGGGCGTCGGACTCGATCTGGGCGCCGGCCCAGGTCTCCTCGGTGTGCACGTGCACGTGGCCGTCGACCTCGGTGAACGTCCACAGGTGGACGCCCTCGTCGATGCGCAGCCCGTCGCCGGTCGCCGGTCCGGTCCACAGGACGCAGGAACGCGGCTCGAGCGCGCGGACGGTGGAGGTGATGTCGAGGGTGGTGCCGGGCGCGGGCGTGGTCCAGCGGAACCGTGATCCCGTGCGCAGACGGCCGGGGTCCAGGCGTTCGCTGGTGAGGACGGGGGGCTGCCAGGACGGCCAGCGTTCGACGTCGGTCTGGAGCTTCCAGACGGTGCTCAGCGGGGCGTCGATCACGATGTCGGAGCGGTAGCGGACGCGGGCGGCGGGGTCGACGCCCAGCCCGCGGCACTGGGCGGCCGGACCGCTGCCCGCGGCGGCCCGGCCGGGGGCGGCGGGGGCGGCGGTGGCGGTTGCGGTCGCGGTGCTTGCCAGGAGAACGGCGCCGGCGACGGCGAGGGTGAGTGCGGCGGTCTTGCGGCGGGGGCGGGGGGTGGGTGCGGCGGGGCGGGTCATGGGGTTCCTTCCGTGGCGGGTGGTGGTGGTCGGGGCGGCGGTGTGCGTCACGGGTTCAGGACGACCTTTCCGGCGACCGTGCCCGACTCGGCCAGCCGCAGGGCGTCGGCGACCCGGGTGAGGGGGAGGCGGGCGGCGATCTGGGCGCTGACCTCCCCGCGCTGCAGCGCGGCGAAGACCTGGGTGAGGTCGGCGCGCAGCCGGGCCCGGAAGCGGTTCCTGGCCAGGGCGCGACCGGCCCAGACGTTGAAGAAGTAGGCGCGGCGGCGGTTGGGCAGGGCGTTCCACAGCCACACCCGGCCGAGCAGCTTCAGCACGGGCCACTGCTTGGAGCCCTGGTCGTCGCGGGTGGAGGCGGTGCCGTACGACACGAGCGTGCCGCCGGGGGCGAGGAGGCGCCAGGAGTCGACGATGCCCCGTCCGCCGACGTGGTCGAAGACGGCGTCCACCCCGTCGGGGGCGAGGGCGCGGATGCGGGCGGCGACGTCCGCGGCGCGGTAGTCCACCGGCAGGACGCCCTTCTCCCGCAGGGCGTCGTGGTGGCGGGTGGACGCCGTGCCGATCACCGTGGCGCCCGCGGCCCGGGCGAGCTGGACGAGGACCGAGCCGACGCCGCCGTTGGCGCCGTACACCACCACGGTCCCGCCGGCCCGCACGCGCGCCTTGCGGTGCAGCATCTGCCAGGCGGTGACGCCGTTGACCACCAGGGTCTCCGCCTCGGCCGGATCGATGCCGTCGGGCACCCGCACCGTGTCCGCGGCGTCCACGACGACGTGGCTCGCCCAGCCGCCGACCTTCACCAGGGCCGCGACCCGGGTGCCGAGCAGGTCCGGCTCGACGCCCTCGCCGGCCGCCTGCACGGTGCCGACGAGGTCGTACCCGGGCACGAAGGGGAAGGGCGGCTGGTCGTAGTAGCGGCCGCGCCGCATCTGCTGCTCGGCGAAGGAGACTCCGGTCGCCTCCATCCGGATCACCACTTGTCCCCGGCCGGGGGCGGGCACCGCGCCGTGCCGGATTTCCAGCCCCTCCGGCTCCACCGTGCCCGGCAGGACGACCTCGACGAGTCCTTCGGCGTTCATGACGACCTCCACTGCGTTCCGTTTGGTCAGGCGCTCGGCCAGGCACTCGGCCGGACGACCTGTTATGTGCTGTCGTGTTCGTTAGAAGTTATAACTCACCGCGACGCGGAGGGTCAATAGCGTTGGTGATAGCCTCTAACTAAACGGTGGAGAGGTGGTCGGAGCAGTGGCGGAGACAGGGACGAGGACCCCGCGCGAGCGGTACCGCGCGCAGGTGCGCGCCGAGATCAAGCAGCGCGCGTGGGAGCAGATCGCCACGGCGGGCGCCTCCGCGCTCTCCCTGAACGCGATCGCCAAGCAGATGGGCATGAGCGGGCCCGCGCTCTACCGGTACTTCGCCGGGCGCGACGAACTGATCACCGAACTCATCACGGACGCCTATCGCAGCCTCGCCGACGCCTTCCGCGCGGCCGCCGGGGCCGACTCCGGGGCCGACTCCGGGGCCGACTCCGGGTCCGGCTCCGGGTCCGGCTCCGGGGCCGGATCCGACTCCGCCCCCGGGCTGACCGCGCTCGCGCACGCCATGCGGGCGTGGGCCCTGGAGGACCCCCAGCGCTATCTGCTCGTCTACGGCACTCCGGTCCCCGGCTACCACGCGCCCGCCGACGTCACCGCGATCGCGTCCGAGATCATGGACGTCCTGCTCGACGCCTGCGCCGCGCAGTCCGCGCAGCCCGCACCGTCGCCCGCGCCCGTGACAGCGACCGCGCCCGTGACGCCGTTCGAGGCGTATCTCGACGGCCACCGGGACTGGGCGGCCGGCCACTCCGCGCCGCCCGCGGCCCTGCACCGGGCCCTGGCCTTCTGGACCCGGCTGCACGGCGTGCTGTCCCTCGAACTCGCCGGCCACTTCGCCGGCATGGGATTCGACCCCGAGCGGCTCTACGCGGCCGAGGTGGAGGCCCTCACCGGCAGTCGTACATGAGGCTGGCCGCGACCGTGCGCGTGGTCGGGGTCAGGAGGTGCAGTTCGGCCCGTGCCGCGTAGCGGCCCTTGCCCCGGAAGCTCCACAGCAGGTGCAGCCGGGCCTGCCGCTGCCCTCGGGTGACCTTCTCCTGCAGAACGCCCGAGGCGGTGCCGTCGCTGCGGGTCCAGCGGTAGGAGAGGGTGCCCGGACGGCCGTTCGTGGTGACGACGCCGACGACGTCCGCGGTGGCGTCGCACCCGACCGTTGTCGGCCGGGACGCGACGTCCACCGTGCGCACCGCGACGGACGGGCCGAGCCGCTGCCAGGCGAGGAAGGCGAGGACGCACAGCAGCACCAGCGCGGGCAGGGCGTGCCGGCGCAGACGGCGGCGGCGCGGGGGTGCGGGGGGCGGCGGCACCGCGGCCAGCGTCACGCTGGTGCGGTGCGCGACGGCCGCGGTCACCCCCGGGCCGAAGCGCAGCACGCTGCCCTCCGTGCGGTCCGGTACGTCCGTCGACGCGGAGCCGTCCGTGGGCGGCGCGACGACGGTGGCGTCCGCGTCCTTGGGCGGGGCGACGACGGTCTCGTCCACGTCCGTAGGCGGCATCACGACGGTGGCGTCCGCATCCGTGGGCGGCGCGACGACGGTCTCGTCCGCATCCGTGGGCGGCGCGACAACAGTGGCGTCCACGTCCATGGGCGGTGCCACAACGGTCGCGTCCACGTCCGTCGGCGGCGCCACGGCAGTGGCGTCCATATCCGTCGGCGGCACGACGACCGTGACATCGTCCGGCTCGGGGGCGAGCAGGGTGTCGTCCGGCTCGGGCCGCTGGATCCACTGGCTGGACAGCACGGTGGCGCTGTACTCGGGGTCGTCGGGGCCCAGTGCCCGGGTGGGCTCGCCGTCCCCGGCGGGCGTGGGAGCGCGGTCGCTGTCGGCGGTCATCGGAGCTCGCATTGTCTGGTCAGCAGCTGCTGGGACGCGCCGCCGTCGGCGGAGGACGGGGTGGTGGTGACCTGCACCGCCCAGTAGCAGCCGGAGTTCTGGAAGGTGTGGTCGACGGGGATCGTGTAGTGCGTGGCGCCGCTGCGCTGGAACGTCTGGGGCGCGCCGTCGGGGGCGCCGAGCGATCCGGGGACGTTGCCCGCGAACCACACGACGGTGATGGAGACCGGTCCCGTGCCGTCCGTGGTGACGTCGACGGTCGCCGTGGCGGTGGCCGGTCCGGTCTGCCGGAAGCCGGACACCGCGATGTCCTTGACGGCGGGGGAGACGGGTCCGGCCGAGGTGGGGGCCGCGGTGGTCGGCGTGGCCCCGGCGGTCGCCCCGCCGGGCGCCTTCGTCCCCCCGCCCGGATCCGCGGTCGCCGACGCGGTGGGCCCGTCGGTGGCGGTGGCGGTCGCGGTCGCCGCCGTGTCCGAGGGCGACGGTCCCGGCGACTCGGTGGACGTCGGGGACGCCGACGCGGAGGGCGACGCGCTCGCGCCGGCGGATCCCGTCGCCGTCACGCCGGGCTGTGCGCTGGTGGTGGCCAGGGCCTTCGCCGCCTGCTGCGCGTCCGCTGCCGGCTGCGGCTGGAGACCGTAGGCCAGCACGGCGCCGAGCACCAGGGCCGCGCCGGACACCAGCATCCCCGGCCGGCCGGGCAGCCACGACCGCGCCCCGCCCCGGGCCGTCTCACCGCCGAGCACCGTGCGGGCGGTGGCCTTGGTGGTGTGCGGGCGGACGCGGGCCGACGGCAGCAGCAGCGGCAGCAGGGCCACCAGCGCCGCGAGCCGGCCGCGGCCGCGTTCCTCCCAGTCGGGCCCGTAGGCGGCGCCGGCGGCCGACTCCAGCTCCGTGACGAACAGCTCGGCGTGGGTGGGCCGTTCCTCCGGGTCCTTGGCCAGTCCGCGCCGCACCAGGTCCCGTACCGGCTCGGGGACCTCGTCGACGGGTACCGGCGCGTCGACGTGCTGCAGAGCGAGTTCGGCGAGGTTGCCGCCGCTGTACGGCTTGCGGCCGGTCAGGCACTCGAAGAACGTGGCGGTGGCCGCGTACACGTCGGCGGCCGGGGAGGCGGGCGCGCCGGTCCACTGTTCCGGCGCCATGTAGGAGGGGGTGCCGGCCGCGCCGGCGCTGGTGCCGGCGTCCGCCGCGATCCCGAAGTCGACGAGCTTGGAGGTGCCGTCCGGCGCTACCAGCACGTTGTCGGGCTTGTAGTCGCGGTGGACGACGCCGAGGCGGTGCGCGTCGGCCAGGCCGAGCAGCGACCCCTTGAGGATCAGCAGCGCGGCCTCGGGTTCGAGCGGGCCGTTCCGCTTCAGCAGGGTGCGCAGCGAGACGCCGTCCACCAGCTCCATCACGATGGCCGCGCCGTCCGGGCTCTCGACGTACTCGTACAGGCCGGTGACGTGCGGGCTCTCCAGCCCGGCGAGCAGCCGCGCCTCCGCCCGGAAGTCGTGCACGAAGCCCGGCCGGGTGCGCAGCGAGTCACTGAGGTACTTCACCGCGACCGGGATGCCGGTCTCCTCGTGCACGGCCAGCACGACCCGCCCGCTCGCCCCCGCTCCGAGTTCCAGCGACTCGGTGTATCCGGGCACCGCCCATGTACTCATTCCGACCCCCCGAAGCCGTCGCGCCTGTCCCGCGACGGCACGCATGCAGAGACACGTTTTCGGCCACCGCGGTTGCAGTGTGACAGGAAGACGGGCGGCCGGGAAACGCCCGTGCCGGCGGACCCGTCCGGCATGCGGAAGGGCTCCCGCCCCGCACGGTGTCCGTGCGGGAGAGCGGGAGCCCCGACAGGGTTTCCGGACCGGCTAGTTGGAGAAGTACAGGTACTTCCAGGAGCTGTAGGTGGTGGAGTTGACGCTGTCGCCGGAGGAGCCGTTGATGTAGGCCGAGCGCATGCGCGCCTTGATGCCGGACTCGCCGGGGGCGCCCAGGGAGACGGCCGACTTGCCGTTGCTGCCGATCGGGAAGTACTCGGAGTCGGCGGAGTACCACGTGCCGTTGTAGTAGACCTGAAGGTCGAAGCGCTGCTGGCGGCCCGGGTAGTACGTCATGGTCGTGGTGAGCAGCGGGTCGGTGCTCTTGTGGAACCAGTAGTACGTGTGCGTGCCGATCTTGGCCGTCTTGTAGTGCTTGGAGACGGCGACGGAGACCTTCACCTTTGCGTACGCCGTCGACTTCACCGTCTTGGGCGCGTAGCGGGCGTCGCCCTTGAAGACCGCGGTGACGAGCGTGTCGCGGGTCATGTCCACGGTCGCGGTGATGTTGCCGCTGGAGTTGACCGTGCCGGACTTGATCAGCTTCTTGGGCTTGTCGCCGCCGAAGGGGTCGGCCCAGATCTCGACCGTGCGGTTCTTGTACGTGGTGCCGAGGTGCGCGGTGAACTTGACGTCGGTGCCGTACGAGTACAGCTTGCCGTTGTTGTTCAGGGTCAGCGTGGTCGCGTTGCGGGAGACGGAGACCTTGTCGCTGGCGCTGACCGCGGCGTGCTGGGCGTCGCCCGCGTACCTGACCTTGTAGGTGACCGTGCCGCCGGCCGGCGGGGTGTCGGAGAAGGAGTAGGTGCCGTCCGCCTTCACCGTGACGGAGGGCAGCGCCTTGCCGTTCGGGGACTCCAGGTCGGTGCGGGTCACCTCGAGCTTCACGCCGCTGGGCAGCGGTACCGTCGCCGAGATCTTGCCGGTCACCGTGAGCTTGGTGGCGCGCTTGGCGGTCGACGGGGCGTTGACCGTGAGGGTCGGGACGTTCTTCGTCGGGTCGGTGAGCGCCTTGACGGTGTAGCCGCCGCCCGAGGTCCCGACCAGCGCGAAGACGCGGGAGGCGTCCGGAGCCCAGGCCAGGTCGGCGGTGCCGTACGAACCGACGGAGTACGTGCGGATCGGCTTGGTGGCGTTGGGCTTGTAGGTCGCGATCTGCGTGCCGTTGACCTGCGCGACCGTGCCGTCGGGGGCGATGTCGGCCCTCTGGCCGGCCGGGTAGGCGCCGACCTGGGTGAACTTGCCGTCCTGGTAGGCGTCCCGCAAGGTGCCGTTGACCAGCACCTGGGAGGCGCCGGGCACGAGGTCGATGTCGCCGATGCCGCTGTTGAGGGAGTAGTCGCTGTTGTAGAAGGCGACCTTCTGCGCGGTGCCGGAGGAGACGTCCAGGACGGCCATCGAGCCCGTGGAATCGCCGGTCTCGCCGACGGCGAGCAGGCCGGGCGTGGAGGGGTCGGTGTCGAGCAGGCCCGGGTTCCAGATCGACACGCCGTCCGGCGCCTGCCCGAGGGCGACCGGGTCGGCGTCGGGCCCGGGGGTCACCGCCGGGTCGACCGAGCCGAGGTTGCCGTCCCACTGGTCGCCGTAGGTGAACCACACCTTGCCGGCGCTGACGGCGACGTACCGCGGGCCCTTGGTGACGGCGACCGGGTAGCGGGTCTTCACGGTGAGCGTGGCGGCGTCGAGGGCGACGATCTCGTGAGTGCTCTCGGCGGCCGCGTACAGGGTGGCGCCGTCGTCGGACAGCGCGAGGTCGGTCACGCCGCTGATGCCGCCGACCGAGTCCACGAGGGTGCCGGAGTAGTCGGTGGCCTTGACGGTGCCGGTGGAGCGGTCGCCGACGAAGACCCGCTTCAGAGCGCCGTCCGCGACGATGCCGCCGGGCGTGGTGACGTTGGCGGTGGCGGCCGAGGCGGTGCCGGCCGCGACGACGCTCAGCGCCGCCGAGCTGAAGAGAACCGCGAGTGCCGTCGCGGTCGAGATGCTGCGCGTGCGCACAGTGCTGTTACCCCCACGAGAAAACCCGGCGTGTGACCGGGAAGATGAGTGCGCCGCGCAGCACCCGAACATGACCGCTCGACGGCGGTGACGCGCGGGGCGCGGCTGCAATGGCAGCCTATGTCATGCCTGTGACACTTGGGAAAGGTGTTTCTGGTACGGGCAGTTCGGGGGGTGGGGAAGGTTCGCCGGCCACGGCCGGCCACCCGCGCGGACCGCCCCCCGCCCCCGCCCCCGCGTCAGCCGGCCGCGCGTCGCGCCACCCGCGCGGGCCGCCCCCGGCCCCCGCGTCAGCCGCCCGCGTCGCGCGGAAGCACCGTCACGCGGTGGAAGTTGCACGAGGCCGCCGACGCGTCGCCGCGCACGGGCCGGATCTGATGCGCCTTGAGGGCGACGCTCACCAGGCTGAGCAGCAGATCGACATCGGTGCCGCAGTCGAGGTGGACGGTGACCCAGCGCGAGCCGGGCACCAGGTGGATCGCGCTGGACCCGGCGAAGTCGTAGTGGAGCCGCTGGATCGCCGGGGCGGTGAGGTGGAGGTCCACGTCGCGGTCCGAGTGGAAGTGGACGATCTCGTCACGGGCCGAGCGCAGCGCCCGGCCGGTTCCGCAACTGGTCGGGCACGGGCTGAGGTCGGGCCATGTCTCCAACTGCTGCATGGCTCTGAGGACCGGCGTCATGAGCCCATGGTGCGCCGATCACCGTGCGGCCACCAGGGATTGAGCGATCCGTAACCAACGGAGAATCCGCCCGGGTTCACCGGGATCGGAACGAACGGGGCGAATCACCCGCAGGCGGGCCACCGCCCGGCGACATCGAACTCGTGTTCGCCATCCATCTCGTCGGCCTGGATGATCCAGCCGATAAAACCCATACCCCCACAATCTGCCCTTTTTGGCCATTCGGGTGATAATCGGCTCATGAACACAGTGACCTTTGTCCTGGCCGCGGCCTCGGCGGGCGACGTGGTCAAGGTGATCGCCGCCTTCATCGGCGGCATCTTCGTGGCCGGCGCCCTGATCTGGGCGGTGCAGTTCGGCATGCGGGTCCGGGACCGCGAGCTGCCCCATCCCAGCCCGGAGGACCAGCCCCACCCCCCGCCCGGCGGCCCGGTCCGCGAGGCGCGCGAGGTGCGGGAGCCGGACGAGGTCCCGCACGGGGACCACGGCGAACGGCTCATGCCCTACGAACTGCACCCCGCGTCGACCAGGACGGGGAAGGACCAGCACCGCAGGCGCTGGCAGCCCGGTTCCAGCGGCTCCTTCGGCAGCGGCGGCATCGGCCACGTGTGAGCGCGCGACCCGCTCGGCTCAGGCCATCCAGAAGAAGACCGCCGTCATCCTCTTGTCGGCCGGCGTGCTGCCGCAGTAACCGGTCGCACTGTGCACCAGGTTGGCGTTGTAGAGCAGCAGCCGGTTGGCGCGGTGCGGGACGCGGACGTCCTCCTCGAAGGCGTCCGGCGCGACGAACCGCGTCCCGAGCGCCTCGACGAGGTTGTTGTGCGGCGCCTGCACCACGTTGCCGCCGAGCCGGCCGCCCGGCAGGGACTGGCGGTAGAAGCTGGTCCCGCAGTCCGCGGGCACAGCGGGATTGAGGTAGAGCACGGCCGCGTACCGGCACAGCGCGCGCGAGTCGGTGTGCGGGCGCGGCTCGCTCTCGCCCGCGCCGACGACCTGGACGCAGTTGTGGTTGAGGGTGCCGCCGCCGGGCGCCCGCTGCACCCACAGCCGGTCCGCCCCGGTCGCCTTCCTCACCAGCCGCTCCACGCGGGCCAGTTCGCCGGGTTCCAGTCCCGGCATGGCGCGCAGGCCCGGCCAGGTCTCCGCCGTGTACGGATACCCCTGGACCCAGTCGTCCCTGGCGAGACAGCGCTCCCGCACGGCGTCCACGTCGGGCAGGACGTCGTCCAGCACCCAGTAGTCGCGGCCCTTGGTGGGCTTGCGGTACGGGAGCACGGGCAGCGCCGCGGGCGGCCTGGTGGGGGGCTGGGAGGACATGCCTGCGGGCGTCCTGGTGGGCTGCGGGGACATGCCTGCGGGCAATCTGGGGGGCTGGGGGGACATGCGGCCGAATGTAGGCGCGGGGCGGGTCTCGACTCTCCCGCGAACGGGTCAACTCTCCTGCACGACGGTCAACATCCCGTCAACCCGCCGCAGCGGCCCCGGCGCCGCGCGAGACCTGGCTCACACCCCGCACTTTTTACCAAATCAAAAGGTTCCGCGGCTGATCCCGTCCGTACTCCCCTGCGTCCGACCCCCGCCGTCCCTTGGCGGGACCCCCGACCGGGCAGGAGGCACGGTGCGCTTTTCGCGGAACGCGATGGGAACCCTCTTCGTGGGCGGTGCGCTCAGCATCACCCTCGTCGCGCTCGCCTATCCGTCGATGCTCGGGGTCAGCAAGGTCAGCAGTTCGCCGGACCGCGTCATCGCGCAGACCCAGTGGGGACCGCTGACGGAGGGCGACCGGGACTTCGTGGTCAAGGTGCGGGCGGCCGGGCTGTGGGAGTACCCGGTCGGCCAGATGGGTCTGAAGAAGGGGCAGAGCAAGGCGGTCATCACCGCCAGCAAGCACCTGATCGACGGCCACGCGGCGCTGGACGCCAGCTGCCGCAAGATCGGCCCCATGCTCAACATCGCGATACCCAACCAGCCGAGTCCGCAGCAGCAGGGGTTCATCAACACCCTGAACGCCGACAGCGGCGCGCAGTTCGACAAGGACTTCGCCAACATCCTGCGCATCACGCACGGCTCGATCTTCAACACGATCGCGAAGATCCGCTCGACGACCAAGAACACCCTGGTGCGCACGCTCGCCGACCAGGCCAACGACACGGTCCTGGACCACATCACGGTGATGGAGCAGACCGGTCTGGTCGACTTCGACCAGGCCCTCTTCCAGCAGACGACCCCTCCGAAGCTGCCCTCCTCGGACCTGACCCCGCCGCCCCCGGTCGCGGGCCAGCCCGAGGTGGTCCTCACCCCGCCGGTGGACAGCACGACCCAGCCGCCGGCCCTGCCCGGCGAGTCGTCGGGCCAGGCCGCCACCCCGAGCCCGACGGTGCGGTGACGACCGGGCGCGTCCGGTGCGGTGACCACCGGGCCGAGGGCAGCGCGGTGACGACCGGGCCGAGGGCAGCGCGGTGACCACCGGGCCGAGGTCGGTGCGGTGACGACCGGGCGCGTGCGGTGCGGTCAGGCGAGCCAGACGGTGGTGTCCGGGTCCAGCCGGCCGTCCTCGACCGGCGCGCTGCTCAGCAGCACCTCCCCGGGCGGCAGCCGGACGGCGGTCGCGGAGAGGTTGGTGACGCACCGCCAGCCGTCGCAGCGGGTGAAGTGCAGGACTCCGTCGGGGGCGTCCTGCGCCCAGGTCAGCGACTCGCCGTCGAGCAGCTTGCGGCGCAGCCGCAGTGCCCTGCGGTACAGCTCCAGGGTGGAGCCCTCGGCTCCGTCCTGCGCCTCGACGGAGTACGCCGCGAATCCCGGCGGCTGCGGCAGCCAGGCCCGGCCCGGCCCGAAGCCGTACGACGGCCCCGTCGTCGTCCACGGCAAGGGCACCCGGCAGCCGTCGCGGCCCTTGCGGACGTGGCCCGTCTGCTCCCAGATCGGGTCGTGGAGCACCTCGGCGGGCAGGTCCGCGACCTCCGGCAGGCCGAGTTCCTCGCCCTGGTAGAGGTACGCCGATCCGGGCAGCGCCAGCATCAGCAGGGTCGCCGCCCGGGCCCGGCGCAGCCCGGCCGCCCCGTCCACCGCGGGGGCGTGCCCGCCGGACAGCAGCCAGGCGTTCTCGTCGGTGCCCGGCGGCAGCATCAGCCGTGAGGCGTGGCGTACGACGTCGTGGTTGGACAGCACCCAGGTCGCGGAGGCGCCCACCGTGCCGGCCGTCCGCAGCGAGGAGGCGATCACCCGGCGCAGCTCATCGGCGTCCCAAGGGGCCTGCAGATACTCGAAGTTGAACGCCTGGCCCAGTTCGTCGGGGCGGGCGTACAGCGCGCGCCGGGCGTCCGGCACCCAGGCCTCGGCGACGGCCGCGCGGGGCGGGCGGTAGGCGTCCAGGATGGTCCGCCAGTCGCGGTAGATCTCGTGCACCTCGTCGCGGTCCCAGTAGGGGTGACTGCCCGGCTCCGTGCGCAGCAGGGCCTCCTCCGCGACCCGGGGCAGGTCGCCGAGGTCGCGCAGCGGTTCGCTCAGGTCCTTGGCCAGGGCGTGCGCGACGTCGACGCGGAAGCCGTCGACGCCGCGGTCGGACCAGAAGCGCAGGGTGGTGCGGAAGTCCTCGCGCA
The DNA here is from genome assembly GCF_040641355.1 of Streptomyces sp. NPDC020996. NCBI lineage: Bacteria > Bacillati > Actinomycetota > Actinomycetes > Kitasatosporales > Streptomycetaceae > Streptomyces > Streptomyces sp. NPDC020996. The sequence continues at coordinate 69,297 of NZ_JBFADM010000016.1, forward strand.
CCTCCTCGTGGGACCAGTTCAGGTCCGGCTGCTCGGGCGCGAACAGGTGCAGGTACCACTGCCCGTCCGGCACCCGCTGCCACGCGCTGCCGCCGAAGACGGACTGCCAGTCGGAAGGCGGGAGTTCGCCGTGCGCGCCGCGGCCGTCGCGGAAGACGTAGCGGTCGCGGGCGGGCGAGTCGGGGCCGGCGGCGAGGGCCTCCTGGAACCAGCGGTGCCGGTGGGAGGTGTGGTTGGGGACCAGGTCGACGAGCACCTTCAGGCCGAGCCGGTGGGCCTCGGCGACCATGGCGCCGAAGTCGTCCAGCGTGCCGAGGCGCGGGTCGACGTCCCGGTGGTCGACGACGTCGTAACCGCCGTCGGCGAGTTCGGAGGGGTAGAAGGGGCTGAGCCACAGGGCGTCGACGCCGAGGGCGGCGAGGTGGGCCAGGCGCTGGGTGATCCCGCCGAGGTCGCCGAGCCCGTCGCCGTCGGCGTCGGCGAAGCTGCGGGGGTAGACCTGGTAGACGACGGCCTGCCGCCACCAGTCGGGGTCCTTGGACGAGAGGTCGGGCACGGGGTGGTTCACGTGCTCCCCTTCGGACGGGCCGGAGAAAAGACGACAGACACAACTCTGTAGACACAACTCTGTCCGGACAGCCCGCCGGGTGAACCCGGAACGCCCCGGTAACCTCCGGCTCCGGGGGTTCGTCGGCTCGTCCGGCCCCTCGTCCGCCGCGTCGTGCGCGGCGCGTCCACCGCGCGTCCGCCCCGGTGTGCGCCGCGCGTCCGCCCCGCGCGCAGGCCCCGTCGTACGCCGCGCGCGTCCGCGTATCGGGGTGCGGCCGCGCGCCCCGCGCGTCCGGTCAGCCGCCGTTCGAGCCGCCGTCCCAGCCGCCGTCCGCCCCGCAGTGGGCGAGCAGTGCCTGTACGTCCGGGTCGACGACCCGGTAGCGCACGACGCGGCCCTCCTTCTCGCCGGCCACCACGCCGGCGGCCCGCAGCAGCCGCAGCGCCTGGGACACGGCGGGGTCGTTCATACCGGTCGCGATCGCCAGGTCGGACACGGCGAGGGGGCCGGTGCGGTGCAGGGCGAGGAGCAGCGCGAGCCGTTTCGGGTCCGCGAGCAGGGAGAAACGGTCGGCCCAGGCGCGGACGCGGCCCGCGTCGCCGATGGCGGCGATCGCGTCGCACACCCGGTGGCCGTCGATGGCGCGGCGGTCCGCGCGGTCGGCCGGGACGAGATGCATGGAACCATCCTCGCAGGCGTCCCTCTGTGATCTTCGATACCTGCGCATGTGTGCAGCTATGCAGGAGAGGGGCCCGGCCCCTACGGTGGGCGGGCCGTGGTGTTCGGGAAGCCGGTGCGATGCCGGAGCGGCCCTCGCCACTGTGATCAGGGAGTTGCCGGTCCACGTCCCCTACGGGACAGCCACTGGCCGCCGCGAGGCGGCCGGGAAGGCGGGCCGGGAACGCACGACCTGAAAGCCAGGAGACCGGCCACGGCAGCTCACGAAGTGATCCACGAGGTGCTGGAGCGTGACCGTATGACCGACCCTGCCCACAACTCTGCCTCCTTCCGCTGGCGGCGCGAGGACACGGTGAAGACGGCCGGCCTGCTGGCCGTCATCGCCGCCCTGCACGTCGCCGCGTTCGGCATCCTGTTCCTGCTCGTCGCCCCCGGCCACTACGAGGTCGGCACCCGCACGTTCGGCATCGGGCTCGGCGTCACCGCCTACACCCTCGGGATGCGGCACGCCTTCGACGCCGACCACATCGCGGCGATCGACAACACCACCCGCAAACTGATGGCCGACGGCAAGCGGCCGGTGTCGGTGGGGTTCTGGTTCGCGCTCGGGCACTCCAGCGTGGTGATCGTGCTGGCGGCGATGACCGCGGGCGGCACGCACCTCGCCGACCGGGTGACCAACCGCGACTCGTCCGTCCACCAGGTCCTCGGCTTCATGGGGACGACGGTCGCCGGCACGTTCCTGTATCTCATCGCCGCGCTCAACCTGGTCGCCCTGGTGGGCATCCTGAAGGTCTTCCGGGTGATGCGGGCGGGCACGTACGACGAGCGGGAACTCGAACGGCACCTGGAGTCACGGGGGTTCGTGAACCGCTTCCTCGGCCGCCTCACCCGGTCGGTCTCCCGCCCCGGCCAGATGTACGCGGTCGGCTTCCTGTTCGGGCTCGGCTTCGAGACGGCCACCGAGGTGGTGCTGCTGGCGATGGCCGGTTCGGGCGCGGCGGCCGGCCTGCCGTGGTACGCGGTGCTGTGCCTGCCGCTGCTGTTCACCGCGGGGATGTGCCTGTTCGACACGCTCGACGGCACGTTCATGAACTTCGCCTACCAGTGGGCCTTCTCCAACCCCGTGCGCAAGGTCTACTACAACGTCACCATCACCGGCCTGTCCATCGCCGTCGCCTTCGTCATCGGCACGATGCAGCTGGCCGGTCTCGACGTCGGCGACGTCGGCTACGTCATCGTCGGCCTGTTCGTGGTCGTCTGGGCGGTGGCCGTGACGTACTGGCGCCTGGCCAGGGTGGAGCAACGCTGGGCGGCCCGGCCGGCGAAGGCGGACTGAGCGCGGCCGGAAGGGCGGGTCAGGAGCGGCTGGTCCCCCGTTCCACCGTCGACAGGTACAGGCGGACGAAGCGGGGGACGTCGACGTCCAGGGCCACGTCCACCAACGGCCGGCCGCGGCCGCCCTCGTGGATCTCGGACTCGCCGGGGCGGGCGCGCCGGTCGACGACGGTCTGGCCGCGGGTCGGGCCGGGGGCGAGGGAGACCTCGACGGGCAGCAGCCGGGTGGTGATGCCGGCCGGGTCGGCGACCGAGCAGACGGCGCCCGCGTCGCCGAGGCCGCCGGCCGGGTCGTCGCCGTCGGGGTCGGGCGCGGAGGGGCGGTGGGCGAGCAGTTCGCCGGCCAGGCGGGCGCCCGGTTCCGTACTCGCCCGCAGGCGCCGTACCTCTGCGGCCGGCACGACGACCCGCTGGAACACGTCGAGGCCGTACATGGTGATCGGCACGCCCGCGGTGAGCAGGATCGCGGCCGCCTCCGGGTCGTGCCAGACGTTGAACTCGGCGACCGGCGTGGCGTTGCCGGTCGCCACCGCACCGCCCATGAAGACGATCCGCTCGATGTTGCGGGTCACCTCGGGGTGGGTGCGCAGCAGCAGGGCGATGTTGGTCAGGGGCGCGGTGGGGATCAGGGTCACCGGGCGCGGCGAGCCGAGAATCTCCCGGCGCAGCAGGGTCACCGCGTCCAGGCCGGACGGGGTGCGGGCCGGCGCGGGCAGGCCGAGGTCGCCCATGCCGTCGTCGCCGTGCACGTGCCGCGCCGACCGGACGGGCTCGATCAGCGGGCGCTCGGCGCCCCGGCCGACGGGGATGTCGGGGGCGCCCGCCTGCTCCAGCACGGTCAGCGTGTTGCGGACGACGCCGTCCACGTCCGTGTTACCGGCGACGCAGGTGACCGCCCGCAGGTCGAGCCCGGGATGGCGGACGGCGAACAGCAGGGCCAGGGCGTCGTCTACACCGGTGTCGCAGTCGATGATCACCGGTATGGGCTGACCGGTCACGGCAGGCTCCTCTCTCCTCGGACAGTGACCTTACGCAGCCGCTGTCAGCCGGTCACCGCGGACCCGTCACCGCAGGCCCGTCACCGCGCACCCGTCACCGCGCACCCGTCACCGCGCACCCGTCACCGCGCACCCGTCACCGCGCACCCGTCACCGCGCACCCGTCACCGCGGGCGGCGATCCGTGCGGCGACGCCGACCGCGTCGCCGGGCGGCGATCCGGTCCGGCCGTTCGCCGGCCGACGGGCTCCCGGGCACCGCCAGCTGCCCCGCAGCCGTATGGCTCCCGGCCGCTCCGCAGCCGTACGACACCCGTCCGCCCCCTTGGCCGCCCATGGCCGCCCACGCACGGCCCGCGCACCGCCCATGGCCTGGTACGGACACGCTCCGGCACCGCCGGGCGGAGACAGGCGGGCGCGCTGCACGGAGTCGCCGCAGGCGAGGCCGCCGGGCGCCGGGCCGGGGGCCACGGGACACAGGCGAAAGGCAACGGGCCCTGGGCCAGGTCGCCAGGCACCTGGTGACCGGCGACGGGCCATGAGCACGGGCCACGGGCCACAGTCGCCAGGCACGGGCCAGGTCGCCAGGCACTTGGCGACTGGCGACCGGCGACGCCCAATGGCCAACGACCAACGACCAACCGGCCACGAGCCACGGCCAATGGGCGACGGCTGCCAGGCAACGGGCACCTGTCGACGACCGACGTTGACCGACGGGAGACAGACGACGACCGACGTTGACCGACGGGAGACGGACGACGACCGACGGGCCACGGGCGACAGACGACAGGCCATGAACCAGGCCGGGCACCTGGTGACCGGCGACGGGCCAGTGGCGATGACCGAGAGGCGACGGCCGACAGCCAACCGGCGACAGGCGGCGGGTTCTCGGCGGCGGCCGACAGACGGCGGCCGAGGGCCGGCGCGCAACGGGCGCCTGGCGACGCCCGACAGGCCTTGGGCGACAGCGGACAGGCACGGACCAGGCACCTGACGACTGGCGACCGCCAACCAGCGACGGGTTCTCGGCGGCGGCACGACGGGCGACCGCCGACCGGCGATCGCCGACCGCCAAGCAGCCACAGCCAACCGGCGACCGGCGACCGGCGACCGGCGACCGGCGACGGGCCACGGGTGACACGGGCCACCGGTGACGGCCGACCGGCGACGGCCGACCCGTGACGGCCATCCGTGACGCGCGGCGGGTTCTCGGCGGCGGCCGTGGGGCGGCGGCCGACAGACGGCGGCCGAGGGGCGGCGGCCAACCAGCCACAGCCAACCCGCCACAGCCGCAGCCAACCCGCGACGGCCGACCCGCGACGCGCGGTCGGGGCTCGGTGGCGGGCGGGTGGGGCGGTGCCGTAACCCGGACGGCCCGGCGCACTGGTGGGGGCCGGGAGGCGGTGGTCCCGTGGAAGACGTACCGATCTTGGAAGCTGCCCGGCTCAGGAGGCCCCGATGACCCGCACCCCGGCCCGCGTCCTCGTCGTCTCCGCGCTCTGCGCGGGCGTCCTGCCGGCCGCGGCGGCCTGCACGGCCGGCCCGTCGGCGTCGCGGCAGCCCACGCCCGCCGCCTCCCGCGCCGCCACGCCCTCCCCGGCCGACGCCCTCTCCTCGCGCCCGCTCACCCGGGACCAGGCGCAGGCCGCCCTGCTCACCCCGGCCGACCTCGGCCCGTCCTGGACCCCCACCCAGGGGGCCGCGACCTGGCGGGACGGGCTGCTGAAGGCCACCGCCAAGGCGCCGGACTGCGGGCGGCTCCTCGACGCCCTGTACACCGACGACCTGTTCGGCGCCGGTGCGCGCGTCGTCGCCGAGACCGGTCTCGACGACGCCGTGGACGGGTCCCAGCTGCGCCAGCAGGTCCGCGCCCTCGCGCCCTCGGCCGTCGACCGGAAGCTGGCCTGGCTGCGGACGCTGCCGCGCGAGTGCGCCGGGTTCACGGCGGCCACCGCCCAGGGCTACGTGCAGGACGTCAAGGTCACCGAGGCCGTCCTGCCGGAGGCCGGGGACGCCCGCCAGGGCCTGCGGGTCACGCTGAGCGGCCAGACCGACTACGGCGAGCGGAGCGTTCTCACGCTGGACGTCGCCGTCGTCCGGGCAGGCGCGGACACCGTCGTCCTCACCGACGGCGGCCTGGGTGCCGTCTCCCCCGACACGACCCGCACGGCCGTCGAGACGGCGGTGCGGCGTCTGACCGACGTACGCAGGCAGGGGCGGGCGGAGATCTAGGCCGGGGCCGGGCCGTGGGCGGCCCCGGACAGGGCGAGAGGGCGACGCCCGCGCCGGACCGGCCTGGCCGGGGACCGCGTTTCCGCCTCACTCGTGGTCGAAGCGCAGGTGGTGTTCCACCACGTCGCGGGCCACGTCGACGACGGTGCGGTCGCGGGCGAAGGCGTGGCCGCGCAGCCGGGCCAGGGCCTCCTCCGCGGAGACGCCGAGCTGTGCCATGACCATGCCGGTGGCCTGGTAGACCTCGTCCTGCTCACGGGCCAGGCCGGCCGGCCAGCGCACCCCGTCCCGGCCGTCGTCGTCCCCCCACGGCATGATCAGCAGGGCTGCCGTCACGACCCTGGCCATGAGCCGCGCGGTGTGCAGGTCGCGGTCGCTGAGCCGGCCGGGGGTGTCGCGGTAGAGGTCGAGCGTGCCCACGCACACCGTCTCGTTGCCCAGCGGCATCGAGTACATCGCCCGGATCCCGGCGGCCGTGGCCTTCTGGGCGAAGACGGGCCAGCGCCGGGCGTCCGTGCCGGTCGCCAGGTCGCAGGCGAGCACGGCCTCGCCGGCCTCCAGGGCGGCGTGCCCCGGCCCCTCGCCCAGCGTCGCCTCGACGTCCTCCAGGTAGGCGGCCTGTGCGTCGCTGGCGCCCAGCCGCACCGGCAGGCCGTCCGTGTGCAGCGTCACGCCGGCGCTCGTCACCGGCAGCAGGCTGACCGCGACGTTGCACAGGCGGGCCGGGATCTCCCCGGGGCCGGTGTCGCGCAGCCACTCGGCGATCGCCTCGACGCCGGGTGCCCGGTCCCGTCCGGCGTCACCGGGGCTGTCTGGAGGCTCGGACCTGGGCCCCACTGCCACCGCCTCCTTCACTCGCAGGAGGGCCTTCGTCGTCCGGGGGTTCCGGTACGGGGCGCTGCCGCCCGTGGCCCGGACGCCGCCCGACTACCCGTGGCCCCAGGCCCGAAACGCCTGTTCCGGCCGCGCCCGCCCCCGCGTCTCGTACGAATGCGATACGGATGCGATACCGATGCGATACCGATGAGACACGGATGAGATACGGATGGCAGGACGGGCGCCGCATCCGCCGGAACCCCGCGGCGGCGAGCGCCGGCCCGGACGGGTCACACAGGAGGCTGTGCGGGGGCGGGCCCGAGGGTGGTGGTGCCGGGCGCCGTACGGTGTCCGAGCCCGGTCCGGTACGCGTCCAGCGCCGCCTCCACCCGGCCGGTGCGGCGCAGCAGGTCGCCGAGCAGCCGGCACAGGTCGGCCAGGTCGCCGGCGGCGCCCGCCCGCTCCAGCAGGCTCAGGGCGCGTACGTAGTGCTCCTCGGCGGCCTCCGTGTCGCGGGCGTCCTCGGCGATGATGCCGAGCAGGCGGTGGGCGGCGGCGGAGTGCAGGGCGCCGCGGTCGGGGCTGAGGTCGCTGAGGACGTGGTGCAGCAGTCCGGCCGCCTCCTCGGACTTCCCGCGCCGGTGCAGCACGTCGGCGAGCTCGACGGCGGCCTGGCTGCCGTAGAGGGCGGCGCGCCCGGCCGCGAACATGGCCAGGGCCTGCCGCAACTCCTGCTCGGCGCGCTCGAGTTCGCCGTTCTGCGCGTACACGTAGCCGCGCATCCAGTGGCAGTTGGCGAGTTCGGTCCGCAGTTGCAGTGTCCGGTACAGCTCGGCGGCCTTGGCGAGGGAGGCGTCGGCCTCGGCGACACGGCCCTCGGCGAGCAGGGTGCGGGCGACGGACCGGTGCATGCGGGCGACGAGCGCGGGGTCGCCGGCCTGCGGGGCGAGCGCGAGCGCGAACTCGGCGGCCTGGGCGGCCCGCGCGTGCGCGCCCATGTCCATGTACGGCCCGATGATGCCGGCGTACAGCAGCAGCAGCGCGTCGGGGTCGTGCAGTCCGCCCCGGTTCAGCTCGTCGAGGGTGGACTCGAGGAGGTAGACGGCGTAACGGAGTTCCCCGGCGAGGTAGTGGGAGACGGCGCGTCCGCGCAGCGCGGGCACCCGGGCGGGCAGCGGCGCGTCGGCGAGCACGTGCTCGCAGCGCTCGAAGTGGTGGCGGGCGGCGGCCAGTTCGCCGGTGTCCAGGGCGCACTCGCCGAGTCCGAGCAGGGCGGCGGCCTGCGCGTCCACGAGGTCGTGCTCCTCGGCCTCGGCGAGCAGTGCGGCGTACTGCTCGGCCGCCCGCGCGGCCTCCCCGGTGGCGAGCGCGCGCTGGGCCTCGGTGAGCCGGAGGCGCAGGTCGGTGGCGAGGCGGGCCGGACGCCCGGTGACCAGTTCCTGGTACGCCACCCCGAGCCGCTCGGCGATGTGCCGCAGCGCCGCCTCGGAGGCCCGCACCCGCCCGGCCTCCAGGGTGGATATGTAGGCCGGCGTGTAGGCGGGCTCGGCGAGCTGCCTCTGCGTCATCCCGCGCTCCGCCCGCAACCGCTGCACCCGGCGCCCGACGGTCTCCGGATCGTCCCGCTCCTGCATCGCCAACTCCCCCTGCAGCCCTTGCCGTTGCCCCTCGCCCGCCCCTAGGTTAAACCGGGGATTAAACGCGTTTAACCCGTGCCGTTGAGAGGTGGCCGTGCTCCGACACATCTCCGAGCGTCATGCCAGAGGGTTCGGCGCAGCCGTCGTCGCGGTGGTCGCCCTGCTGCTGGCCGCCAACGCCGGCCCGGCCAAGGCGGCGGACCTGCGGCCCACCGCCGACCGGGTGGCCGCGACCGTCCTGCACCTTCCCCAGGGCGGCTGACGGGCGGACGCTCCGGCCGGTCCGGTCGGTCCCGCCACCCCCCTCGGTCCCTCGGCCCCGCCAGTCCCCTCGGTCCCTCGGGCCCGCCAGTCCCCTCGGTCCGGTCGGTCCCGACCAGTCCCCTCGGTCCGGTCGGTCCCGTCAGTCCGGCAGGGCCTTGCGGAGGGCCTTGTCCAGTCTTCTCGCCAGCGTCTCGTCGTCCGGTGCGCTGTCGCCGAACAGGGTGCCGAGCTGGGTCCAGCTGATGCCGCCGCTCAGGTCGGTCTGCTGCACGCGGGCCCGACGCAGCCAGTCCCGCCGGTAGTAGAGCAGGCCGACGTCGCTGTTGAACGGCGCCGCGTACACCCGTCCGTCCCAGCGGGCGGTGTCGGCCACGGACGGAATGACGTCGGCGTCGATCATGCCGTCCGGCAGCGGGCGCACCAGGTGCGCGGCGGCGAACTCCGGTACCCAGGTCACGTCCAGGTTGACCACGTCGTAGGTCGCGCTGCCGGACTGGAGGGCGCCGAGCAGCTGGCTGCGCTGTTCGTCGGCGCTGCCGGGCAGTTCGACCAGCCGGGCGCTGTAGCGGGTGTGCTGCAGTTCCTGCTGCCGGTTCCAGGCGTCGATGAGCTGCTCGCGTACGCCGTTCTTGCCGGTGACGTCCCGGCCGCTGGCTATCACGATCTGGCCTGGCACCTCCTCGTCGGAGGGCGGCTGCGGCCCGCCCGAGCAGGCGGCCGACAGGAGCAGCGCCAGCAGCGCCGCGGTCCGCCCCACGGCCCGCACAGCCCGCAGGCCCCTCATGTCCCGCAGGCCCCTCATGTCCCCGCAGGTCCCTCATGGTTGTGCCGCACGGCCGGAAGGTCGCCGGGCACCCCGTGCGGCGGCTTCGTGTGGTTGTACTCGGACACGCCGACCAGCAGCGCGCGGTTCACCTTGCCACGCCCGTCGAAGCGGCTCACCGGGCGGCCTACCTGTCGTCGGGTCCCACACCGTCGACGTCGGCGCCGGGCGGTTCACCGTTCTCGACGTCCCGGCGGTTGGAACGCCAGGCCTGGACGGCGAGCCTCACCTGTTGCACCAGCTCCCCAAACACGACGGACGTGCCCGCATCGACCAAGTGCACGACGATCTCCGAGCCGATGCCCATCGGGGCACCCGGTTCGGCGTCGGTGCGTCTGCGGACGTCGATCCGCAGCTCGCCGGTGCGCGCCAACCGGTCGAGTGGTGTCTCCCGCTCCAGCCACTTCTTCAGCGCGCCGATGTCGCTCTCGCTCGCGGTCCGGTCCAGCCGTACGCGAATCTCGTGGTCGGCCACTCCATCCCCCTCAGCCATGACACACCGTCATGGCACCGGGGTCACCGACCGGGGAGGGTCGGTTCGACACTGCGTCACAATTGGCTCAACCCTGTGTCTGCAACTGACCGAGCTGGCGCCGGACATGTTCCAACGCGCCCTCTCTGCGCCCCGGCACGCGGGAGCGCAGGTCCGCCAGCAGGGAGCCGAGTTCCCGCGCACCGGCCGGGTCGCCGATCAGCCCCCACTGGTGGTGCGCCCGGTCCACGGCCGCCTCGACGGCCGGCGCGTCCGGCGCCTGTCCGGCCGACAGCCGCGCGGCGGCCACCGCCAGCCAGGTGCGGCAGCTGCGCACCGGGTCCCCGGCGAACATCGCCAGGTCGGCCCGCACTTCGGCCCAGTGCAGCGCCTCCTCGGAGCCCGGCCCGTGGGCGCGCAGGGCGGCCTGTTCGTGCCGGGCGGCGAGGGCGTCGGCGTCCGCGTGCCGCCCGGACCGGACGGCGTCGGAGATGACGGCGTGCGGGTCGTCGCCGGCGTCCGCCGCGGCGGCGTCCGGCTCCTCGGGCGCCTGCGAACCGGGCGGTCCGGTCAGGCGGGCGGCCCCGCCGGAAGCGGCGGAAGGCTCGGGGGGCTCGGAAAGCTCCGGGGGCTCGGAGGGCTCCGCGGGCTCGGAAGGCTCCGCAGGCTCGGAGGGCTCCGCAGGCTCGGAGGGCCGGGGCACGAAGGCCGGGCCCCCGGCGCCGGAGACCACCGCGGCCGACGCCGGCGCCGACGCGGGCGCGGGCGCGGCCGCGGCCGCCGACGCGGGCGCGGGCCCGGCCGCCAGCGCCGACCCCGCCGCGGGCGCCAGCAGCAGGTCCCCGTAGCCGTCGCTGCCCAGCCGCGCCACCGCCTGCTGGTGGAGGTCCGCCAGTTCCGGCCGGTGCCCGCTGCGCAGGATCGTCGCCACCGCCTTCATGTACGCCGGCACGGCCACCGCGCGCCGGCCCGGCGGCGGCGCGATGCGACCGTAAACGGCGTGGCCGGGCCCCGAGTCGAGCGGGTGGGCCCGCAGCCACTCCCAGGTCTCCGGGTCGGCGTGCAGGTCGAGGAGGAGCGAGGTCGTCCCGGCCGGCCGCAGCCGCAGTTCCTCCCGGATCCAGTGCCAGGGCAGGGCGGTGTAGCGGACGGTGGCGGGCGTCGTACGGGCCAGGGCGAGATGCGGCAGGCGCTGGCGGCGGTCGAGCTGGAGCTGGCCGGTGACGAACACGGTCAGCGGGCCGGTCGCGGCCGCGGCGGCCCGCAGCCGGGTCAGCACGGCCTGCGGCTCCAGGGGGTCGGCGAGTTCGACGACGTTCGCGGTCTCGGTGCCGGACAGCACGGCGGGCGGGACGGCCGCGAGGACGGGGAGCACCGAAGCGGCGTCCACCAGGCACCCCTTGCCCGCCGGCGATGCGGCGAGCAGCAGCACGGTTCCGGGCATCGTTCCCTCCCCATCCCCCGTCGATCACGTACGGCAGCACCGTAACGGCTGCGGGTGCAAAGGGGGGCCTCAGGACGGCAGACGCACCCGTCCGGGTTGCCCGGACGTGACGCGTCGCACGGCGAAGATCGTCGCGTCGTCGGCGAGCCGCCCGCCGCAGTGCCGCAGCGTGTCGTCCCGGACGAGGGCGACCAGGCGCCGCGGGTCGGCGGTCCCCGGGTCGGTGGCGACGGCGCCGGCCACGTCCACGAGGAGGGGGTAGAACACCCCGTCGTCGTTGCGGGCCTCGGTGACGCCGTCGGTGGTCAGCAGCAGGGTCTCGCCGGGGGCGACGGGCACCCGGTGCACCGGGGGCGGCCCCTCGTCGGTCAGATCGGCGAGGCCGAGCGGGAGGCCGTCGCCGGGCGGCAGGACGCGCACGCCCGCGGGGCCGACGACCAGCGGCGGTTCGTGGCCGAAGACGACGACGTCGACCGCGCCGGGGCAGTCCTCCGGGAAGCCGAGCAGCACGGCGGTGGCGAAGCGTTCGCCGTCGTCCCGGCCGAGGGCCGCGGTGTGCTCACGGTGGCGCGTCATCCGGATCTCCAGACGCTCGGCGATCGTGATCAGGGAGGCCTCGTGGTAGCCGGCCTCGCGGAACGCGCCGAGCAGCGCGGCCGCCGCCTCGACCGCGGCGAGGCCCTTGCCCTGGACGTCGCCGAGCAGGACGCGGGTGCCGTGCGGGCCGGGCTGGACGTCGTAGAAGTCGCCGCCGACCCGCGCCTCGACGTCGGAGGCGAGGTAGACGGCCGCGTGGTCGAGGCCGCCCCAGCCCGGCGGCAGGGGGCGCAGCACGGTGCGGCGGGTGGTGTCGGCGATGTCCCGCATGTGCAGCATGCGGCGCTCGCCGCGCAGCCGCACCGCGCAGGCCAGGACCGCGAGGACGCCGCCGACGGCGACGAGGATGAAGTCGGGCAGGCCGCTCTGGTACTGGTGCGGCCAGGACCGGTCCCCGATGACGTACGCGCCGAGGGCGAGCGCGGCGAAGGCGGCCGTGCCCCACAGTCCGCAGATGGCGGCGGCGATGCCCGGCACCAGCACGATCCACGAGATGATCCGGAACTTGCCGGTGCTGTTGAAGTCGATGGCCATGATGCCGATGAGCAGCAGCAGCGGAGGGAGCCAGGCGACGCTGCGTCCGCGCACCCGCAGCAGCTGGTGCCGGTACAGCACGTCCTCGCGCCCGGCCCGCGGCACCCGGTGGAGCGGAGCCCGGCCGCCGCCCGCCCACCTCGGCACCCGCCCGCTCATGAGCCCCAGCGAAGCACGCGTCCGCCCCCCGCGCATCCGGACGGGAACCGGTCGCGTCCGCCGACTTGCCAGGACCCCCGCGCCGGTGTGCTCTGGAAGCCGGGGCGAGGAGGAAGGAGTGCTCCCATGACGCACGCGGCACCCAGGCGCGGCGGACTGGTCAGGCCCACCCGCACACCCGACGTCTTCGACGAACGCGTCCACACGGCGGCACGGTACGGGGTACCCGTCGCCCTCGGGCTCATCTACGGCTACTGGGCGGCGGCGAACCGGCGCGACGGCGGCCCCATCACCGGCTGGAACTTCCTGTTCGGCTTCGTGACCGGGGTGGTGTTCATGGTGCTGTGCATCGCCGTGGCGGTCCTCGCGCCGCGGCTGAAGCGGGAACTGCACTCGCTGACGAAGTCCGCGTTCGCGGGCGCGGCGATCGCCTTCCTCTTCAACCAGAGCGGCGCGTCCGTGCTGGAGTGCGTGGCACTGGGCCTCGCCGTCACGGCGGGCGTCTTCGCCGTCTTCTTCTACCGCTACTACACACGCGAGGACGCAGCGGGCAACCGCATCCGCTGACCAACGCCACCACCGGGCCGGGCCCCGGCCGGACGGCGACGAGACGCGACCGGCTGGCGACGCGACACGCGGGACGACAACACGGCGACACGGGCGGCACGCCGGCAGCTGCCGTCGCCGGGCCGCGCCGTCGTCTGGCCGCCCCGCTGCCGGGCCGCCGGCCTCGCCGTATCGCCGCTGCGTCGCGGGGTGCCCGGCGACGGCGGGATGCGGCAGACCGTAAACGGCGTGCCGGGAGCGGCACGACCGGCCGACCCGGGTCGGCAGCGGCCGGCAGCGCGGCCCGGCGGCGGGACGACCAGGCGCGTGTCCGCCGGCGGCCCGGCCGGAGGACACGGCCCGGCAGCGACGCCGACGGCCCGACCTGGCGGCGGCCAGGCGGCGGGGCAGCCGCACGGCGGCATTGCCCGGAGCCCGGCCGCGGACGCCCCGCGGCCGATGCTCATACGACGGCCCGGTACCCCTGCCAGCCCGTCGCGATCTTCGTGCGGCCGCCGAACGACCCCTTGCCGTCACCGCTGTTGCGGTACACGTTGCCGTTGGTGTCGCGCGAGACGAGGTCCGTCCTGCGGTCGCCGTTGAGGTCGACCGCGACGAGGGCGTTGTAGGAAGCACCCCAGTTGGAGAAGACCTTCACGCGGGCCTCGAACGTGCTCTTGCCGGTGCCGGTGTACCGGTACAGGTTGTTCGACTTGTCCTGGGCGAGCAGGTCGCCGTCGCCGTCGCCGTCGAGGTCACCGACCCCGACGACCTTCTTGTACGTCCGCCAGTCGCCATAGAGCTTCACGGGCGCCGACAGCTTGCCCGTGCTGGTGCCCTTGTACAGGTAGACCGCGCCGGTGGAGGCGTTCCGGGCGATCAGGTCCGGGCGGCCGTCACCGCTCACGTCACCCGGCGCGGTCAGCACGTCGTACTGGTTCCAGCCGGAGGTGCCGAGCGAGGTGTACGGCGTCGAGGGCGTCACCGCCTTGCCGCAGGCCGGGCGGTACGCGCGCAGGGCGCCGCTGTTCAGCCGGACCAACACGTCGTTGCAGCGGTCGCCGTCGAGGTCGCCGAACGGCACGAACTTCGCGGTGGTGGGCCAGCCGGCGCCGGAGACCTTGGCGCCCAGCGTGCCCGTACCGGTGCCGCGCTGGACGGTGAGGGTGCCGGAGGAGTCGAGGGTCAGGACGTCACCGATCCCGTCCTGGCCCGCGTGGTCGCGCGGAGCCGCCGCTCCGGCCGTGACCGCGACGCTGCCGGAGAGGCTGAGGGCGGCGCCCTGGCCGTCGGCGGGCTGGGCGGTGAGCGTCCAGGTGTAGCTGCCGTTGGTGACCGGGCGGCCCGCGGAGTCCTTGCCGTCCCAGGCGGCCTTGAGCAGGCCGCGGGCCTCGGAGCCGGACAGGGTGCGCACGGTGGCGCCGGACGCCTTGTGGCGGACGGTCACCGTCCAGGATGCGGCGGGCTTCGACAGCCACCAGGTGCCGGACCAGTTCGCGGCCCCGGACGTGACCGTGGAGTCGATGGCCGACAGCGCGGATGCCGGAACGCCGGTCGGTACGAGGTGGACGCGCTGCTCACGGTCGACGTAGGCGACGCCGCCGCCGAAGCGGTCCACCGTCCAGTTCAGACCGGCCCAGAGGTTGTCCCGGCCGATGTCGGTCCAGTCGGCCAGCTTACGGCTCGGCAGTTCCGTGTGATCGCCGCTGGACGGCAGTCCGCCGTGCAGGTCGACGAGGTTCAGCCCACTGCTCGCCCCGATGCCGCCGACGCGCTCGACGAGGTAACCGTCGCCGAGGAGAACCCTGTCCGACGGGGCGGTGGCGGTGCGCTTGGCCGCACGGTCGTAGACGCCCGAGCCCTGCGCGGTGCCCCAGGCGTCCTCACAGGTCCAGTACACCCAGCGGCCCACGGCCTGGAGGTCGGACGGGGTGCAGCCGTTGCGGGTGGTGAAGGACTCGACGGCGGTGCCGGACGGGAGCCGGGTGGCCGTGACCTTCCCTCCGGTGGCCGCGCCGCTCCACAGCGTGTTGCCCCAGACCGCCGCGGCGACCCGGTCCCGTTTCTGCAGGACCTTGCCGGCCGAGCCGTCGGCGAACTCGCCGATGTACTGCCGGCCGGAGGATGCGCCGTCGACGACCGCGTACCGTCCGGAGAGGTCCTTGAGCTGCGGGTCGGAGTCGCCCGTGTCGAGGGTCGGGCCCCAGTCCTTGGCGCCGTTGGTGCGCAGCATGGTCAGGCCCGACTCGGTGGAATAGCGGCGACCGTGCCGGCCGGCGCCGTCGGCGAACATCCGGATGCAGTGGCCGGTGCCGTCGGTGCAGTCGCCGTCCTGTCCGCTGACCAGCCCGTCCACCGTGGTCCGGGCCACGCTCGGAGTGCCGCCCGTGGTGAACCAGGTGCTGCGGTAGGCGCCGCGGATGGTGTCCGGCTCGTAGAGCGTGCTGTTGTCGGCCGTGGTGAGGATGCCGCTGCCGAGTGACAGCCCGTGGACCTGCGCGGGCATCGGCTGTACGGCGGTCACCCGGTCACGGACGACGGAACCGTCGGCGCCCCGGGCCACGCGGTACACGCCCCAGTCGAGGTCGCCCTGTCCGACGTACTGTTCCGCCCCGGCCACGAGGACGGAGCCGTCCGGTGCCTGGACGATCCGCTGGGCGGCCGGGTCCATGACCTTGGCCATGTGGGTGCCCGTGCCGTCGGTCGTGAGCGCCCACAGCGGCTGGCCCCGGTACTTGTTGTCGCCGGGCGACATCGGCTCGACGCCGAGCAGCGCGTCGCCGACGATCCCGTACGTGGCCTGGTAGCTCAGGGAGCCCGTGTCGAAGGTGCGGGGCGCCTTGGCCAGGTCGTCACGGTCGTACAGGTCGGCCTTGGCACGCCCGCCGCGGAGCCGCAGCACCGAGTCGGCGCCCAGCCGGAAGCCGGTCACCTCCCAGGTGTCGTCGGGGGAGACCCGATCGGGCAGCGGGCTGTACACACCGGTGGCGAGGTCGACGATGCCCCAGTGGGCCGAGCCCTCATCGCCGGTTTCGTAGCGGAGGATGACGGACCGGGCGTCGCCGTCCTCGACGACGATGCCGGACACACCGTCCGGCAGCCCGGTCACGGGCGTCCGCACGACCCCGCCCCCGTCCTGGACCCGCCACATCTGGTAGGCGTTCGGGTTTCCGTTGAAGCCGCTGGTGCTGGTGAGGACGGTGGAGCCGAAGGTGCCCCGGTAGGTGTGGTACTCGGGCACCGGCACCACGGCGGTGCCGCCGGAGTCGCCCGCACCCTGGAGGAGGGTGACCTGGGAGTCCTCCTCCGAGTAGAGGGCGACGGTGTCGGACCCGTCCCCGTAGTGGCCGGGCTGGAAGGAGGCGGACTCCTGGAAGTAACCGTCGTCGATGTCGTACTGGACCGGGACCTCCAACCGCTGCTCCAGCTCGGTCGTGGTTCCGGTGGCGTACTCGGTCCACAGGAGCCGGTCGTCGCCCTCCTGAGCCCAGAGGAAACCGCTGGTTCCCGCGTTGAGGATCTGTGTGGCCCTGGGGACGGCACGCGGGGCGGCGGGCAGCACGACCTCGGCGGCCGACTGCGACGCGGCTGCCGCCGACTGCGGTACTGCGGCCAGCGGGAGACCGAGAGTCAGCGCCGTCGCCAGGACGGCCGCGGTACGTGCCGCCGGCGAACCGATGCGTACTGAACGAGGACCAAGAACGGGTCTGCGGCCGTGTCGGCCGAGTCGGACCACCATTCCTCCTGGAAGGCAAGAAGAAGGCATGGCGGGACGTGCGGCGACGCCCTGGCATTCCCGGCCCCCCGGCCAATCCCCCCACGCGCGTGAGGGGAGCCTAACAGCATGTCCATGACCGGCTGCCGCGCACGACGCGGACCTGCACGAGGCGGCGGCGCGGGCTCGAGGGCGCGGCCCACCTGCCGAACCTGGAGCGGCCCGAGGAGTTCGACCGGGCGCTGTGGACGTTCCTGGCGCGGGTGGACGGCCCCTCGTAGGCTCGTGGCGTGCGATCGACGGGGCGGCGCGTCGGCGGCTGGTGCGCGGGGCTGCTGCTCGCCGGCGTCAGCGTCGTCGTCGGCTGCCGGGCCGCCGACAGCGACGGCGTCACGCCGGTGCCGCAGTTGCTGGCCTTCCTGCCCTGGCTGCTCGCGCCCACCGGGTGCGCGCTGCTGCTCGCGCTGCTCGCCCGGTGGCGGGCCGGGCTGGTGTGGGGGGTCGTCGTCCTCGGGTTGCTGGCCTGGTACGTCGAGCCGTACGGCAGGCGCGGCGAGCCGGGCGGGCCCGCGGTCGCCGAGCTGCGGGTGCTGACCTCGAACGTCGAGTCCGGGCACGGCACCGGCTCGCTGATCGCCGTGATCCGCCGCGAGCGGCCCGACGTCGTGTTCGTCGAGGAGTGCGAGCACGGGTGCCGGGCGGCCCTGGAGCGGACGTTCGGCGGCACCCTGCCCTTCCGACGGGCCGTCGCCGCCGACGGCTCCGCGGGCTCGCTGCTGCTCAGCCGGTTCCCGCTGCGGGACGCGGCGGGCGTGCGGGGCGCCATGGGCATGCCCGGGGCGGTCGCCGACGTCCGCGGCCACCGGGTACGGCTCCAGCTCGCGCACCCCGCGCCGCCGCTGCCCGGCCAGGTCGGCGTCTGGCGCCGCGAACTGGGCAGGCTGCGCGACTTCGCCGCCGCAGACCGGCGCACCCCGACTGTCCTGGCCGGGGACTTCAACGCCTCCCAGGACCACGCGGCCTTCCGCCGCGTCCTCGACACCGGCCTGCGCGACGCCGCCCGCCTCGCCGGCCACGACCGCACCCCGAGCTGGCCGGCCCGCACCGCGCCGGCCATCGGCGTCCAGATCGACCACGTGCTGGTGTCCCCGGACTTCTCCGTGAACACCGCCCGCTTCCTCGACCTGACGGGCACCGACCACCGCGCCCTGCTCGTGGACATCGCGCTGCACGGGCGCGGCTGACCCTCGGAAGACGGGGCCCGGTAGAGGGCGGGCGCACCCCCTACCGGGCCCCTCGGTCGGCGGGTCTCAGACGCCGATGTCGCGGCCGTCCTTGCGCCACACCGCCACGACCGCCGGGCGGACGATCCGGCCGGGACCGTCGGGCCAGGTGCTGGCGGGCTTCTCCACGGACGCCCCGTCCACCTCTCCCGGGTGCTGCACGGCGACCAGCACGCGCCGGTCCTGCACGACGGGACCGCAGGTCTCCGCGCCCGTCGGCACGGTCAGGAACTGCTTCAGCTCACCGCGCCGCTCGCCGCGGGTGGCGACGCCGAACAGCCCGTCGTGCGAGCCGAGCTGGTTGCCGTCGGTGGAGATCCACAGGTTGCCGTGCGGGTCGAAGGCCACGTTGTCCGGGCAGGAGATGGGGCTGACGTCGTCCTTCGGGAACCCGGCGAAGTAGGTCGCCGGGTCGTCCGGGTCGCCCGCGACCAGGAACAGCGACCAGCCGAACTCGGTGCTCTCGGGACGGTTCCGGCGCTCGGTCAGCTCCAGGATGTGCCCGTGCTTGTTGGCGTTGCGCGGGTTGGCCTCGTCGGCCTTGGCCTCGCTGCCGACACCGCGCTTGGTGTTGTTGGTGAGGACGACGTAGACCTTGCCGGTCTGCGGGGACGGCTGGATGTCCTCCGGCCGGTCCATCTTCGTCGCGCCCACCTTGTCGCCGGCCAGCCGCGTGAAGACGAAGACCTCCTCGGCGGTCATGCCCTCGACGTGCGAGACGGCGCCCTCGGCGGTGGCGGTGGCCAGCGGGATCCACTGACCGCTGCCGTCGAACTCGCCGTCCGAGGGCAGCGCGCCGCTGCCGTCGATCTCGGCGGCGGGCGAGTCGCCGGTGAGCCGGGCGACGTAGAGGGTGCCCTCGTCGAGCAGCGACAGGTTGTGCTCCCGCACCGCGCGCGAGGAGCCGTGCTTCATCCGCTTGCTGCCGACGAACTTGTAGAAGTAGTCGAACCGCTCGTCGTCGCCGGAGTAGACGACCGGACGGCCGTCCGCCGTCAGCCGCACGGTCGCCGCCTCGTGCTTGAACCGGCCGAGCGCGGTGTGCTTGCGGGGCGTGGACGCCGGGTCGTACGGGTCGAACTCCACCACGTACCCGAACCGGTGCACCTCGTTCGGCTCCTGCGCGACGTCGAACCGCTTGTCGAACCGCTCCCACTTTCGCTCGGTCGCGCCGGTGCCGATGCCGTAGCGCTTGTCGGTGGCGCGGCTGCCGTTGGCGAAGTACTGGTTGAAGTTCTCCTCGCCGTGCAGGGTCGTGCCCCACGGGGTGGTGCCTCCGGAGCAGTTGTTGAGGGTGCCGAGCACCTTCTTGCCCGTCGGGTCGGCGGAGGTCTTCAGCAGGTCGCTGCCGGCGGCGGGCCCGGTCAGCCGGAACTCGGTGGTGGCGGTGACGCGCCGGTTCAGGGCGTGCCGGGTCACCGCGGTGAGCTTGCCGGTCTTCCGGTCCTCCTCCACGACCACGGCCGCCAGCCCGTGCGCGGCCCAGGCCACCTCGACCTGCTGCCGGGTCGGGTTGGCCGGGTCGTACCCGCGGAACATCAGGATCTCGTCGGTGTACTCGTGGTTGGCGACCAGGAGCTGCCGGCCGTGCTCGCCGGGCAGCGGCAGCAGGGCCAGGAAGTCGTTGTTGTACCCGAACTGACCGGCCTGCGCGGCGGCGGTCTGGTTGTCGGGGTCGAAGGCCGGGGCACCGCGCAGGATGGGCTCGCCCCAGCGGATCACGACGTTCTGGCCGTACCCGTCCGGGGTGACGACGGCATCGACGGTGTTGGGGGCGACGGGGTCGAACCGCAGCCCGCGCGCCGCCTTCGACGCCGGCCTGGGGTGCGACGTCGCACCCGCCGCGCCGGCGCCCGCCGCCTCGGCGGCCTGGGCCGGGCGGGCGGCCGCGAGGCCGGCCGTACCGGCCGCGGCGGCCACGGTGACGACGGCGGCGGCCCGCATCATCGAGCGGCGGCCGATGGCACCGGCGATGACGTCGCCGACGTACTCGTTGGAGCTGGTGTTGGGGACCTCGTGGAAACAGGCGTCACCACACCGGAAACGACAGGTCAGGGCGGATCGCCCACCCGGATGCGAGCCGGACGGCGTCCCGACGATCGGCAGCAGCTTGCGCACTTTGCTCTCCCCTTGCATGCCCTTGGTATGAGCGTGACGTTAGGGGTGCGTATGTGCGGGAGGACTGCCGCGACATGAACGAAGAGTGAAGTCCCCGGCACCTCAGGCGCACTTGGCACGGGGCCCGGCACAGGCCCCCGCCCCTACCCAAGATCGCCCTCCGGGGCGGCTAACCTTACGTGTCCGTCCTGGCCAGGGATTGACGGGCAACAACTTACGCGAAGGGGTGCGCACATGGGCATTCTCACTCTCCTGCGGAACGCTTTCGGCCGATCACGCAAGGAACGTGCGGCCGAGGCGGAGGGTGCGGACCGTACCTCCTCGCAGCCGTCGGAGGCCGCTTCGACGCAGGTGGATGCGGGACAGGCGGAGCAGGCAGAGCAGCCGACGGTCCCCTCCCCGTCCCCCGAACCCGAGCCCGCGGCCTCCGCCCGCGTCCCGGAGCCCCGCTCGTCGTCGACCCCGGACACCGGGGATGAGCACGACCTGGTGGCGGCAGCCTTCGACAACGTGACGGTCCCCAAGCCGACGGACCCGGAGGAGCCGGCCGTCGAGCCGACGGCGACGGACCCGGTGGAGGAGCCGGCCACCGAGCCGACGGCGGAGGAGCCGGTTACCGCCGAGGAGCCGGTTACCGCCGAGGAGCCGGTTACCGCCGAGGAGCCCAGTACGGCGGAGGAGGCCGAGGCCGCCGACGAGGCCACAGTGACGGAGGCCGAGCCCCGGGCGGAGGACAAGCCCGAGGCGGAGGCGGAGGCCGAGCCGCAGGCGACGGCCGAGGAGCCCACCCCGGAAACCGAAACGGTGGCGGAGGCGGACGCGGAGGCGGAGGCGGAGGCGGCGCAGGCGGAGCCCGAGGCGACTCCCGAACCGCCCGCCGAGGCCACCCCCGAGCCCGAAGCGACGGCGGCAGCCGACGCTGACGAACCCAAGACGGCAGCCGAGGAAGCGGTGGCGGAGCCCGAGCCCGCCGCAGAGCCCGAGGTCACACCGGCCGCCGAAGAGACCGCAAAATCCGAGGCCGAGCCCGTCGCCGAGGCAAAGGCGGAGGCCGGGCCCGAGCCCGAGCCGCAGGCAGAGGCCGAGCCCGTCGCCGAGCCCGAGCCCGAGCCCGAGCCGCAGGCGACCGCCGAGGAGCCCACCCCGGAAACCGAAACGGTGGCGGAGGCGGACGCGGAGGCGGAGGCGGCGCAGGAGGAGCCCGAGGCGACTCCCGAACCGGCCACCGAGGCGACCGCCGAGCCCGCGTCAGAGGCGACCTCCGAGGAACCGGAGCCCGCGGCCGAGGCCGAGCACGAGCCCGCCGCTGAAACGGCCTCCGAGCCCGAGGCCGTCGAGGCGCCGGAGCCTGCCGCGGAGCCGGAGCAGCCCGCAGACCCCGCTCCCGTAGCCGAGCCCGAGGCCGAGTCCGCCCCGGAGTCCACCCCCGAGCCCGAGCCCGAGCCCACCCCCGAAGCCGAAGCCGAGCCCGAGCCCACCCCCGAAGCCGAAGCCGAGCCCGAGCCGGAGCCCGCCCCCACCCCCGAGCCCGAGGCCGTGGCCGCCGCCGCGGAAGCCCCCGCCCCCGCCCCCGAAGGCGCTGCCCCCAAGGCCGATGTCGATGCCGTGACCGATGCCGGCACCGATGCCGAGACCGAGGCCACCGAAGCCGTCGGCCTCGGTTCCGCCTACCGGGCCGCCGCCGAAGCGCTCGCCGCGCGGGGTCTCGCCGGTACCCGCGCCTCCGTGTACCTGGTGCTCGACCGCTCGGCGTCGATGCGCCCGTACTACAAGGACGGCTCCGCGCAGGCCCTCGCCGAGCAGACCCTCGCCCTCGCCGCCCACCTCGACCCGGCAGGCCCCGGCACCAAGGTCCACGTCGTCTTCTTCTCCACGGAGCTGGACGGCACCGCCGACGTCACGCTCGCCGACCACGAGAACAAGATCGACGAACTGCACGCGGGCCTCGGCCGCATGGGCCGTACCAGCTACCACGCGGCCGTCGAGGCGGTCGTCGCCCACCACGAGAAGAACGCCGCCGAGCCGAAGGCCCCGGCCCTGGTCGTCTTCCAGACGGACGGCGCTCCCGACGCGAAGACCCCCGCCACCCAGTCCCTCACGGACGCGGCGAAGAACCACCCCACCGTGTTCTTCTCCTTCGTCGCCTTCGGCGAGCACGACAACAAGGCGTTCGACTACCTCCGCAAGCTGAAGACCGACAACACGTCCTTCTTCCACGCGGGCCCGGCCCCGCGCGAGCTGACGGACGCCGAGCTCTACGAAGGAGTCCTCGCGGCCTGGCGCCCGTAGCCACCGCGCGAACCCCGCGGGCCCTCTCCAGCCCCCACCGGGACCACCCGGACCGCCACGGGCCGCCCCTTCCCACCCTGCAAAACGGGAAGCGGGCGGCCCACCCATGTCGGCTACGATTTCAAGGTTCGTGAAACCCCCGACCTGGGAGCAGCCCCCGATGGCTCGACACCTCATCACCAGCGCCCTTCCGTACATCAACGGGATCAAGCACCTGGGCAACATGGTGGGGTCCATGCTCCCGGCGGACGTTTACTCCCGTTACCTGCGCCAGCGCGGCCACGACGTGCTGTACATCTGCGCGACGGACGAGCACGGCACCCCGGCGGAGCTGGCGGCGAAGGAGCAGGGCCTGCCGGTCGACGAGTTCTGCGCGCAGGCGCACGACGCGCAGAAGGCGGTCTACGACGGCTTCGCGCTGGCCTTCGACTACTTCGGCCGCAGCTCCAGCCCCGAGAACGTCGAGATCACCCAGCACTTCGCCCGCCGCCTGAACGAGAACGGCTTCATCGAGGAGCGGGCGATCCGCCAGGTCTACTCGCCCGCCGACGGCCGTTTCCTCCCCGACCGCTACGTGGAGGGCACCTGCCCGCACTGCGGGTACGACAAGGCCCGCGGCGACCAGTGCGAGAACTGCACGCGCGTCCTGGACCCGACGGACCTGATCAACCCGCGTTCCGCGATCTCCGGCTCCACGGACCTGGAGGTCCGCGAGACCAAGCACCTCTTCCTGCTGCAGTCCAAGCTCCAGCACGAGGTCGAGGAGTGGGTCGCCGCGCACGAGGAGGAGTGGCCGCAGCTCGCCGCCTCCATCGCCCGCAAGTGGCTGAACGAGGGCCTGCACGACCGCGCGATCACCCGCGACCTGGACTGGGGCGTGCCGGTGCCGGCCGACACCTGGCCGGAGCTGGCGGCCGAGGGCAAGGTCTTCTACGTCTGGTTCGACGCCCCGATCGAGTACATCGGCGCGACGAAGGAGTGGGCCGACCAGGACCCGGAGAACCGCGACTACCGGTCCTGGTGGTACGACGTCGACACCGAGGTCCGCTACACCGAGTTCATGGCGAAGGACAACGTCCCCTTCCACACGGTGATGTTCCCGGCCACGGAGCTCGGGGTCCGCGAGCCGTGGAAGAAGGTCGACTACGTCAAGGCGTTCAACTGGCTGACGTACTACGGCGGCAAGTTCTCCACCTCGCAGAAGCGGGGCGTCTTCACCGACCAGGCGCTGGACATCCTGCCCGCCGACTACTGGCGCTACTTCCTGATCGCCAACGCTCCCGAGTCGGACGACTCCTCCTTCACCTGGGAGCACTTCACCGCCACGGTGAACAAGGACCTGGCCGACACGCTCGGCAACTTCGTCAACCGCGTGCTGTCCTTCTCGAAGAAGCGGTTCGGCGAGGAGGTCCCGGCGGGCGGCGAGCCGGGCGAGGCCGAGGCGAAGCTCGGCACGGAGATCGCACGCCTCCTCGCCGAGTACGAGGAGCAGCTGGAGGCACTCCAGTTCCGCAAGGCGGCCGCCGCGCTGCGCGCCCTGTGGTCCGCGGGCAACTCCTACCTCGAGGAGAAGGCCCCCTGGCTGGAGATCAAGACGGACAAGGAGGGCGCCGCCCTCACCCTCCGCACGGCGATGAACCTCATCCACCTCTACTCGGTGGTCTCCGAGCCCCTCATCCCGACGACGTCGAAGGCGATGCGTGAGGTGTTCTCCCTGGCGGACGACACCGCGAGCTGGGTCACCCGTGACGAGGCGAAGGCCCTCACCTCCGTCCCGGCCGGCACCGCCTTCACCGTCCCGCCGGTCCTGTTCGCCAAGCTGACGGACGAGGACCTGGAGACATACAAGGAGCGCTTCGGCGGCGAGGACCAGTAACAGCAGCCAGGCACGACCTCCCCGCACAGCAACAGCGGCCCGGAAATCACCCGTTTCCGGGCCGCTGCGCGTTCCCAGGAACCGGCCGAGGAAGGGTGAACGTTTCCGCCTTCCCCGAACGAGTGAACCATTCCCACCGCGGGTTCGCCCCGCCTCTTGATCCACCTACGGTGACTGCATGGTCACATCCACCCACGAGGCGTCTCACCGGATCTTCCAGGACAGACCGGAACTCCTCACTCCCGTCTTCGACCTCCTCGGGGTCCCGATGTCCGCGAAGGCCTCGGTGTCGGTCCTCAGCGCCGACGTAACGGAGATCCAGCCTCTGGAGAGACGCGTGGACACGGTCCTGCGCGTCGAACCGTCCGACGGGAACGCCTTCCTGCTCGCCATCGAGACACAGCGCAAGCGCGACAATCGCAAGGCGACGAGCTGGTCGTACTACGTGGCGTATCTGCACGAGAAGTTCAGCCTTCCGGTGCTGCTGCTCATCACCTGCACCGACCTGTGTACGGCGCGGTGGGCGACCGGACCGTTCACCTGCGAGGTGGGAGGGTGGACCACCCACTGCACCCATCCCCTGGTCCTGAGCCCGGCCAACGTACCGGTGATCACCGACCGGCGGACAGCCGCGCGGAACCTGGCGATGGCGACGTTCTCCGCCATCACGCATAGCAAGAATCCGGAGTCCAGAGCCATACTGGAGGCCCTGCTCGGCGCCCTGCAGGAGGCAGACCCGCAGACCGCCCTGTACTTCAGCGGCCTACTGGAGATCGGCCTGGGAGACACTCCGGCCCGAGAGACATGGAGAAAGCTGATGAGTTTCACCAACTTCTTCCCCGGCCGGGGCACCCTTCTGGAGGAGACCTACCTGGAAGGCCAGGCCGAGGGCGAAGCCAAGGCCATCCTCCGTTTCCTCGAAGCACGGGGCATCTCCGTCCCCAAGGCGGCCCGGGACCGCATCGCCGACTGCACCGACCTCGACCTCCTCAACCGCTGGCTGGACCGGACGCCCCACGTGCGCAGCATCGACGAACTCTTCGCCGAGGGCGCGGAGACCACTGCGGACCGAACCGAAACGGGACCCGAGGCGCGAACGTGATCGACGATCTGGACGCATCACCGGAGCTGTTCGACCTGCTCCGGATGAACTCCCTGGCCCTGGGCCTGGGCGTACCGCCCGAACTCGTACTCGCCGACTTCCGTGTCGGGTTGGAGGACCTGAGACAAAAAGGCTCCGTCTCCCTCCAGGACATGGCCCGCATCCGGGCCGGTCTGGACAAGCGGACCGACGAGGATCACGAGGACGAGGACTGGGTCCGGGGCTACGCCGCCGGATACACCGCGGCGTGGGGCGGGGCGGTCCTGCGGGTTCTGGAAGTGCGTGACATCAACGTACGCAAGGAGATCTACCGCTACCTCTCCATGTGTCCGGACCCGGATGCTCTCACCCGCTACCTGGACCGCGCCGTCACAGCAAGCACGTCGGAGGAACTGGTGACCCCCGACCTGGCGAGCAACGAGTAGGGCTGTCGCGTGCGCCGAGCGGCCCGGGGGCGAGCTGCCCCCGGGCCGTTCAGCTTGCCGAGGCGTAGGCCACGAACTCCGCCCACGCGTCGCGGCCGAGCGCGATTTGCGCGCCGCCTATGTTCTTGGAGTCGCGGACGTGCACGGTGCCGGGGGTGACGGCAAGCTCGACGCAGGAGTTGCCGTCGTTGCCGCTGCTGTAGCTGCTCTTGAACCACGCCAGCTCGGAGGTTTCCCCAGCAGTGGTCTTGCGGATCATGTCTCTCCCAGCAGTTGCTCGATGAAGGCCAGCGACTCCCGTGGCGAGAGCGCCTGAGCCCGGATGGTGCCATACCGCAGCTCAAGGATCCGCAGGTGTTTGGGATCCGAGGTCGGCCGACCGTTGAACGCGCCATCGGAGCGACCAACGACCGAACCATCAGCGAACTTCAGGAGCTCGATCTTGCCGTCCATACCGGAGTGGGTCTCGCAGTTCAACGGCATCACCTGAAGGACGACATTGTGTAGCCCACCCACCTGCAACAGACGTTCGAGCTGCTGACGCCGCACCATTGTGCCCCCGATCGGACGGCGCAGAGCCGCCTCTTCCAGGACGAAACTGAGCGCGGGCGCGGGCGAACGCTCGTAGATCGACGCACGAGCCACGCGCGCGGCCACCATGCGCTCCACTTCGTCCGGCGAGTACGGAGGTTGCATGGCCTTGAACAGCGCTCTCGCATGGTCAGGAACCTGCAAGAGGCCGTTGATGCCGTTGCTTTCGTAGATGCCGACCTCTACCGCCTGCGATTCCAACTTGGCCAGTTTCCGAACGTTCTTTGGATACCGGACCTTCTTCACGTCCTCCCAGGCGGCCGAGATGAGCCCGCCCGCGTTCAACACCTCGTCGGCCTTGTCCAGGTACTCGCGTCGGGGAATCCGCTTGCCACCCTCGACCTTGTAGACAAGGTCCTCCCCGTACCCGACCGCCACCGCAAAGTCGGCGGCACGCATCCCCACCGCCTCCCGCCGCAGCTTCAACTGCCGCCCCACGGTGGTGATGACGGCCACTCCCCACTCATCGTCCGGGTCCACCTCCCACCCCGGCTCCTCCGCCTCACCCGCGACCCGCCGCGCCTCTCCGTCGACCGACATCCCGCACCCTCCGTCGTACCGCCGTGCCGCAGCGCCTCCGCACGCAAGTTCAGTCACCCTACGTGTCGGCACTGTCACTGCCCACGGTAAGCACGCGCGGCCTCGCTCCGTCGCTGAACAGCGAAAATCCACCCATGGCAGCGGCACCCGCACCGGAACCCGACCGCGTGTGCTCCGGTGCCGCAGGCGGTCTTTCCCAAGGACCACGAGAGGGAAAGAACCCCACCAAGCCCCACCCCTCCCGCCCACGGCGCACGCTCACTCCCCCGAGTGAACATCACCAACTGAGCTGGATTCGTCCCCGGTTGTCTGCCTTACGCTCCACCAAGCGGCACGAAAACAACCCCCAGACATGCAACGGCCCTCGCCGGGACTGGCATCCCAGTGCGAGGGCCTGACCACCAAGGAAGAAAGCCCCTTCCCGATGGATACCCAAAACACTAGCGCGCCCCCGCGCGCCCAGTCCCGTAACGGCGGCGAAAACCACCCGCTCCGGCGGACTCGGCGCACGCACACGAACGCGCACCCCGGCGGCGTCATCCACGACAACACCCGCCACACCACCCGCTTCACGGTCATCGGCAACCACCTCGCCCAGCACCCCGAGCTGTCGGCGCTCGCCATCGGGCTGGCGGTGTACATCCAGTCGGTCCCCGCCGGCACCCCCGTCGACATCAAGACCCTCGCCGACCGCTTCCCCGAGGGCCGGACCCGGATCGCCGACGCCCTGAGCGAGCTGGAGGACCACGGCTACCTGAGCCGTACCCGCGAACGCACCCCGACCGGCCGGATCGTCACCCGCACCGTCTCCTGCAACCAGCCCGGCCGCCACCGCGACCACGACCGCGACGCGCCCGAAGGGACACCGCCCAGGCCCCCGGCCCGCCGCGCGGCCACCGCCCCGCAGCAGGAACCCCCACGCCGCCGCGCCCTCCCCGCCGTCCCGAAGCCCGCGTACAGCTCCCCCGCCCTTCTCCAGACGGCCACCGAGATCCTCGCCGGCCTGCGCCGCAAGGACCCCCGCCTGCTGCTCTCCGCCACCGACGCCGAACACCTCGCGCCCGGCGTCGTCGCCTGGCTGGAACGCGACCTCACCCCCACCGCCGTACGCCACGCCCTGACCGACGACCTTCCCGCGGAGCCCCTGCGCCGCCCGGCCGCCTTCCTGGCCCACCGCCTCACCGCCCAGCTCCCACCGCTGCCGCCACTCCGCATCCCCGAACCGACCGACCCGACCCCGCCCGTCCGGCACCCGCTCCGCAACTGCGACTCCTGCGACCGCGGCTACCGAGGCCCCGACCCACACCACTGCCGCGACTGCCTCGAACGCCGGGAACCGGTGCCCACGACCACCTGACGAGTCGCCCGGCATCCGGCGCCCGCCGGTAATCAGTCCGCCAGCCGCCTTCACCCTTCCAGGTGAACACCCGGCCGCACGACTGTGGAGGAAACTGGTGGCCGTGGACCTCTCCTTTTACAAGTCACCCCTCTCCGAGGAAATCCGCGCCGAGGGCGAAGCACGAGGCGCCGCCGAGGACATCTCGGACGTCCTGGAAGTGCGCGGCATCAATGTCCCCGAAGCCGTCCGGGAACGCATCACCGGCTGTGGCGACCCCGAAATCCTGCGCCATTGGCACCGTCGGGCTGTCACGGCCCCGACGGCCGAAGACGTCTTCGCGGACGAGTAGCCCCAGACGATGGCAGCGAGGCCGACCGGTACGCGGACCGGCCTCCGGGGAGGTAGCGCGATGTACGCCGAGAGCCGGCGGGAACGCAGACGCGCGTTCGTGAGGGACAACCCGGTGGCTGCCGGGAGGGCAGCACGTCTCCTCATCGAGATGGGCACGGAGGAACGCGACGATGCGGAGATCGAAGCCGAGCACAAGGCGGTCTTTCTCGCCGCAGCACGTGAGTACGCCGGTCAGGGAGAACTGCTCGTCAGTCACGGGCCCAAGGAGGTCACCCGCGTGCCCAAGCTGATCGGCCTGGCGGAGTTCGGGCGGCTCTTCGAGACTTTCGAGCACTCGGCTTGGCACCTGGAGACACGGCGGGGCTATGCCTCGGACCGGGAGGACCCCGGGTACGCGGAGTTCCTCTCGACCGGCACGGCCCCGTGCGACCTCGACAGCGAGTGGTGGGTGAACATCCGCCGGCAGACGGCCGACGGCAAGTACGTGGGGCGGGTACGCGTCGTCGACAACCCGCCGACCGAGGGGCAGTTGTTCCTGCTCGACCATGCGAAGTGCAACGCGGCCACGGGCCGAGGACGTGCGGAACCTGTGGCGCGAGGACGCGGAGCGGCTCCGGCTGCCCGCCGAAGACTTCTGGATCTTCGACAGTCGGCTGGTGGCCGTGCTGCGCTTCGATGACGAGGACACCTTCCACGACGTCGAGGTCATCACGGACCCTGCCGAGGTCCTGCGCTACTGCCAGGTCCGCGACGCAGCGGTGCACGGGTCCGTGCCGTACGACGAGTTCGCGGCGCGACTCGGCGCCGACTCCTAGCAAAGCCCGGGACCGCATCGCCGGCTGCACCGACCTCGACCTGCTCAACCGCTGGTTGGACCGGACACCCCACGTGGAGAGCGTCGACGACCTCTTCGCCGAGGGCGCGGAGTCCGCCGCGGACCGGGCCGAAGCGTGACCCGGGGTGGGCCGGCTTCCGTCCGGGACTGGAGAACCTGCACTTGGTGCCGCCGTCACGGGATGGCCCAAGTCAGCCCGCATGGACTGCTCTCCGTGACCGACCTCACCGTCATGCCCCCTCAGCCCGGTCGGCCGTGGGAGCCGGCTTCGAGCGTGGCGCGGAGGGTGGCCAGGGTCGAGGCGATGCGGGTCAGGTCGTCGGGGGGAACCGCCTCGGTCAGTGAGAGGAGTTCGGCTTCGACGATGGGACGGGACGCGGCCAACCGCTTCTCCCCCTCGGGTGTGAGACGGAGGACGGACGAGCGGCGGTCCTGGGGGTGCGCGACCCGCAGGCACCAGCCCGCGGCCACCAGCCGGTCGACCGCCTTGCTGACGGCTCCCACGGTGATCGCCAGTTCGCCGACGATGTCGAGCACGCGGCACCCCGGCACGCGGTCGATGATCTCCAGGAACTCGAACTGCCCCAGCCCCAGACCTTGTTCGGCGCGCAGCCGGGCGCTCACCGCGTTGTAGAGCCGGGTCTCGACGCGGACGAGGTCGATGAAGACCGGGGTGACGTGGCTCACAATGACCTCCAATAGATTCCTGGGAATCATCTTCCTCGGAATCAGGTTGGCCAGGCAGATGGATTCCCAGGAATCAATCCTCGCATCCCGCCCGACCCGTGGAGGCCCGACATGTCCCGACAGCAGCGCGACGCCCTGGACGCCATACTCCGTTCCGTCCCTCGCGGCGGGACGCGGCCCACTCCCGAGGAGCAGCGCAGCGGTTTCGCCGCAGCCATCACCCGCCCCGCGCCGGAGGGCACGGCCACCCGCAGGACCGTCCTGGGCGGGCGGCCGGCCCTGGAGCTGGAGCCGGCCGGAGTCTCCGGCCCCGGCCGACTGCTCTACCTGCACGGCGGCGGCTACGTCATCGGCTCACCGGACACCCATGCGGGGCTGGTCGGGGAACTGGCCCGGCGCGCCGGGCTGCGAGCGGTGTCGGTGGATTACCGGCTGGCACCCGAGCACCCTTTCCCCGCAGCCGTCGACGACGGGCTCGCGGCCTACCGCGAGCTGCTGGCGACGGGTACCGACCCCCAGGACCTCGTCATGGCCGGTGACTCCGCCGGTGGCGGACTGAGCATCGCCACGCTGCTCGCGGCCCGGGAGGCCGGACTGCCGCAGCCCGCCGCCGTGGTCGTCTTCTCCCCCTGGGCCGACCTCACCCTCGCCGGCGGAACCATCCGTTCCAAGGAGGACGCCGACCCCGTCTTCACCGAGGCCGACATACGCGCCTACGCCGATCTCTACGTCGGCGCGGGCGACCGGGCGCATCCCCTGGCCAGCCCGGTGTTCGCCGACCTCACCGGACTGCCACCGCTGCTCGTCCAGGTCGGCGCGAACGAGCTGCTGCTCGACGACGCGGTCCGGCTGGCCGGCCGGGCGGGCGCGGACGACGTCGAGGTCACGCTGGAAGTCGGGCCCGGCCTCCCGCACGTCTTCCAGCTCCACTACGGCCGCCTCGACGAGGCGGACGCCGCACTCGACCGCGCCGCCCGCTTCCTCACCGGCCACCTGCGCGCCGGGCACCCGGACGCCGGCCGTCAGGCTTCGTCGTACTAGTCCGAACTGGTTCCGAACTGGTTCCGAATTACTTCAGGACCCCGGCGCCCGTCGTCGTCGGCAGTTCCGTCGCGAGGTTCTTCGCCGACGTCTCCAGGCCCGCCGTGAGGGTCGGCGTCCAGTTCACCGTCGTCTTGATCTTCTTCGAGTTCGCGGCGTTGTAAGCCGCCACGAGGTCGGTCTCCGTGCCGTTGACGAGGTTGCCGCTGCCGGCGACGGAGCCCGTGCCGTCGCCGCTGAGGAGCTTGGAGATCTTCTGGGAGGACGGGATCTTCCAGAAGTTGCCCTCGGCCACGACCTGCGCCTTGGCGCGGGAGTTGATGCTGTACTGGAGCGCGTAGCCGTTGACGGTCGCGGTGTCGTACAGGTTGTTGTAGATGTGCACCTGGCCGATCCGGGTCAGCGGGGCGCGCTGCACGATGCCCTGCCACACGTTGTGGTGGATGGAGACCCGCAGCTTGCCGACGCTGTCGGTGTCGCTGCTGCCGATGAGCATCGTCTTGTCGTGGTTGGTGAACTGGTTGCGCTCCACGGTCACCAGGTCCGAGCCCTTGGTGATGTCGAGCAGACCGTCGTGGATCTGGTACTCACGGCCGAAGTACTTCGGGTTCGCGCTGTCGAAGTGGGGCGCGTCGGTGAAGGTGTTGTGGTCGGCCCAGACGTGGCTCGCGCCGCGCAGGGTGACCGCGTCGTAGTTGGAGTTCCAGTTGCCGCTGGAGCCGTCGGTCGGGTCCCACTGCGGGAAGCAGTCCTCGGTGGCGGCGAAGGTGAGGTTGCGGACGATGACGTTGTCCACGTTCTGGATCTGCAGCATGCCGCCGGTGATCCCGGCCTTGGTGCCGGGCACGCCGACGATGGTGGTGTTGGCCGGCACCTTGAAGGTGATGTTCTTGGCCTGCTTGGCCTGGGCGGCGGCCCGCGCGTTCTCCTGCGTGCCGGAGGGCAGCTTGGAGGTGCCGTAGGTGGCGGGGTCGTAGGCCTTGAGGTAGGCCGAGAGGGAGTAGCCGGTGCCCGAGGAGTAGTCGGCGCAGGTCAGCTTCTTGCCGGAGTCGTCGGTGTTGGCGTCGATGGTCCCGGTGACCTTGATGATGCGGGGCGTGGTGTCGGAGACGGAGCCCAGCGCCTTCACCAGCTCGGCGCGGGTGCTGACGGTGAAGGTGTGCGCCGCGTCGGCCTTCGCGCCACCGGTCGTCCCCGTGCCGGAGGATGCCCAGCCGTCCTTGGCGGGGAGCGTCTGGTGGTACAGGTCGGTGGTGCCGGCGTTCGCGTTCATCACGACGAAGCCGGCACCGGCACCGGCGACCACGGCGGCGGCGGTGACGACCAGGGCGCGCCGCCTGCGGAGGGACCGGCGGTGCGAGGGACGCTGCGAGGGCTTTGCCACGGGGGGATTCCTTACGTGCTCGTACTTCACGTGCTGGGGTGGTGAAGCTCCGGTGAGGGGGCTTACGTCCCGTCAGTGGTCGCCGGGGGAAGAAAGGTTGCCGTGGGCGGGGAAGTTTTTCGGGACGCCCGCCGAGGGGGGTGGGTGACGTCCCCGGCGGCCGTTCGGGAATGTCGTCCCCTGCCGCCCAGCGCCGCCCGCTAGGCTCCACCTTCCCTGTCGTCCCCGCCCCTCAGGCCGCCGAGTGAACCTGCCGAACCTGACCGAACCTCACCTGCGTCTCCTCGCCGACGTCTTCGCCGTGAACGTGCCGGACATGTCACACTCGACAGGCGTGCCGCACGTGCCCGCCCAGCTGGCCCTGGCGGGCGGCTACTCCCTCCAGGCGCACGGACTGCTCCAGCGCCCGCATGCGAACGTCGACCTGGCGACCGAGAGCACCGAGCCGATGGACCGCATCGCGGGCGCGCTCGCCGAGGCACTGTCCGCCCGGGGCCGCGAAGTGACCGTCCAGGACACCGACCCGCTCTCCGCCCGCCTGTCGGTGCCGGGCCCACGGGCCGGCGGCCCCGCCTCCCCGCTGGCGCTCGCCCTGCACAAGGAGACCTTCTGGAGCCCGCCCGTCCTGACGGCGTACGGACCGGCGCTCTGCCTGGAGGACGCGGTCGGCACCAAGATCCGGGCCCTGTACGACCGGGGGCTGGCCGTCGACCTGATCGACGCGAGGGCGGCCGCCGCCCGTTTCACCCACCCCGGCCTGGAGGAACTGGGCCGCCGCCACGCCCGGGACGACTTCGACCTGCCCACCCTGCGGGCCCGCCTGGAGGGCGGCGACTACTACCCGGACTCGGCGTTCACCGCGTACGGCCTGGCCGAGGAGGAGATCACGGAGCTGCGCGGCTGGGCACTGGCGTGGTCCACGGACATCGCCGAACGGCTGCTGGAGGACGGCGCGTCCCCGGACGAGCCGGAGGACTGAACACCGGGGGACTGAACGCCGGGGGACCGGCCGCCGGGGAACTGAACACCGGGGGACCGGCCGCCGGAGGACTGGAGGCCGGAGGACTGGAGGCCGGGCGACCGATCGGGGTCCGGCGTGAGCCCCAGCGCCGTGCGGGCCGCGCTCAGGTGCCGGAGCCCCTCGCGCGCCGTCCGCGTCACCTCGTCGTACTCCGCCGTCGTGCGGGCGGCGGCGAGCCGGTCCCGGGCCGTGCGGTGGCACTGCGCCGCCCGGGTCAGCGCCTGGCCCGCCGTCTCGTCCGCGCCCGCCCAGGTCCGCGCGTCCGGCGGGACCAGGCTGCCGCCGAGCCGGATCAGCCAGCGGTTGGCCTCCGCTTCGGCGTCCAGGCCGGACAACCCGGAGTGCCGGGAATGCCCGGAGCGCCCGGGCGTGCCGGACGGGTCGGATGCGCTCCCTGGCCTGCTGAACGGGCGGCGCCGTGCGGCGACGGCGAGGCCCGCCGCCCCGACGACCAGCAGCGCCGAGAGTGCGATCGCGTACCCCATGGTGTCCTCCTCGCCTGCGATGTCACTCCCCCATGACACGCCGGGCCGCTGTGCGGCGGCCTCGCGCTCGCTGTGCGAACGCGGTGAGGCGGGCAGGCAACGGCCGGGCGGGCGGGCAGGCGGTTTCAGCAGCCGCCGGAGGCGGTGTCGGAAGGCGCGGCCGGGGCGCCGAGCCCGATCTGGAGGGTGGCGGGGGCGGCGCAGCAGCCGCCGCCGGACTGACCGGCGCCGTCCGGCTCGTCGAACAGACCGGCGCCGCCGCACACCCCCGTCTCCGGGAGGACCAGTTCGACGCGCTCGGCGGCCTCCCGGTCCCCGGCGATCGCGGCGGCGACGGAGCGGACCTGCTCGTAGCCGGTGAGGGCGAGGAACGTCGGGGCGCGGCCGTAGGACTTCATGCCGACCAGGTAGACGTCGTGTTCGGGGTGGGAGAGCTCGTTCACGCCGTGCGGGTAGACCGTGCCGCAGGAGTGCACGTTCGGGTCGATGAGCGGGGCCAGCGCGGCCGGGGCCTGGAGCCGCTCGTCGAGGTGCAGGCGGATCTCGGTCAGGAAGGACAGGTCCGGGCGGAAGCCGGTCAGGACGATCACCTCGTCGACGGGGTCGAGGCGGCGGCCGTCCTCGGACACCAGGACCAGGCCGCCGTCGTCGGCGCGCTCTACGGCCGCGGTGCGGAAGCCGGTGACCGCGCTCGCGTGCCCGTTCTCCACGGCGGCCTTGGCCCGCAGGCCCAGCGCGCCGCGCGCGGGGAGCTGGTCGGCCTCGCCGCCGCCGTAGGTGTCCGTGCCGATGCCCCGGCGCAGGATCCACACCGCGTGCGTGCCCTCCGCCTGCTCGGCCAGGTCGGCGAGCTGGGCCAGGGCGGTGAAGGCGGAGGCGCCCGAGCCGACGACGGCGGTGCGGCGGCCCGCGTACCGGGCGCGGACGGCCGGGTCGGCGAGGTCGGGGATGCGGTGGGAGATCCGGTCGGCGGCCGCCGCCTCGCCGAGCGCGGGCAGGCCGTCGCCGCCCATCGGGCCGGGCGTGGACCAGGTGCCGGAGGCGTCGACGACGGCGCGGGCGGTGATCCGCTCCTCGCCGCCGTCCGCGGTGCGGACGTGCACGGTGAACGGCTGCTCGTCGCGGCCGGAATCGACGACGCGGTCCCGGCCGGCGCGGGCGACGCCGGTGACCGCGGCGCCGTAGCGGACCCGGTCGCCCAGGACGTCGGCGAGCGGCTGAAGGTACTGCCGCGCCCAGTCGCCGCCGGTCGGGTACGCGGCGCCGTCGGGGCGGATCCAGCCGGTGGGGGCGAGCAGCTTCTCGGCGGCGGGGTCGATCACCTCGGCCCAGGGGGAGAACAGTCGTACGTGCGCCCAGTCGCGTACGGCGGTGCCGGCGGACGGTCCGGCTTCCAGGACCAGCGGGTCGATGTCGCGCTCGAGGAGATGGGCGGCGGCGGCCAGTCCGACCGGGCCGGCTCCGACGACCACGACGGGCAGCCGGTCGGCACCGGAGACGCTGTTGATGGGCACGACCACGAGATTTCCCCTTTGCTTCGACATGCGTCGATGGCTTGCGCGGCCAGCATGGCACCTGATTCGACAAGCGTCAACATAGACGTTTATCGAATTCAGGGCCCCGACACGCCGCTTTCCGGCCCCGATGTCCTGGCTCAGGCACCGGCCGCCAGTAGATCGTGGGCAGCGGACGAAATCCCGCCTCTCTCCCCGGAGCACATCGTCTCGCCGGCCCGATGAGTTCGGCGTGGTGCGCCGGTCTACCCGCTGACACCACTCGAAGCGAAGGAGTCATCACATGGCGAAGGTCATCTCCACCCTGTTCATCTCGGCCGACGGCGTGGCCGAGATCGACCCGGACTGGCACTTCCCGTACTTCGACGAGAACATGGGCCGCGCCGTCACCGAGGACTACGCAACCTCCGACGTGCTGCTCATCGGCCGCGAGACCTACGACAGCTTCGCCGGCGCCTGGCCCGGCCGCGAGGCCGCGGGCGGGGAGGACGCGCCGTTCGCGAAGCAGCTCGGGGACATGCGCAAGGTGGTCGTCTCGCGCCGGCCGCAGGAGTTCACCTGGCGCAACTCCGAGCTGATCAAGGGCGACCTCGTCGACGCCGTCGCCGCACTGAAGACCGACACCGGCGTCCGGGGCATCCTCGTCCCCGGGTCGCTCTCGGTCGTGCAGCAGCTCCTCGCCGCAGGGCTGATCGACGAACTGCGCCTGCTGGTGCACCCGGTGGCGGCGCGCAAGGGCCGCAAGCTGTTCGATGAGGGCGGCGCGCCGTACCACCTGCGCGTGACGGCGACCGAGACGTTCCCGACCGGTGTGATCCGCGTGATCTACGCACCGGCCGAGGCGCCCGCCAAGGCCGGTTACGACGAGGCCAAGGGGAAGGTCGGCGGCGACGAATCCCTGTGATGCCGTCCGGACGCGTGATGCGGCGGCCCCCAGCCGGACCGTAGCGGCCTGCGCCAGGACACCAGAACCTTGCCACCCTCCCGCTGGTTCGACATGTGTCAACATAGACGCATGTCGAACACCGAGGTGCTGCCGCTGCTGGAATCCGCCTCCGCCGAGGCCGCGGAACCCTGCTGCCCGCCGCTCACCGAGCGTCCGTTCACCGCGGAGGAGGCGGAGACGGCCGCCCGGATGTTCAAGGCGCTCGGTGACCCGGTGCGGCTGCGGCTGTTCTCCGCGGTGGCCTCGCACGACGGCGGCGAGGCGTGCGTGTGCGACATCTCCGACGTCGGCGTGTCCCAGCCGACGGTGTCGCACCACCTGAAGAAGCTGAAGGAGGCCGGGCTGCTCAGCTCGCAGCGGCGCGGCACCTGGGTGTACTACCGCGTCGAGCCGTCCGTGCTGGCCGCCATGGGCAGGCTGCTGACCGGTGTCAGTTCTCCCGCGACGCGGACGCGGACGCCGATGCCGGCCCCTGCCCCGGCCCCTGGCCCTGCCCGGTCCGCCGGTCCGCGCTGAACCTCCGCCGCCAGGCCAGGGAGACGTACACCAGCGCCACCAGCACCGGGACCTCGATCAGCGGCCCGACCACACCGGACAGGGCCTGCCCCGAGGTGACGCCGAAGGTGGCGATCGCGACCGCGATGGCCAGCTCGAAGTTGTTGCCGGCGGCGGTGAAGGCGAGGGTGGCGGTGCGGTCGTAGGGGAGGCCGAGGGCCTTGCCCAGGGCGAAGGTGCCGAACCACATGATCGCGAAGTAGGCCAGCAGCGGCAGCGCGATGCGGGCCACGTCCAGGGGCTGGGAGGTGATCGTCTTCCCCTGGAGGGCGAAGAGGATCACGATCGTGAACAGCAGCCCGTACAGCGCCCACGGGCCGATCTTCGGCAGGAACCTGCTCTCGTACGCCTCGCGGCCCAGCCTTCGCTCGCCGAGGCGGCGGGTGAGGAAGCCGGCCACCAGGGGGATGCCGAGGAAGATGACGACGTTCAGCGCGATCTTCCCCATGGATATGTCCAGGCGCTCGCCGCCGCCCAGGCCCAGCCAGCCGGGCAGCAGGTCGAGGTAGAACCAGCCGAGCAGCCCGAAGGCGAGGACCTGGAAGACGGAGTTGAGGGCGACGAGGACGGCGGCGGCCTCGCGGTCCCCGCACGCGAGGTCGTTCCAGATGATGACCATGGCGATGCAGCGGGCGAGCCCGACGATGATCAGGCCGGTGCGGTACTCGGGCAGGTCGGGCAGGAAGATCCACGCCAGCGCGAACATGACGGCCGGGCCGACGAGCCAGTTGACGACCAGCGACGGCACCATGAGCCGGCGGTCGCCGGTGACCGCGTCGAGCTTGTCGTAACGGACCTTGGCCAGGACCGGGTACATCATGACCAGCAGGCCGAGGGCGATGGGCAGGGAGATCCCGCCGATCTCGACCTTGGCGAGGGCGTCGTTCAGGCCGGGGATCGCCCGTCCCAGGCCGAGGCCGGCGGCCATGGCGGCCAGGATCCACACGGCGAGGAAGCGGTCGAGCGTCGACAGCCTCGCGACGACCGAGGACTCCCCGGGCGGCGTGGTTCCGGTGCTGTTCACGGGCAGGCCCTCTTGATCTCGGCGGCGTTGCGGGCGGACGCGGCCAGGCCGGCGAACTGCCCGGCCAGCCGGTCGATGACGTCCGGACGCAGCCGGTAGTACGTGTACCGGCCGCACGGCTCCGTCTCCACGACACCCGCCTCGCGCAGCACCTTCAGATGGTTGGAGAGGTTGGTCTGCCGCGCACCGGTCTCCTCCACCAGGTGGGTGGTGCACAGCGTCTCGCGGGCCAGCAGGGTCACGATCCGCAGCCTGAGCGGGTCGGCCAGAACCCGGATCAGATCAGCGTCGGCTGACGTCATCATGTACTGATACTGTCACATCACTTCAGACTGATACCAGTCAGGGATGATCCATGAGGATCCACGAAGATCCCTGGTGAGCCATGGTGAGCCCTGGTGAGCCATGGTGAGCCGCGGTGAGCCGTGGTGACCATGAGGATCCACGACCGCCCGCCCCACCGACGAAGGAAAGAGCCGATGTCCTCCAGCCCGCTCGCCTCCGTGCTGTTCGTCTGCGTGCACAACGCCGGGCGCTCCCAGATGGCCGCCGGATTCCTCCACCACCTCGCGGGCGACCGGATCGAGGTGCGGTCCGCCGGTTCCGTCCCCGGCGACCAGGTCAATCCGGCCGCGGTGGAGGCCATGAAGGAGGCCGGCGTCGACATCTCCACGGCCAGGCCGAAGATCCTGACCACCGAGGCCGTCCAGGCGTCCGACTACGTCATCACCATGGGCTGCGGCGACGCCTGCCCCGTCTTCCCCGGCAAGAAGTACCTCGACTGGGCGCTGGAGGACCCGGCGGGCAAGGGCGTCGAGGCCGTCCGCCCCATCCGCGACCAGATCAAGGCCCGAGTCGAGGCCCTCATCGCCGAGATCGACGCCAAGCGGGAGGGCTGAGCCGGAGCGGGAGGGCTGAGCCGGAGCGGGAACCGGCCGCAGAGTCCGAAGGGGCGGACGGCCGAAGTCCACGACACGGCGGAGGCGGACGGCCGACGTGCGCTACGAGGCGGAGGCGGAAGCGGAGGCGGTCGGCTGCGGCGGGCTGTCCTGGCCGTCGTGCGTCGCGTCCGGTTCGACGCCCAGCGTCAGGCGCGCGTGCACGCCCCGGGCGATGTGCCGGCGGTCGTACCTGAGGTACAGCAGGCCGCCCTCGTGGCCGTTGCCCGGGTAGATGGTGTCCTCGTCGAGGGGGGTGCGGGCGGCGGCGTTGGTGGAGTACGGCTCCTCGTCCGCCGTCAGCAGCACCGACGCCTCGTCGAAGAACAGCTGACCCGTGTGGCAGGTGTGGCCGCCCTCGTAACCGGCGTCACTCCACTCGCCGTCCACGTGCACCTTGACGTGGATGTGCACGCAGCGGCCCTGGTACCAGCCGGGGAAGACGGTCCGGAAGGTGACGCGGCCGTGCCGGTCGGTGCGCCAGGTGCCGCGCAGGTAGCGCTCGTCGTCGGTCGGCTCCTGGTGGCCGCCCCCGCCGCCGGGCGGGCCGGAGGGCGGCTCCCCGGTCGGGGTGCCGGAGGGCGCGTCCGTCGGAGCGGGGCCGCCGCCCCCGCCGCCGCTGCCGTTCGACTCGTACCCGGAGTAGACGCCCAGCGCGTTGCAGTGCCAGATGTCCACGGCCGCGTCCCGCAGCGGGCGGCAGGTCTCCGCGTCGATCACCGTCAGCGCGAGGGCGAGCGGTATGCCCTCCTGGTCCTCGGTGACGTCCTGCCGGATCTTGTCGGCGTCGATGTAGTACGGGCCCTCGACCAGCTCCGAGGTGAGTGTGTAGCAGGCGTCCGCCGCGGTCTCCTCCTGCGCGGAGGCGCCCGCGGCGAACGCGCCGCCCACACCCACCGCGGTCACGGCCGCTCCGCCGGCCGCCAGGACCGTACGGCGCTTCAACTGCCCTCTGTCTTCGGGGTTTCGCGTGTCCGTCATGACCAGCGACCGTAAGGGCGGCCCACCGGCGAGAACATCGGAGGAAGCTGTGAATCGGGGGGCGCACGCGAAAGGGCTCGAAACCGACGCCGGTTCCGAGCCCTTCCTGCCCGCCTGTGCCTGCATCAGCGGCTTCGGCCGCTCCGCCCGCTTCGGCCGCTCCGCCCGCTTCAGCAGCCTCGGCCGTTTCGGCGGGCTTCCGCCGCTTCCGCCGCTTCGCCTACTTCGGCTGCGGCTTGCGCACCTGGAGGTGCAGCTCCCTCAGCCGCGCCTCCTCCAGCTCCGTCGGCGCGCCCATCATCAGGTCCTGGGCGTTGCCGTTGAGCGGGAAGGCGATGGTCTCGCGGATGTTCGGCTCGTCGGCCAGCAGCATGACGATGCGGTCGACGCCGGGCGCGATGCCGCCGTGCGGCGGGGCGCCGAAGCGGAAGGCGCGCAGCATGCCGGCGAACTTCTCCTCGACCGTCTCCCGGTCGTAACCGGCGATCTCGAACGCCTTCAGCATGATCTCCGGCTCGTGGTTCCGGATCGCGCCGGAGGACAGCTCGACGCCGTTGCAGACGATGTCGTACTGCCAGCCCAGGATGTCCAGCGGGTCCTGGGTCTCCAGCGCCTCCAGGCCGCCCTGCGGCATCGAGAAGGGGTTGTGCGAGAAGTCGATCTTCCCCGTGTCCTCGTCCTTCTCGTACATCGGGAAGTCGACGATCCAGCAG
This sequence comes from Streptomyces sp. NPDC020996, assembly GCF_040641355.1. Lineage (NCBI taxonomy): Bacteria > Bacillati > Actinomycetota > Actinomycetes > Kitasatosporales > Streptomycetaceae > Streptomyces > Streptomyces sp. NPDC020996. The sequence continues at coordinate 110,136 of NZ_JBFADM010000016.1, forward strand.
AACCGGAAGACGCCCTCCTCGAAGTGCCCGGCGCGCCGCGCGGCCTCGACCCGCACCGCGCCCATGACCTTGGAGACCTCGTCGAACTCGCCCGCGCCGAAGAACACCGCGTGCCCGGCCGCCAGCGACAGGCGCTTGGTCAGCTCGGCGACGTTCTCCTCGGTGAGGAACTTCGCGATCGGGCCGGTCAGCGAGCCGTCCTCGGCCACCCGCACCCAGGCCAGGCCCTTGGCGCCCAGCGAGACGGCGAACTCACCGAGCTGGTCGAAGAACTTCCGGGGCTGCGCCGACACGTCCGGCACCGGCAGCGCGCGCACGTGCTTGCCCGCGAACGCCTTGAACTCCGAGCCCTCGAACACGTCGGTGATGTCGACGAGCTCCAGCTTGGCGCGCAGGTCCGGCTTGTCGGAGCCGTACTTCAGCATCGCCTCGCGGAACGGGATCCGCGGGAACGGGGACGTCACGTGCCGGCCGTCGCCGAACTCCTCGAACAGCTCGGTCATCAGCTTCTCGACCGGCTGGAAGATGTCCTCCTGCTCGACGAAGGACATCTCGATGTCGAGCTGGTAGAACTCGCCCGGCGAGCGGTCGGCGCGGGCGTCCTCGTCGCGGAAGCAGGGCGCGATCTGGAAGTAGCGGTCGAAGCCGGAGATCATCAGCAGCTGCTTGAACTGCTGCGGCGCCTGCGGGAGGGCGTAGAACTTGCCCGGGTTGAGGCGGGAGGGGACGACGAAGTCGCGGGCGCCCTCGGGGGAGGTGGCGGACAGGATCGGCGTCGCCATCTCGTTGAAGCCCATCGCCGTCATCTTGTGCCGCATGGCCGAGATGACCGCCGTGCGCAGCATGATGTTGCGGTGCATGCGCTCGCGGCGCAGGTCCAGGAAGCGGTACTCCAGGCGCCGCTCCTCGTTGACGCCGTCCTCGGTGTTGATCGTGAAGGGGAGCGGGGCGGCCGCGCCCAGCACCTCCACCTCGCCGACCTCGACCTCGACCTCGCCGGTCGGCAGGTCGGAGTTGACGTTCTCGGTGCCGCGGGAGACGACCTTGCCGTCGACGCGGACGACGGTCTCCTTGGAGAGCTTGTCGAGGGCCTCGTACGCGGGCGTCCCGGGGCGCGCCACGAGCTGCGTGATGCCGTAGTGGTCCCGCAGATCGATGAAGAGGATGCCGCCCAGGTCGCGCCGATTGTGCAGCCAGCCACTCAGCCGGACGTCGGTGCCGACGTCAGAGGCGCGGAGCTCGCCGCAGGTGTGGGACCTGTACCGATGCATCGTCGTTCATCCAGCCTTCGCGGATCGGGGGCATGTTTCACGTGAAACTCCTTCCAAGCCTACCGGGGACCCCGAGATCGCCTTCCCACGACCGAAAACGAGACGATCGGTGGCACTTTCCGATCGCTTCTCCATAAAGTGGGTCAATGCGCACTGGCGAGCCCCTGCCCGCCGTGGGGGAGGTCCTCACCGCCCTCGCGACCGGCCTGTGGCACTGGGACACCGCCACCGAGCTGGTCACCGTCGACGCCGAGGCCGCTCGGCTGCTCGGGCTGCCCGCCGAGGCGAGGACGCTCACGCAGGCCCAGGCGCGAGCCCGTCTGCACCCCGTCGACTGGAACGAGATCACCGGCGTGGTCACCCTCGCCGTCTCCGAGCAGACCCTCGCCGAGGTGCGCATCCGGGTCATGGACGAGCACGGCCGGATCATCCGCGTCGTCCGCTCCCGCTCGAAGCCGACCTACGACCGGCGGACGCGCTCCTTCCAGCTGATCGGCACCCTTCAGGAGGTCACCGAGCCCACCCCGGGCACGCCCGCCGGGCGCAGCGCCGTCACCGGCGACTGGCGGCGCTCCCGTGAGGCCTTCCTGCTGGACGCGGGCCGGGCGCTGGCCGAGGCACGGTCGACCCAGGAGGTGCTGCGGGTCGCGGCGGGCCTGTCGATGCCGGGTTTCTCACCGGCCGAGCTCGCGGTGTTCGGCGTGCAGGGCGACCAGCTCACGGTCATCGGCCACCACGGACCGGAACTCAGCGAGGAACCCCCCTTCACGCAGATGCCGCTGGACACCGACTACCCGGCTGCCGAGGTGGTCCGTACCGGCCGTGCCGTCTACCTCTCCACGCCCGAGCAGTACAAGTCCCGCTACCCGGTCTCCTGGCCGCTCGCCGCGCACTACCACCGCCGCTCCTGGGCCTACCTGCCACTGACCGCGGGCGGCCGCACCATGGGCACCTGGCTGGCGGTCTTCAACTACCCGGTCGCCTTCACACCCGACGAACGGGCCGTGCTGGCGACGGTGGCCCGCATGCTCGCCCAGGCGCTCAGCCGCGCCGGGGCCGCCGAGACCGAGCGGGCCCTGACCGACGACCTGCAGCGCTCCATGCTGCCGACCCTCGGCCCGCAGATACCCGGCATGCGCGTCGCCGCCCGCTACGTCCCCACCGGCGGCGGCCTCCAGGTCGGCGGCGACTGGTACGACATGATCCCGCTGCCCGGCGGAAGCTCCCGGACCAGGAGCGGCGACGGCCGCTTCGCCCTCGTCATCGGCGACGTACAGGGCCACGACGTACGGGCGGCCGGGCTGATGGCCCAGCTGCGCATAGCGCTGCGCGCCTACGCCAGCGAGGGCCACCGCCCCGACGCGGTGCTCTCACGCGCGTCGCGTTTCCTGCACGGCATGGGCGGCGCGGACTCCGCCGACCTGCGCTTCGCGACGTGCCTGTACGTCGAGGTCGACCCCGCCACCGGAATCCTCGAGATCGCCCGCGCCGGCCACCCCGATCCGGCGATCCGGATGGCGGACGGCACCGTGCTGACCCGGCCGACGGAGGGCGGCCTGCCGCTGGGCATCGACCCGGACGCCGACTACCCCACCACCCGCATCCTCCTCGAACCCGACGAGACCATGATGCTCTGCACCGACGGCCTGATCGAGACCGGCGGCCACGACCTGGAGACCGGCTGGCGGCGCATCCGCACCATCCTCGAGGAACACAAGGGCGACCTCGAGGAACTCGCCGACGCGCTGGTGCAGGGGGTGCACGGGCCCTCCTCCCACCACACCACCGGCCCGCTCGCCGACCGGCGCGAGGACGACATAGCGGTCCTGCTGCTGTGCCGGCCGTCGGAGGGCAGCCCGGACGCGGTCATCGTCCAGCCCTCCGTCCGCCGCACGGTGCTGTCGGTGGCGCAGACCGCGCCGGAGCGGGTGGCCGCAGCCCGCCAGCAACTGCGCGAACTGCTGCACGACTGGGCCTCCCCGGACCAGATCGACTCGGCGGTCCTGCTGCTGTCGGAGATGCTCACCAACGTGCTCGTGCACACCGACTCCGACGCGCTGCTGCGCGCCGAGGTGCGGGGCGAGAAGGGCGACCGGCGGATGCGGGTGGAGGTCACCGACCCCAGCGACGACCTGCCGCACCGGCGCCGCCCGGGCGAACTGGCCTCCTCCGGCCGCGGGCTGCTCCTGATCGAACTGCTGGCGCACGCCTGGGGGGTCGATCCGCAGGGCGAGGGCAAGACCATCTGGTTCGAGCTCTACGAGTCCGACGACTCCGACATCCCCGTGGCCCCGTAGAGCTCCCGCATCTCGTGCAGGACCCCGAAGGCGGCCGCGGTCAGCGGCACGGCGAGCAGCATGCCGAGGATCCCGGCCACCGACGCGCCCGCCGTGATCGCGAGCAGCACCGCCGCCGGATGCATCTGCACGGTCCTGCTCTGGATCATCGGCTGCAGCACGTGTCCCTCCAGCACCTGCACGGCGAGTACGACGCCGAGCGCCCACAGTGCGATGACGAACCCGCGGTCGGCGAGCGCGACCAGCACGGCCACGGCCCCCGAGATGAACGCGCCTAGGTAGGGGATGTAAGCCCCGACGAAGACCAGCGCACCGAGGCCGACGGCACCCGGCACGCGGAGGATGAGCAGGCCGACGGTGATGCACAGGGCGTCGATGAGCGCGATGAACGTGGTCCCGCGCATGAACCCCTCGACGGCGCCGTAGGCCCGCCGTGCCATGGCCTCGACGGTGTCGCCGGAGTCGTGGGGAACGAGCGCCCGCAGGGTATCGGCGGCCCGGTGCGCGTCGCGCAGGAAGAAGAAGACGAGCAGCAGGGCGAGCACGGCCATGGCGAGGCCCTCCCCCACGACGCTCACCCCGCTGATGACGCCCGAGGCCGCCGTCCCCCCGAACTTCGCCAGCAGCTGCCGCGAGTTGGAGGCGAGGTCGTCCAGCGACGTGCCGGCGGCGCCGAAGTGGGCGGCGACCCCCCGGGCCGCCTCCTTCAGCGAGGCGACGATCTGGTCCCCGGTGTCGAGGAGCGCGGCGACGACGATGTACACGGCCCCGCCGACCACGGCGACGACGGCGACGCAGGTGAGCCCGGCGGCGGCGGACCGGTGGACCCCGGCCCTGACGAGCCGCCGGTGCAGGGGCCCGAGCAGCGCGGTCCCCAGCAGCGCCAGCAGCACGGGCACGACGGCGGTCCGCAGCTCCACGCACAGCCGGATCGCGACGAACACGACCCCGGACACGAGCAGCGCGACGACGCACCAGGCGGCGAGCCGGCGCACGGGTTCGGGAAGCAACGACACGCCCCCCAGGCCACCACAGGCCGCCCCCGCCGCCCGCACGACATCGACGGAACCGACGCTTCTGCCCACCAACGGGGGAACGGCCCGGCGCGGGCCCCGGGCCAGTCGTACGCCTTCAGGCGCTGCGGCGTCGCGCCGTCGTCCGCGTTCGCCGACCGTGGGCGTCGGCGTCGGACTGCCCGTGGCGGCAGACCTCGGCGCCGGCACCCGGCGTCGCCCGGCGGACGTCCGTGACGACGTGACGACGTGACGACGTGACGACGGAAGGCCGCGCGTGCGGGCCCGCTAGCGCCATGGGGCCATCGCCTCCTGCAAGGTCCGGCGTGCCCTGAACAGTCTGCCGCGCACCGTCTGTTCGCTGGTCCGCGTTACATCGGAGATCTCCTTGTAGGACAGGCCCTGCACCTCCCGCAGGATCCAGCAGAGCCGCTGCCCGGCGTCCAGATCGCCGAGTGCGCGGGACAGGTCGGCGGTGGCCGCGTCCTGCTCGGCGGACCGGGCGGGCTGACTCCAGGCGTCACCCGCCGCGGGCTCGGCGACGGCGTCCAGCGAGAGGGCCGGCAGCCGGTGACGGCGCATGGTCAGGCAGCGGTTGACGGTGATCCGGTACATCCAGGTACCGAACTCCGCGCTGTGGTGGTACTCCGGCAGTCGCCGCCAGGCGCTGACGAAGGCCTCCTGAACAGCGTCCTCGGCGTCCTGCGGGTTGCCGAGCATGCAGCGGGCCAGGGCGAAGAGGGGTCGGCCGTGCCGCTGGACGAGAACGGCGAAGGAGTCCTCGTCCCCCTCTGCCGCCCGTACGGCCAGCAGGCCGTCCGGCAGGTCGCGTCCCCACAGGCCGCGGCCCGGCGATGAGGAAACAGCACTTTCGGTCACGGTGCCCCCACACGGCTCGGACCGTCCGTGTACCCGACAGGCCAGACGTGATGCACATCACATGCGATGCGCGTGAGGAATGCGGCGCCCGACATGTCCAAGTTCTTGAGGGGCGCCGTACCGGTGTCCGCGGGACCGATCGAGGCGACCGCCATGACGGACGACATCACCAGCGTCGGCGAGGGCAGCCGGCCCGAGACGGGCGTGAGCGCGCTCAAGGGCCGCCCCGGGGCCGGCGCTCCGGCCGAGACACGGGGGAAGACCACCATCGCGGACGGCGTGGTGGCCAAGATCGCGGGCATGGCGGCCCGCGAGGTACCGGGCATCTACAACCTGGGCGCAGGGATGGCCCGCGCCTTCGGCGCCGTGCGGGAACGGGTCCCCGGAGGCGGAGGCGGGGCCGTCACGCGTGGCGTGAAGGTCGAGGTGGGTGAGCGGCAGACCGCCGTGGACCTGGACGTCGTCGTCGAGTACGGCGTCTCCATCGTCGATGTCGCCGCCGGCGTGCGCACCAACGTGATCAGCGCCGTCGAGCGGATGACGGGCCTGGAGGTCGTCGAGGTGAACGTGGCCGTCGACGACGTCCACCTGCCCGACGAGGAGGAAGAGACCGGAGCGGACGAGGGCCGCGTGAGGTGACCCACCGCCGCGCCCCGTACGGGCGCGGGTGACCACGCGAACCCAGAGATGCTTTCGCGAGACGAGTGAGTGCGAGATGAACGCAGCGATGACGGGCCTCGCGGCCGGCATGGCCCTCGGCTTCGCGGGCTACTTCGGCGGTTTCTGGGCACTTCTGCTGGTGCTGGCCCTGGGCGCGGCGGGGCTGATCGTCGGCCTCGTCGTACAGGGCGACCTCGACCTCCGGACACGGAGGCAGCGGTGAAGACCCGGCCAGCTCGCCAGGCGAGGGGTCGGTCCCGCGGGCGCCGGCTGCCGGACTGCCGCCCCCGGCCGAGCGGGGCGACACCGTCACCCCGGACGGGGTGGTCGCCCGTAGCGCCGCCGCCCAGGGGTCCTCCGGGTGGCCCGCCACACCCCCCATCGCGTGGAGTGAGCCCGCAGGGAAACGGCTGTCACCCCGGATCCCCGGATCCGGATCCCCGTCTCCCGCCCCCCACAGCCCCCACCGTCCACGGTCACCGTACCGGCGTCACCGCCGGCTTCCCGAAGGAGACATCATGATCATCCTGGGCGCAATCCTGCTCATCATCGGCCTCGTCACCGGCATGTCCATCCTGTGGACCATCGGGATCGTCCTGGTGGTCATCGGAGCCGTCCTGTGGATCCTCGGCTCGATGGGACACGCCGTCGCCGGCCACCGCCACTACTGGTGATCCGGGTCGGGCCCTTCGGGGCACCCGCTGCCGAGGACGGACCGGTGCCGGACATCGAGCAGGCACCGCACTCCTGGAGCCGTCGAGGCCGTTGAGCCCGGCGTCTTCCGACCCTCCGCGTCACTCCGTGAACCGCGGCGACGGGACGGCGGCACGCGGCGGCACCTGCCGCCGCGTGCCGCCGTCCGCCTGCAAGACCCTACATTCCGCCCTCAGACATCCCGTGCACAGCGGGGATCGTGCCCAGGCGGCCCTTCTGGAAGTCCTCGAACGCCTGCTGGAGCTCCTCGCGGGTGTTCATGACGAACGGGCCGTAGTGGGCCATGGGCTCACGGATGGGCTGTCCGCCGAGGAGGACGACCTCCAGGTCCGGGGTGTGCGAGTCCTGCTTCTCGTCCGCGCGGACGGTCAGCGAGCCGCCGGAGCCGAAGACCGCCGTCTGACCGAGGTGGACCGGCCGGCGCTCGGCGCCGACCGAGCCCTTGCCCGCCAGCACGTACGCGAGGCCGTTGAAGTCCTCCCGCCACGGCAGCGTGATCTCCGCACCCGGCGCCAGCGTCGCGTGGATCATCGTGATCGGCGTGTGCGTGATGCCGGGACCGGCGTGGCCGTCCAGCTCGCCGGCGATGACGCGGAGCAGCGCGCCGCCGTCGGGGGAGGTGAGCAGCTGGACGTTGCCGCCGCGGATGTCCTGGTAGCGCGGCGCCATCATCTTGTCCTTGGCCGGCAGGTTCACCCACAGCTGCAGGCCGTGGAAGAGGCCGCCCGAGACGACCAGGTGCTCCGGCGGGGCCTCGATGTGGAGGAGGCCCGATCCGGCCGTCATCCACTGGGTGTCGCCGTTGGTGATGGTGCCGCCGCCGCCCTGGCTGTCCTGGTGGTCGAAGATCCCGTCGATGATGTAGGTGACGGTCTCGAAGCCGCGGTGCGGGTGCCAGGGGGTTCCCTTGGGCTCGCCCGGCGCGTACTCCACCTCACCCATCTGGTCCATCATGATGAACGGGTCCAGGTGGCGGTAGTTGATCCCGGCGAACGCCCGGCGCACCGGGAAGCCCTCGCCCTCGAAACCGCTCGGCGCGGTGGTCACGGCGAGCACGGGGCGTGCCACGGCGTCGGCCGGCGCGGTCACGCGCGGGAGCGTCAGCGGGTTCTCGACGGTCACTGCAGGCATGTCGGTACCTCCTTGTGCGGCTACTTTAGTTGAGCGTTGAACTTTCTGCCACCCAGAACACAGAAAGCCCGGAAGGCATTCCCTCCGGGCTGACGCGGGGCGACGACGGCCGCTCAGCCGCCTGCGAAGCAATGACGCCTAGCCGTACATGCGCCGCATCGCGAAGTCGACCATCTGCTCGACCGCCTTCGCGTCGAACACCATCCGGTGCTCGCCCTCCATGTCCAGGACGAAGCCGTAGCCGGTGGGCAGCAGGTCGATCACCTCCGCGCCGGTGATCACGAAGTACTTGGACTCCTTGCCCGCGTACCGGCGCAGCTCCTTGAGCGAGGTGAACATCGGGATCACCGGCTGCTGGGTGTTGTGCAGCGCGAGGAAGCCCGGATTGTCGCCGCGCGGGCAATACACCTTGGACGTGGCGAAGACCTGCTGGAAGTCCTCCGCCGACAGCTGGCCGGTGGTGAAGGCCCGCACCGCGTCCGCGAGGGACGGCGGGGACGGCTCGGGGTACAGCGGCGGCTGCTGGCCGTACCCGCCCGGCATCTGCTGCTGCGCTTGGGCGTACTGCTGCTGAGCGCCCACACCCTGGTCGTAGCCGTACATGCCCCAAAGAGTAACGAGTCACAGATGACCGAATCGGGGTTGCTTCTTATTACCGACGGGTAGCATCATCGGAGCTACTTGTTGGTACGTGAACTAGCGCGAGGATCCAGTGCCTCGCCGATCTCTCTACGGAGCCGTCGCCATGGGGCACTACAAGTCGAATCTCCGCGACATCGAGTTCAACCTCTTCGAAGTACTCGGGCGCGACAAGCTGTACGGCACCGGCCCGTTCGAGGAGATGGACACCGAGACCGCCAAGAGCGTCCTCGAGGAGCTGACCCGCCTCGCGGAGAACGAGCTGGCCGAGTCCTTCGCGGACGCCGACCGCAACCCGCCGGTCTTCGACCCGGAGACCAACACCGCGCCGGTCCCGGAGTCCTTCAAGAAGAGCTTCAAGGCCTTCATGGACTCCGAGTACTGGCGCCTGGGCCTGCCCGAGGGAATCGGCGGCACCACCGCTCCGCCGTCCCTGATCTGGGCGTACGCCGAGCTCATCCTGGGCTCGAACCCGGCCGTGTGGATGTACTCCTCCGGCCCGGCCTTCGCCGGGATCCTCTACGACGAGGGCAACGACGTCCAGAAGGGCATCGCGCAGATCGCCGTCGAGAAGCAGTGGGGCGCGACGATGGTGCTCACCGAGCCGGACGCCGGCTCGGACGTCGGCGCCAGCCGCACCAAGGCCGTGCAGCAGGAGGACGGCTCCTGGCACATCGAGGGCGTGAAGCGGTTCATCACCTCCGGTGAGCACGACATGGCGGAGAACATCCTCCACTACGTCCTCGCCCGTCCCGAGGGCGCCGGCCCCGGCACCAAGGGCCTGTCCCTCTTCCTCGTCCCGAAGTACCTCTTCGACTTCGAGACCGGCGAGCTGGGCGAGCGCAACGGCGTCTACGCCACGAACGTCGAGCACAAGATGGGCCTGAAGGCGTCCAACACCTGCGAGATGACGTTCGGCGACCAGCACCCCGCCAAGGGCTGGCTGATCGGCGACAAGCACGACGGCATCCGCCAGATGTTCCGGATCATCGAGTTCGCCCGGATGATGGTCGGCACGAAGGCCATCTCCACCCTGTCGACCGGCTACCTCAACGCGCTGGAGTACGCCAGGGAGCGCGTCCAGGGTCCGGACCTGGCGAACTTCATGGACAAGGCCGCGCCCAAGGTCACCATCACCCACCACCCCGACGTGCGCCGCTCGCTGATGACGCAGAAGGCGTACGCCGAGGGCATGCGCGCCCTCGTCCTCTACACGGCCTCGATCCAGGACGCGATCGCCGTCAAGGAGGCGGCCGGCGAGGACGCCAAGGCCGAGCACGCGCTGAACGACCTGCTGCTGCCGATCGTCAAGGGCTACGGTTCCGAGAAGGGCTACGAGCAGCTCGCCCAGTCGCTGCAGGTCTTCGGCGGCTCCGGCTTCCTCCAGGAGTACCCGGTCGAGCAGTACATCCGCGACGCCAAGATCGACACCCTGTACGAGGGCACGACCGCGATCCAGGGCCAGGACTTCTTCTTCCGGAAGATCGTCCGCAACCAGGGCGCCGCGCTGAACTCCCTCGCCGAGGACATCAAGAAGTTCCTCGCCCTCGGCACCGGCGGCGAGGAGCTGGCGGGCGCCCGCGAGCACCTGGCGAAGGCGGCCGTCGAGCTGGAGGCCATCGTCGGCCTGATGCTGACCGACCTCGCGGCCACCGAGCAGGACGTCAAGAACATCTACAAGGTGGGCCTGAACACCACCCGCCTGCTGCTGGCCTCCGGTGACGTCGTCGTCGGCTACCTGCTGCTCAAGGGCGCCGCGATCGCCGCCGAGAAGCTGCAGACGGCCTCCTCCAAGGACAAGGCGTTCTACACGGGCAAGATCGCGGCGGCGAAGTTCTTCGCGGCCAACGTGCTGCCCGGCGTCACCGGCGCGCGCAAGCTCGCCGAGGGCGTGGACCTGGAGCTGATGGAGCTGGACGAGGCGGCGTTCTAGCCGCCCCCGCTCCCTGCCAGGGGAGCCTCCGGCCCGCCCCGGCCCCTCCCTCCCCAGGGAGGGGCCCCGCGTCCCCATTTCCTTCACAAGGGGCCCGTTCCCAGCCCGGGAACGGGCTCCTTGGCGTCGTTAAGGTGAACCCATGAGCGCACCCTCCCGCTTCGACCGCGGCCACACCGACGACCTGATGTCCTTCCTGACGGCCAGCCCGTCGCCCTACCACGCGGTGGCCGCTGCCGCCGAACGGCTGGAGAAGGCCGGTTTCCGCCAGGTCGCCGAGACGCACGCCTGGGACGGGACCAGCGGCGGCCGGTACGTACTGCGCGGCGGGGCGATCATCGCCTGGTACGTCCCCGAGGGCGCCCCCGCGCACGCCCCGTTCCGGATCATCGGCGCCCACACCGACTCCCCCAACCTGCGGGTCAAGCCGCTGCCCGACACCGGGGCGCACGGCTGGCGGCAGGTGGCCGTGGAGATCTACGGCGGGCCGCTGCTGAACTCATGGCTCGACCGCGACCTGGGCCTGGCGGGCCGGCTCACCCTGCGGGACGGCTCGACCCGGCTGGTGAACGTCGACCGGCCGCTGCTGCGCGTCCCCCAGCTCGCCATCCACCTGGACCGCTCGGTGGCGTCGGAGGGGCTCAAGCTCGACAAGCAGCGCCACCTCCAGCCGGTGTGGGGCCTCGGCAACGACGTGCGCGACGGCGACCTGATCGCGTTCCTGGAGGAGACCGCCCGGCTCGGCGCGGGCGAGGTCACCGGCTGGGACCTGATGGTGCACTCGGTGGAACCCCCGGCCTACCTGGGCCGCGACAAGGAACTCGTCGCCGGGCCCCGGATGGACAACCTGCTGTCCGTGCACGCCGCCACGGCCGCGCTGGCCGCCGTCGCGTCCGGCGGCTCGGACCTGCCGTACGTCCCGGTCCTGGCGGCGTTCGACCACGAGGAGAACGGCTCCCAGTCGGACACCGGCGCGGACGGGCCGCTGCTCGGCAGCGTGCTGGAACGTTCGGTCTTCGCGCGCGGAGGATCGTACGAGGACCGGGCCAGAGCCTTCGCGGGCAGCGTCTGCCTGTCCTCCGACACCGGTCACGCCGTCCACCCCAACTACGCGGAGCGGCACGACCCCACGCACCACCCGCGCGTCAACGGCGGGCCGATCCTCAAGGTCAACGTCAACAACCGCTACGCCACCGACGGTTCGGGCCGCGCGGTGTTCGCCGCCGCCTGCGAGAAGGCTGGCGTCCCCTTCCAGTCCTTCGTCTCCAACAACTCCATGCCGTGCGGCACCACGATCGGCCCGATCACCGCGGCCCGGCACGGCATCAAGACCGTCGACATCGGCGTCGCGATCCTGTCCATGCACAGCGCGCGCGAACTGTGCGGCGTCGACGACCCGCACCTGCTGGCGAACGCGCTGGTGGCGTTCCTGGAGGGATGAGCGCCGGCCCGAACTCGGGCCCGGGGGCGGCCCTCCTGACGAGGCGTGAGCCGTCGACTCCGCATGGGTGCCGGACGCGCGGGTACACGGAGGTGACCGGAAAGTCCGGACCGGACAGGAGGCGACATCCATGGGCCTCGGCGGATGCATCATCCTCATCGCCGCGGGAGCCATCCTCACGTTTGCGACCGACTGGCACATGCAGGGGGTCAACCTCGACCTGGTCGGCATCATCCTGATGATCGTCGGGCTGATCGGTGTCAGCACCTTCAGCAGCATCGCCCGGCGCAGGCGAGTGGTGGTACCCCCCACCACGCCGGTCGTCACCGAGGAAACGCACCCCCATCGGCGCGACGGATACAGCGACGGCTACGGCGTCTGAGAGAGCGGTGTCCGAGGGACGCAGCCGTACGCACAGAGCGATCCCGTACCCCGCCCACAACGAGCAGGAACGTATCTCCTGTGCCATCGAAGCCTCTGGGAGCAAACCCGACTCCCAGACCTGATCACCGTCGTCGTCGACAACTGCACCGACAACTGCACTGAGAACTGCACTGAGAACTGCACCGACGACACCGCCCAAGCCGGCGCCGCGCCGGCGCTGGCCGGCCCCGGCACCGCGTCGCCCGGCCGCCGCACGTCCGCGGCGAGTGTGCCGGCCTCACCGGTCGCCGGGCCTTAGCGCGGCGCAGCACGTGGGTGGGGGCGCCGCTCACGGTCGCCGAGCCGTCGGACGGCACCGTGACCCCCGGCGGGTGCCGGGGCGGGCCTTTTCGGCCGGTCGGTTCCGGCGTCCGGCGTCGGACTCCACTCCGCCCGCGCCCGGAGCGGGCGCGGGGCGGCGCGGGCGCGGCACGGGCGCGGCGCGGGGCGGGGACGGGCTCAGCCTGTCGGCCCAGCGGCGGCGTCGCAGGCCGGCCGGCGGGGAAGCGCTGACGGTATGAGATTCCTGGTACGCGACCGGCTCCTCGGCATCGGCGAGGACTACTGGATCGAGGACGAGCACGGCGACAAGGTGTTCCTCGTCGACGGCAAGGCCATGCGGCTGCGGGACACGTTCGAGCTGAAGGACCGGGACGGGCACGTGCTCGTCGACATCCACCAGAAGATGTTCGCGCTGCGCGACACGATGGTCATCGAACGCGGCGGCGAGGGCCTGGCGACCGTCCGGCGCAAGCGCCTGTCGCTGCTGCGCAATCACTTCCGGGTCACCCTGGTGGACGGCACCGAACTCGACGTCAGCGGCCGCATCCTGGACCGGGAGTTCGTCGTCGAGTACGACGGCGAAGTGCTGGCCGTGATCTCCCGCCGCTGGCTGCACGTACGCGAGACATACGGCGTCGACGTCGTCCGCGAGGACGCGGACCCGGCACTGCTGATCGCGGTGACGGTGTGCGTGATCCACCTGGCGGAGAAGGAGCGGGAGCACGACCGGGGTGAGGACTGAGCCCCTGACTGAGCCCCTGTCCCAGCCGGGACAGGGGTTACGGATCAGCGGTCGCAGGGGTTCAGGAAGGCCGGGGCGCGGGCGGGGGTGCCAGGCCCAGGACGCGGTCCTTCAGGGCCGGGAACTGCTGCCGGGTCGCCGCCACCTTCGCCGGGTCGAGGTCGACGGTGAGGACCTCCTCGCCGGCGCCCGCCTCGGCGAGCACCTCGCCCCAGGGATCCACCACGATCGAGTGACCGGCCTGGGGAACCCCCGCGTGGGTCCCGGCCGTTCCACAGGCGAGCACGAACGCCTGGTTCTCCACCGCCCGCGCCCGGGCCAGCAGCGTCCAGTGCGCCCGGCGGCGCTCCGGCCAGCCCGCCGGGATCACCAGCATCTCGGCGCCGGCGTCGACGAGCGCGCGGAACAGTTCGGGGAAACGGAGGTCGTAGCAGGTGGCCAGGCCGGCGGTGGTCTGCGGCAGCCGGACGGTCACCGGTTCGCGGCCCGCTCCCATCAGCACGGCCTCGCCCTTGTCGAAGCCGAAGCGGTGGATCTTGCGGTAGGCGGCGGCCAGATCGCCGGAGGGGGTGAAGACGAGTGAGGTGTTGTAGAGGGTGCCGTCGGGGTCGCGCTCGGGGATCGAGCCCGCGTGCAGCCACACGCCCGCGTCGCTCGCGGCCTTCGCCATGGCCTCGTACGTCGGCCCCTGGAGCGGCTCGGCCTCGCCGCCGAAGTCCTCGTAGGCGAACGCACCGGTGGTCCACAGCTCCGGGAGCACGACCAGATCGGCTCCGGCCTGTTCCCGCACGAGCGACGACACCCGCCGCCGACGCGATTCGACCGATTCGCCCTCGTTCACGGCAATCTGAAGCAAAGAGGCGCGCACACTACCACCGTCCTGGCATGGAAGCCGTCCACTCGGGCCTACGATCGTCACACGAAAGCACTGCCGGGGTGCCTCACAGCAGCGTAACTTGGGGGCACCCCCGGCTCGAGCGCGACCGAGAGCTGGGGGAGTTCCAAGACACCCGCCGAGTGCAGCCACCTCCCACTGGCAAAGCCGCCACAATCTGCCCGTGTACCGACCGCCGAGGGGTCCCGTTCCGTGAGTCTGCATCCCACCCTCCAGCCCTACGCCGACGCCTGGACCCACTCCATCGAAGCGATATCCGAACTGGTCCGGCCCCTTGTGGAGGGCGAGTGGAACTGGCGCACACCGTGCCCGGGGTGGTCGGTCCGTGACGTCGTCTCCCACGTCATCGGCCTGGACTGCGAGATGCTCGGCGACCCGCGGCCCATCCACGCGCTCCCGCGCGACCTGTTCCACGTCACCAACGAGCACCAGCGCTACATGGAGATGCAGGTCGACGTCCGCCGCCACCACACGGCGCCGGAGATGACGTCCGAGCTGGAGTACGTGATCATCCGCCGCAACCGCCAGCTGCGCAACGAGAACCGGCAGCCGGGCGCCAAGGTGCGCGGCCCGCTGGGCTCCGAGCTGACGCTGGAGGAGTCCATGCGCAACCACGCCTTCAACGTGTGGGTGCACGAGCAGGACCTGCGCGCCGCGCTCGGCCGCCCCGGCAACCTCGACTCCCCCGGCGCGCACGTGGCCCGTGACGTGCTGCTGGCCGCGCTGCCGGAGGTGGTGGCGAACCGGGCCGAGGCGCCGCGCAGCTCGGCGTTCGTCTTCGACGTCCACGGTCCGGTCGAGTTCCTGCGCACGATCCGCATCGACATCCAGGGCCGCGGCACCCTCGAGACGGCCCCCGCCCTTGGACCCGCCGCGACCTTCACCCTCGACTGGGAGACCTACGTCCGCCTGGCCTGCGGCCGGGTGACCCCGGACGCGGTGGCGGACCGGGTCAAGGCGGAGGGGGACCCGGAGCTGACGTCGGCGATCCTGCGGAACTTCACGGTGACGCCGTAGTCCGGGGCGCTGCGGGACTTCACGGTGACGTCGGGGTCCGCGGCGCTTCGGGACGGGGCCGCACCGCGCGCTACGGCGCCGCGGTGCCCCGCCCGGCGGCTGGAGCATGCCGGTGAGCGGGGCCGCGTCGCGGGTCACGCGGGCACGTGCACCGTCTCCACCCGGCTGGCCACCAGCCGCTCCCGCTCCCTGCGCGCCGCCCGCCCGCCGAGCCGGAGGATCTGGCTGACGCCGAGCGCCTGGAGCACGAACACCGCGGAGAAGGCGACGGTGTAGTTGTCGCCGGTGGCGTCGAGCAGCACGCCGATCGCGAACAGCGTCGTCATCGAGGCGACGAAACCGCCCATGTTGGTGATTCCGGAGGCCGTGCCCTGCCGTTCCGGCGGGTTGGCCGGCCGCGCGAAGTCGAAGCCGAGCATGGACGCGGGCCCGCAGGCGCCCAGCACCGCGCACAGCGCGATCAGCAGCCCCATCGGGGCGTGTGCGCCGGGCCAGGCCAGGGTGAGCGCCCACATGACCGCGGTGGCGCCCACGGTGCCCAGCGCCAGCGGCAGCCGGGCCGCGTGGTGCCGGGCGACGACCTGGCCGTAGACGAGGCCGACGGCCATGTTGGACAGGACGACCAGGGTGAGCAGTTCCCCGGCCGTGGCGCGGCTGAGCCCCTGCGCCTCGACCAGGAACGGCAGCCCCCACAGCAGCAGGAACACCATGGCCGGGAACTGGGTCGTGAAGTGCACCCACAGCCCGAGCCGGGTCCCCGGCTCCCGCCAGGACGCGGCGATCTGCCGGCGCACGTAGGCGGCCCCCCGGTGCGGCAGCGGCTCCGGTTCGTGGCCCTCGGGGTGGTCCTTCAGGAAGACCAGCAGCAGGACGAGGACGACGGCTCCGGCGAGCGAGCTGCCCGCGAACGCCGCCGTCCAGCCGACGCCGTGCAGCAGCCGGGCCAGCACCAGCGTGGAGACGAGGTTGCCGGCCATGCCCACGAGTCCCGCGAGCTGCGCGACGAGCGGGCCGCGCCGGGCGGGGAACCAGCGGGTGCCCAGCCGCAGCACGCTGATGAACGTCATCGCGTCGCCGCAGCCGAGCAGCGCCCGCGAGCCGAGCGCCGTGCCGTACGACGGCGAGAGCGCGAAGCCCAGCTGGCCGGCCGTGAACAGCACGGTCCCGATGCCCAGCACCTTCTTGGTGCCGAGCCGGTCGACCAGGAGCCCCACGGGTATCTGCATGCCGGCGTAGACCAGCAGCTGCAGGATGGAGAAGGTCGACAGCGCCGAGGCGTTGACATGGAAGCGGTCGGCCGCGTCCAGCCCGGCGACCCCGAGGGACGTCCGGAAGATCACGGCGACGAAGTAGACGGAGACACCGATGCCCCAGACGGCGATCGCGCGCCGTCCGCCCGGAGGATCGCCCGGCAGGGTGGAGGCGGTCACCGGATCTCACCCCGCGCCAGGTGCGAGAACCAGCCGACGTGCCGGTGGACGACGCCGACCGCCGCGTCCGCGTCCCCGGAGCGCAGCGCGTCGAGGATCTCCTCGTGCTCGGCGAGGGTCTTGGCGATCCGGTCGGGGTGCGAGTGCATGACGGCGACGCCCATGCGCAGCTGACGGTCGCGCAGCTGGTCGTAGAGGCGGGAGAGGATCTCGTTGCCGCCGCTGCGCACGATCTCGGCGTGGAAACAGCGGTCGGTGACGGCGGCCGCGGCGAAGTCGCCTGCGGCGGCCTGCGCCTTCTGCCGGGTCAACAGCTCCTCCAGCCTCTCGACGAGCCCCGCGGAAGCGGGTACGGCCTTGCGGGCCGCGTGCTCCTCGACCAGCAGGCGGGTCTCGATGACGTCGGCGATCTCCTGCGCGGACACCGGCAGGACCAGCGCGCCCTTCTTCGGGTACAGCCTGATCAGCCCCTCGACCTCCAGCCGCAGCAGCGCCTCCCGCACCGGGGTGCGCGAGACTCCGACGGCTTCGGCGAGTTCGCCTTCGGTGAGGAGCGTCCCGCCCTCGTAACGGCGTTCCAGGACGGCCTGCTTGACGTGGGCGTACACACGGTCGGCGGCGGCGGGGGGCCGCTTGACGGGTGCGAGTGGCGCTGAAGGCATGAACACAGCATAGATACAACACGTACGCATGTCCGGTCCGGTCCACCATGCGGACCTCTCGACCCCCCGTGGAGCACGCACGTGGCCCACGCCACAGCCGAATCCTGAATTCACCCCATCAACCGCACAACCTTCTGTGCTACTTACGTGTCACACACGTGCGGCCCCAGAATCCATGCACACTCAACCGGCCGCATTCCAGGGGCATTCGACTCAATCGGGGTACCTCACTTGATTACCGGCATCAAGGGCTTCCGTCTTCGCAGAGCCGCAGCCGTCGCCGTCACGACCGGCGCGGTGTTCGCCACCGGAGCGCTCACCGCGGCTCCGGCGCAGGCCTTGACGGCGCCCACCATCACCGCCAAGGGCGGATACCTGATGAACAGCGCCACTGGCACGACCCTCTACAGCAAGTCCGCCGACACCAAGCGGCTGACCGCCTCGACCACGAAGGTCATGACCGCCAAGGTCGTGCTGTCGCAGTCGAACCTGAACCTGGACACCAAGGTCACGATCAAGAAGGCCGTCAGTGACTACATGGTCTCCAAGGGCTACCCCTCGTCGGCCCACCTGATCGTCGGTGACAAGGTCACCGTCCGGCAGTTGCTGTACGGGATGATGCTGCCCTCCGGCTGCGACGCGGCGATGGCCCTCGCCGACAAGTTCGGCACGGGCACGTCGGTCAGCGCGCGCGTGAAGTCGTTCATCTCCAAGATGAACACCACGGCCAAGAACCTCGGCATGACGAACACGCACTTCGACTCGTTCGACGGCCTCAGCAACGGCTCGAACTACTCGACGCCGCGCGACCTGACGAAGCTCGCCCGCAGCGTGATGAAGAGCTCCGCGTTCAAGACCGTCGTGAAGACCAAGTCGTACACGGCGAAGACCATCACGAGCAGCGGCGCCACCCGCACGATGGCCACCTGGAACAACACCAACACCCTGCTCGGCTGGAACGGCACGCTCGGCATCAAGACCGGCTCGGGCCCCGACGCCCACTACTGCCTCGTCTTCGCCGCCACGCTGAACGGCGAGTCGGTGATGGGCACGGTCATGACGGCCCCGTCCGCCACCGACCGCACGAACGACGTCAAGAAGCTCATCAACTACGGCTACGCCAAGATCAGCTGACGTCCCGCTCCGAGGGGCCCGTCGCAGCCGGCGACGGGCCTTTTCAGCGCCCGGAACGCCCCACGTACGCCGCGAAGGGCGCCCAGGCGGCCGGGTCGACCCGGACTATGGGCCCGTCGGCTCGCTTGCTGTCCCGCACGGCGACGGTCCGGGGCACGTTACGGGCGACCTCCACGCACTCCCCATTGCCGCTGCTGTAAGTGGACTTGGCGAACTGGAAAGGCGACACGGCTCACAGCTCCTTGCGGATGCGTTCGATCAGGGCAGCGGAGTCGCGAAGCGCGAGGCCGCTGCGGGCGATCCGCTCGAACGTAGCGATGTGACGCGCGGCGTCGGACTCGCTCTCCAGCCACAGCGTAGACGAGGTCGTGTCCATGTAGACCACGTCCATCGCGCCGGGTTCGGCGAAGGAGACGATGCTGAAAGCACTGGTCATCCCCGGATGGGAACCCGCGAGGAAGGGCACCACCTGAAGTTTGACGTTGGGCAGCCGGGACGCCTCCAGCAGACGGGCCAGTTGCTCACGCATCACGTCGCGACCACCCACCAACTGACGCAGGGCTCCCTCACCGACGATGGCCCACAGCCCCAGGGAATCACCGTCTGTCAGCTTGGCCTGGCGGGCGATCTTCGCCTCGACGAACCGCTCGATCTCGTCGGGGTCGTCCCAGTCGGCGTTGCCGATCGCCAGGGCACGCGCATAGTCCGGAGTCTGCAAAAGCCCCGGAACGAAAGCTCCCTGCCAGGTGCGGATGCCGGTCGCGATGTCCTCCAGAGCCACGTACTCCACGAGCGAGCGCAGTTCCGGGTAGTGGTTCCACCAGCCCTTCGCCTTACGGCGCTCACGGTCGGTCTTGGCCAGGTTCAGCAGCCGCTCCACCGCCTTGGCGTCCCTGACGCCGTAGAGATCGCACAGGATGCGGATGTCGGGGTCGCGGAAAGGCACCCAGCCACGTTCCATCTTGGCGACTTTGGCCGCAGTCGCCGACAGTGCCTCCGCGGCCTGCGGTTGTGTCAGGCCCGCCTCGTCCCGCAACCGGAGCAGTTCGCCGCCCAGTTTGCGCGCGAGGACGGTCGAGACGCGGCTGCCGCGCGTGAACTGACCTTCGGTCACGTTGGAATACCTCCCGATCACGGAAAGTGTGCAGTTCTCCTCGCCGTACCCGCAAGCCGACTGGAGACATATTTCCCTGGGACCGCTTGCACGCACCCTCACCCTGCCGTTACCGTCAGTGCTCAATCGCCCACAGAGCGACACCAGTAGGCGGAAGCGCACCGTGCCGTCCGCACGGCGGAGCCACCCCGCTGGGCCTCACATCGCACAAGGAGGTGCGCTCCCGTGACCGACTCCTGCCCTCCCGGGCCGCCCAAGGTCCACGGCCGCTACGACGCCGTGAGTTTCACCCCGTACCCGCGCAGCGTCCCCCTCGCCCGCAGGCACGTCGCGCGACTCGCCGTCGCCTGGGGGCACCCGGAGGTGGCCGGCGACGCGGCCTTGGTGGCGAGCGAGCTGTGCACCAACGCGGTGCTGCACGGGTGCCTGCGGGACCGGCTGTTCCGGGTGGAGACGTCCCTCGGCGCGGGCGCGCTGCGGGTCGCCGTCACCGATCCGAGGGGCGAGCGGCTCCCCGACCACGCCCGTGTCTCCGGCCCCGACGACCAGTTCGGCCGGGGACTGCTCATCGTGCGTACGCTCGCCTCCCGCTGGTCCGTGGAGAAACTGACGGTCGGCAAGAGCGTCTGGGCGGAACTCGACATCGCGAGGATCCCCGATGCGTAGCCTGCTCAGCCGTCTCCGAAGGTGCCCTGCCGGTACCGTGGCCCCGCGGCGAAAGGAGACACAGATGGCAGCCGAATGGCACAACGCGGTGACGGAGGCCAGGCAAGCCACCGGGTTCACGGGGGACGTCGTACAGCGCACGGTCGACGGCATCGGGGCGGCGCTGCGCCTCGACCATCGAGCCGGCTTCTACACAGAACTCGGCGCTCTGTCCGACTCCGGCGCCTTCGACGCGTTCCTCAACCACTGGTGGACCCAGGCGCTCGCCGACTCGGCACCGGACGAGGACACCCGCGAGCACGCGATCGACTTTGCCGACGTGACCGTATCGCTGTACGCCCGGTCTGCGGACGGCTCTACCGCCACCCAGGCCGAGATCGAAGCCCTCATCGCCGGGGCGGAAGCCTCTTGAACTACACCATCGTCTGGGAACGGACGGCTTCCGAAGGCCTCAAGCGGCTCCGAGCGCGAGACGGCGACGCCGTGAAGCCGCTCGTGAAGGCGATCAATTCTCTTGCCAACGACCCGGAGCCCTCCGCCAGCAGCAAGCTTGGCGGGACCAGCCTCCGGCGGTTGCGCGTGGGAATCTATCGGGCCACCTACGAGATCGACGGAACCACTGTCGCCGTCAAGATCCTGATGGTCGGCAGCACTGCCGCCTGATCACAGCTCCGAGGTTTCGCGAGATCGCAAGCAGAAGTTGCGGTCTCAGCGTCCCCGCAGGTCAAAGAGGGGCGGGGGTGGCAAGTCGTGGTTTTGTGGCTGACGCCCGGAAGTGAGTTTTGGGGGGGCCCCCCCCCCGTAGGACTGGTGTTTGGGTTGTAAGTACGCGCGT
>NZ_JBFADM010000017.1:0-37871 GCF_040641355.1 Streptomyces sp. NPDC020996
CCCGCGCCCTCGGCCTCATCACCGTCGTCCTGCTCGGCGCCTGGCTCGGCCTGCTCGACGGCGGAGGGGGAACCGAGCGCGGCGAGGACGGAGCGCAGTGCGGGCGTGGCAGGGCGGAACCGGCCGCGCCGGCCCCGGCCCCTTCCGTGCGCCCTAGCTGGGCAGTTCCGTCCGTTCCCACCACTCGTACACCGGCAGCCGGCCCTCGTCCGTTTCCGCCTGCCGCGGAGTCGCGCGGAAGTGCTCGTATCCGTTGAGCCACTCGATCTTCACGTCGTTCCCGGGCGGCGGGACCGGGACGATCCGCTGGGGCAGATCCTGCGGACCGCCCTCGAGAAGTGCCTTGTCGCTCATGACGTCACCTTCCCGTGGCCCGGCTCCGCCGTGGCGTGCGCGGAGCGGACCTCAGTCGCGTGGACGACTCCATTATCGACCCGCACCCGGCCGTTGTCGGCCGAGAGGCCGCCGTCCGGCTCACGGGCGGCCGGGCACCAGCACCACCGCGCCCTCGGCGTCGCCCGCCTCGCACAGCTCGCGGGCCTTCGCCGCCTCGGTGAACGGCAGCACGGCCGCCACGTGGACGCGCAGGCGGCCGTCCGCCAGGAGGCCGGCGGCCTTGGCGAGGCGTTCCCCGGAGGGTTCCGCCCGGACCACGGCGAAGCGCATGCCGCGGGCCTCCACGTCCTCCGGGGCGAGTCCCGGATCGCCGGGGACCGCGCACACCAGCAGGCCGTTCGGGCGCAGGGTTCCCAGGGCGCGCGGGCCGTCGTCGCCGCCCACCAGGTCCAGGGCGACGTCGATGTCGTGCACGACGGCGGCCAGGTCGGCGGTGGCCGGGTCGAGGAGTTCGTCGGCCCCCAGGTCGCGCACCAGGCCGTGCCGGCCGGCGCGGGCGGTGGCGACGACGTACGCGCCCTCCGCCCTGGCCAGCTGGACCGCTACGTCCCCCGCGCCGCCGTCGGCCGCGTGGATCAGCACCCGGGTGCCCGGGCCGGCCCGGCCGATGTCGATCAGGGCCTGCCAGGCGGTGAGCGCGGCCGTCGGGGCCCCGGCCGCGTGCACGTGGTCCAGCGTCGCGGGCTTCGCGGCGAGGTGACCGGCCGGCACGGTGACGTGGGTGGCGCAGCCGCCGTCGTCGATCCTGCCGAACACCTCGTCGCCGGGGCCGAACCGGGTGACGTCCGCTCCGGCCGCCGCCACCACGCCGGAGACGTCGAGGCCGGGCGTGAACGACGGTTCCGCGTACTCCAGGGCCGCTCCGGAACGCGCCGCCGGGGCTGCCGGGACGACGCCCGCGGCGAGCACCCGCAGCAGCACCTCGCCCGCCGCGGGCGCCGGCCGCTCCTCGGTCCGGTGATGTGGCGTGCTCATCTCTCCATCCTGACTCCGCCGGCCGGCCTCGGACATCCCGGCACGGCGGGGCGCGCGCCGGCCAGGGCGCTGCGAGTGCGAAACCGCAGGTCGCGGCGGTGTGACCCGATCCACTGTCTCAGATAGTAGGAAGTCCGAGTAATTGTGGAGACAGACCGGGGCCGCTCCCTTAGCTTTGTAGGAGCCGAACGTATCGCTCGACCAAGCGAATGGCGGTCGTGAGCCGGGCCCCGTGCAGGCAACCCCTGCGGCACCGCTCCCCGCCCTACCCGGCGTCTCGCATCCCCATCTCCATCTCCCGCACTCCCGTATGCCGAAGGAGTCGATTTCCCATGGCCGAGACGACCGCCCGCCGCCGAGTCCGTCGCATCTCCCGTACGAGTGAGTCCGAGCGCAAGAACGCCGCGGCCGCCCTCCAGCGCGCCCTCGACCGCCGGGACAACGGCGGCGCGACCGGCCACTGAGCCGCCAACCGCGGCGCGGACTCACGCCCCGCGCCGCACCTCGAAGTGCTCACGCCCCGCGCCGCACCTCGAAGTGGTCGATGCGCTTGCCGCTGTCCGTGAGCGCCGACACCCTGAGCCGGGGCGCCGCGCCGCTCACCGCCTCCACCGAGAGCAGCGAGAAGCCCCGGTAGCGCACCCGCGACCACTCCACGGTCTCCGCCCTCGCGGCCCGCGACTTCGTCCACCGGAAGGTGTCGACCGGGTCGTGGCGGGTGAGATGCCCCTCGTAGCTCTCCTTGACGCCCGGCGGGAAGCCGTACAGGTCCCGGCCGCCGCCGCCCGCCGTGACGTACACGGTCCCGTCCCGCGTCGGGTCGGTGGACGCGCCGACGGGCACCGCCCTGCCGACGTCGCCGTTCCTGATCGCGTCGGTCCGTTCGTAGACGTGGTTGTGACCGTTGATCACCAGGTCCACCTGGTGCTCGGCGAACAGCGGCAGCCACTCGGCGCGCACCCCGCCGTCGGAGGCGTGCGTGGAGGTCGAGTAGGCGCAGTGGTGGAAGAAGACGACGATGAAGTCGACGTCCTTCGCCGCCCGCAGCTCGCCCAGCTTCGCGTCCAGCCATCTCGTCTGCCGGCCGCCCGTGTAGCCGAGGTTGGCGGGGATCTCGTACGACACGTCGTTGGCGTCCAGCGCGACGAAGCCGACGTTGCCGTAGGTGAACGCGTACACCCCCGGCGCCGTGCGCGGGTCGAAGCCGCTGTCGGGCAGGGAGAAGCGGGCGAGCTGGCCGCCGTAGCCGTCCGGCGAGTACCAGGCCTCCATGTCGTGGTTGCCGGTCGTCACCATCCACGGCACCGACCGCGCCACCGGCTCGTTCTGCTTGAGGAACAGGTCCCAGAAGGCGGGGTCGTACCCGTCGCTCTGCTGGCCGCGGCCGTTGACGTCCGCGTAGCAGATGTCGCCCGCGTGCAGGTGGAAGGCGGGCTTCTGGCGCAGCACCACGTGGTCGTTGGCGGCCGCCGCCCGGCTGACGCCCTGGTCGCCGAACGCCGTGAACACGAACGTCTCGGGACGCGCGGGCGCCGTGCGGAAGGCGCCGATCGTCGAGCGGTGACCCGGGGAGGCGGGGTCGAAGCCGTCGTGGCCGACGCCGTAGTAGTACGTCGTGCCGGGGCGCAGGCCGTCCAGGGCGGCGTGCAGGTAGTACTGCTCCAGAGCCGGGCGCACGCCGGTCACCCCCGGGGTGTGCAGCGCGCGGACCTCGGCCGCGGTCTTCCGGCCCAGATCGTCGGGCCTCGTCCCGACGCGCACGTACGGCCTGCGCACCGCCAGCGGCACCTGCCAGGAGACGCGCATCTGCGTCTTCGGGTCCGCGCCGAAGGCGAGGTGGCGGCCGAACGGGGAGACGGCGGAGCCGTGGACCAGGGAAGCCGCCGGCGACGGGACCGCCGCCGTGCCGCCCGGCGCCGCACCCCGCGACCCCGGGCCGCCGCAACCGGTCAGCAGCCCGCCCGCCACCGCGCCGGCCGCCACCGCGCCGGCCGTCACCAGCGTGCGGCGCCGGCTCAGCCTCGTGCGCAGGTACTCGTACTGCTCGGCCATGCTCATCCGGCTCGCCAGCCGCGGCGGGATGCCGACATCGGGAAGGTCCATGGCGGTGAACTTCCCAGCAAACCCCAACGCCCGCCACACATCAGGATGAACGGGCGGCGACGCGTCGGTGCCGCCGCCCTCACCGCTGTCCGCATGACGGACACCCGGTGTCATCCCATGGGACGAGGAGTAGGGTGCCCGCATGTCTCGCAGCATCAATCTCGCAGTGATCCCCGGTGACGGCATCGGCCAGGAGGTCGTGGCCGAAGGCCTGAAGGTCCTCTCCGCCGTCCTTCCGCAGGATGTGAAGCTGGAGACCCAGGAGTACGACTTCGGCGCCAAGCGCTACCACGCCACCGGTGAGACCCTCACCGACGCCGACCTCGACGCCCTGAAGCGGCACGACGCCATTCTCCTCGGCGCGATCGGCGACCCGAGCGTCCCCTCCGGCGTGCTGGAGCGCGGCTTCCTGCTCAAGCTCCGCTTCGCCTTCGACCACCACGTCAACCTGCGTCCGTCGAAGCTCCTGCCGGGTGTCGCCACCCCGCTCGCCGGCCAGCCGCAGATCGACTTCGTCGTGGTCCGCGAGGGCACCGAGGGCCCGTACACCGGCAACGGCGGGACCATCCGGAAGGGCACGCCGCACGAGGTCGCCACCGAGGTCTCCGTCAACACGGCCTTCGGTGTCGAGCGCGTGGTCCGCGACGCCTTCGCCCGCGCCCAGGCCCGCCCGCGCAAGAAGCTCGCGCTGATCCACAAGAACAACGTGCTGACCTTCGCGGGTCACCTGTGGACGAACGTCTTCAACGCGGTGGCGAAGGAGTTCCCCGACGTCACCACCGAGTACATGCACGTGGACGCGGCGACCATCTACCTGGTCACGCAGCCCGAGCGCTTCGACGTGATCGTCACCGACAACCTCTTCGGCGACATCATCACCGACCTCGCCGCGGCCGTCTCCGGCGGCATCGGCGTCGCCGCGAGCGGCAACATCAACCCCAGCGGCGAGTTCCCCTCGATGTTCGAGCCGGTCCACGGTTCCGCGCCCGACATCGCCGGCCAGGGCAAGGCCGACCCCACCGCCACGGTCCTGTCCGTCGCCCTGCTGCTGCGCCACCTCGGCTACGAGGCCGAGGCCGCCCGCATCGAGGAGGCGGTCTCCGCCGACCTCGCGGAGCGCACCGGCAAGCCCGCCCGCTCCACCGCCGAGATCGGCGACGCGCTGGCCGTACGAGTAGCCGGCTGACCCCCGCCGCGCTCCTCGAAAACACTCGAAGCCGCCGGGTCACTCGCACCCGGCGGCTTTCCTGCGTCCCCGCCGGGTGCCACCATCATCCCCTGGGCCGCATTCACGCCGTTCCTTCCACGGACTCCCGCTTTGCGATAATCGAACGGGGCCGCGGAATGAGGGAATGCTCGGACGTCCTAGCACTGGCCACTGGCAGTCACGGGCGTGAGGCGGCCTGTCACTACACAACCGGTGAAGGACAACTTCTCATGACGACGCCCACGATCGAGCTCAAGCCCTCCGCCAGCCCCCTGTCCGACGCCGAGCGCGAGGCGATCCTGGCGAGCCCCGGGTTCGGCCGCCACTTCACCGACCACATGGTGACGATCAAGTGGACGGAGGGCCGCGGCTGGCACGACGGCCAGCTCGTGCCGTACGGGCCGCTCTCCCTCGACCCGGCGAACATGACCCTGCACTACGCGCAGGAGATCTTCGAGGGCCTCAAGGCCTACCGCCAGCCCGACGGCTCCGTCGCCACCTTCCGCCCCGAGATGAACGCCCGCCGCTTCCAGCGCTCCGCGCACCGCCTCGGCATGCCCGAGCTACCGGTCGAGACGTTCATCGAGGCCTGCGACGTCCTGGTCCAGCAGGACAAGGCGTGGGTGCCCGCGCACGGCGGCGAGGAGTCGCTCTACCTGCGCCCGTTCATGATCGCCACCGAGGTCGGCCTGGGCGTCAAGCCCGCCAACGAGTATCTCTTCCTGGTCATCGCCTCCCCGGCCGGCGCCTACTTCCCCGGTGGCGTCAAGCCCGTCACCATCTGGCTCTCCGAGGACCGCGTCCGCGCCGTCCCCGGCGGCACCGGCGACGCCAAGACCGGCGGCAACTACGCCGCCTCCCTCCTCGCCCAGGCCGAGGCCGCCGCCAAGGGCTGCGACCAGGTCTGCTACCTCGACGCGGTCGAGCACAAGTGGGTCGAGGAACTCGGCGGCATGAACCTGTACTTCGTCTACGGCGACCGGATCGTCACGCCGACCCTCACCGGCTCCATCCTGGAGGGCGTCACCCGCGACTCCCTGCTCACCGTCGCCCGCGACCTCGGCTACACCGCCGAGGAAGGCCGCGTCTCCATCGACCAGTGGCAGCGCGACGCCGCGAACGGCACGCTGACCGAGGTCTTCTCCTGCGGCACCGCCGCCGTCATCACCCCGGTCGGCACGGTCAAGCGCGAGGGCGCCGAGTGGCAGCAGGCGGGCGGCGAGCCCGGCGAGGTCACGCTGAAGCTGCGCCGGGCACTGCTGGACATCCAGCGGGGCATCGCCGAGGACAAGCACGGCTGGATGCACAAGCTGGGCTGACCTGAGCGTCGGCACGAAGGGCGCCTCCTGCCGGGAGGCGCCCTTCTTGGACTCCGGTTTGAGCGCTGTTCAAACTCCCTGACTCTCGATCGCCGTCGATTCTTTCCTTCTCGCGCTCACGCCATTAGAGTGAAGCTCTAACCGAGAGGACGAGGAGGTGTCCCGGCGTGCGGCTGACCCCCACCGAACGCGACCGGCTGCTGCTCTTCGGCGCCGCCGAACTGGCCCGCGCCCGCCGGGCCCGCGGCCTCAGGCTCAACGTCCCGGAGGCGACCGCGCTGATCGCCGACACCGTGTGCGAGGCCGCCCGGGACGGCGCCCGGCTCGCCGAGGCGATCGAGCGGGCCCGGTCCGTCCTCGGACCGGACGACGTGCTGCCCGGTGTCGCGGACGTCGTCACCGAGGTGCACGTCGAGGCCGTCTTCGACGACGGCTCCCGGCTCGCGGTGGTCGGCGACCCGATCGGCGGCGGGCTGGGCGAGCGGGCCCCGGGCGCACTGCTGCCCGGACCTGGTCCCGGACCCGGACCCGGACACGCCGAACCCGAGGCGGCCGTCCGGCTCACCGTCACCAACACCGCGACCGTGCCCGTCTCCGTCACCTCCCACTTCCACTTCTTCGAGGCCAACCCGCGCCTCGACTTCCCCCGCGCGACCGCCTACGGGATGCGGCTCGCCGTGCCCGCCGGGTCGTCGGTCCGCTTCGGGCCCGGGGAGAGCGTCGAGGTGGGGCTGGTGCCGATCGGCGGCGAGCGGATCGCGATCGGGTTCGCGGGGCTCGTCGACGGCGCACTGGACGCGCCCGGAGCGAAGGAAGAGGCCCTGCGCAGGGCCGCCGCCTGCGGATACCTGGGAGCGGACGCGTGAACCCGTACGAGTACGCCGCCACGCACGGCCCGCGGGCCGGCGACCGGGTCCGGCTCGGCGACTCGGGGCTGGTGATCCGCGTCGAGTCCGACGCCCAGCGCCCCGGCGACGAGTTCCTCGCCGGGTTCGGCAAGACGGCCCGCGACGGGCTGCACCTCAAGGCCGCCGCCGTCCGCGACACCTGCGACGTCGTCATCAGCAACGTCGTCGTGATCGACGCCGTGCAGGGCATCCGCAAGGTGTCCATCGGGATCCGCGAGGGCCGGATCCACTCCATCGGGCGGGCCGGCAACCCCGACACCCTCGACGGCGTCGACGTCGTCGTCGGCACGGGTACCTCGATCGTGTCCGGCGAAGGGCTCATCGCCACCGCGGGCGCCGTCGACACGCACGTCCACCTGCTCTCGCCGCGGATCATGGAGGCCTCGCTGGCGTCCGGCGTGACCACGATCATCGGGCAGGAGTTCGGCCCGGTGTGGGGCGTCGGCGTCAACTCGCCGTGGGCGCTGCGGCACGCGTTCGGCGCCTTCGACGCCTGGCCGGTCAACATCGGCTTCCTCGCCCGGGGTTCGTCGTCCGGCCCGGCGCCCCTGGTGGAGGCGCTGGCCGAGGGCGGCGCGTGCGGGTTCAAGGTCCACGAGGACATGGGCGCCCACACCCGGGCGCTGGACACCGCGCTGCGCGTCGCCGAGGAGCACGACGTCCAGGTGGCCCTGCACAGCGACGGGCTGAACGAGTGCCTGTCGGTGGAGGACACCCTGCGGGTGCTGGAGGGCCGCACCGTGCACGCCTTCCACATCGAGGGCTGCGGCGGCGGACATGTGCCGAACGTGCTGAAGATGGCCGGTGTCGCCAACGTCATCGGCTCCTCCACCAACCCGACCCTGCCCTTCGGCCGGGACGCCGTCGCCGAGCACTACGGCATGATCGTCTCCGTCCACGACCTCAAGCCCGACCTGCCCGGCGACGCCGCCCTGGCCCGGGACCGCATCCGGGCCGGCACCATGGGTGCCGAGGACGTGCTGCACGACCTGGGCGCCATCGGCATCACCTCCTCCGACGCGCAGGGCATGGGCCGGGCGGGGGAGACCGTCCGCCGCACCTTCGCCATGGCCGGGAAGATGAAGGCACAGGCCGGCGCCCCGGACGACGGCCACGACAACGAGCGCGTGCTGCGCTACATCGCCAAGCTGACCGTCAACCCGGCCATCGCGCACGGGCTTTCGCACGAGGTCGGCTCCATCGAGGTCGGCAAGCTGGCGGACATCGTGCTGTGGCGGCCGGAGTTCTTCGGCGCCAAGCCGCAACTGGTGCTCAAGGCCGGCTTCCCCGCCTACGGCGTGACCGGCGACCCAGGCGCGGCCACCGACACCTGCGAACCCCTCGTCCTCGGACCGCAGTTCGGGGCGTACGGGGCCACGCCCGCCGACCTCTCCGTCGCGTTCGTCGCGCAGGCCGCCCTCGACCGGGGCGGCGACACCATGCCGACGCGCAGACGCCGGGTCGCCGTCCGCGGCACGCGCGGCATCGGCCCGGCCGACCTGCGCCTGAACTGCCGTACCGGAACGGTCGACGTCGATCCGCGCACCGGGCTGGTCACCCTCGACGGCGAGCCGGTCCGCTCCGACCCCGCCGACTCGGTCAGTCTCAACCGCCTGTACTTCCTGTGAGGAACACCCATGTCCGCAGCCGCCGACGGCTTCCGCATGCCCCCCGAGTGGGCCCCGCACGAGCGCACCTGGATGGCGTGGCCGGGCCCCAACCCGACCTTCCACGACCCCGAGGCCCTCGCCGCCTCCCGCATCGCCTGGGCGTCCGTCGCCCGTGCGGTACGCCGCTTCGAGCCGGTGACGGTGGTGTGCGGCCCCGGACAGTCGGACGGGGCGCGGGCGCTGCTCGGCCCCGGCGTCGACACCGTCGAGCGGGAACTCGACGACGCGTGGATGCGTGACATCGGCCCCACCTTCCTCACGAACGGGCGCGAACTGGCCGCCGTCGACTGGACGTTCAACGGCTGGGGCGCCCAGAGCTGGGCCCGCTGGGAACACGACGCGAAGATCGCCGCGCACGTCGCCGACCTCGCGGGGGCCCGGACGTACACCTCGGAACTGGTCAACGAGGGCGGCGCGATCCACGTCGACGGCGAGGGCACGGTGCTGCTGACCGAGACCGTGCAGCTCGGCCCCGAGCGCAACCCGCACTGGACGCGCGAGCGGGTCGAGGCGGAGATCCACGCCCAGCTCGGCACCCGCAGGGCGATCTGGCTGCCGCGCGGCCTGACCGGCGACTACCCTCCCCCACTGCCCGAAAGGCGCGGGGGGACCCCCGACGGCTACGGCACCCTCGGCCACGTCGACATCGTCGCCGCGTTCGCCCGGCCGGGCGTCGTGGTCGCGCACCACCAGCCGGACCCGGCACACCCCGACCACGAGGTGACCAAGGAGGTGATCGGCATCCTGAAGTCCGCCACCGACGCCCGCGGCCGCCGCCTGGAGGTCGTCGAGGTCCCCGCCCCGACCGTCCTGGAGGCCGACGGCCGCTGGGCCGACTGGTCCTACATCAACCACTACCTGTGCAACGGCGGCGTCGTCCTGTGCGGCTTCGACGACCCGCGCGACGAGATCGCGGCGGGCATCTTCCGCCGACTGTTCCCGGAACGGACGGTGACCCTGGTGGACGCCCGTACGATCTTCTCCGGAGGCGGTGGCATCCACTGCATCACCCAGCAGCAGCCGAGGATCTAGGAGCAGACGGATGGCCGGTGCGCGCAGGAACGCGCCGCCGCGCGAGGAGGTCCTCGCCGCAGCCATGGGCATGATCGCGGAACGCGGTCTGGAGAAGCTGACCATGGCGGCGCTGGGGACCGCGGTAGGGATGAGCAGCGGCCACCTGCTCTACTACTTCCACTCCAAGGACGAACTGCTCCTGCAGACCCTGGAGTGGAGCGAGGGCCGGCTCGGCGCCGAACGCGGACGCCTGCTGGCCCGCCCCGGCACCGCCCGCGAACGGCTCGACGCGTACGTCGACCTCTACGTGCCCGACGGCCACCGCGACCCGCACTGGACGCTGTGGCTGGAGGTGTGGAACCGCTCGCAGAACGCCGACGACGACGCCCGCGACCGCCAGGCCGCCATCGAACTCGCCTGGCACCGCGACCTCGTCGCGCTGCTCGCGGAGGGGATCTCCCGCGGCGAGTTCCGCGCGGTCGACCCCGACCGCTTCGGCACCCGCCTGCGCGCCCTGCTGGACGGGCTCTCCCTCCACGTCGCGATCGGCCTGCGCGGCACGGACCGGACGAACGTCCTCACCCATGTGGCTGAATTCCTGGCGCAGACCCTGCTCCCGGAGCGCTGAGCGCCGCCCGCGGTGACCAGGGCGGTGCTCGCATCCTGAGACGGGCCGCGGGTGCCCGTTCGGTCTGTGCCAGACTGCCCCCGTGCTCTCGTTCGCCACGATTATTGGCAGCAGGCGCGCCGGTCCGCAGTGACCGCCACGTACGACCAGGTACGGGCGGACACCGTCGTCCTCGACCCGCGCGCAGACCTCTCGCACCCGCGAGGGGTTTTTCGCTTTTTCTGGCCCACCTTCAGCCGGGGGCGCAGCGCGAGGGATCATTGGAGGACGGTGGAGCCGGTCATTCCGGTAAAGACCGAGATCCGACATCAGGAGCCTTGAGACCATGACCGCAACCAGCGAGCTCGACGATTCGTTCCACGTCTTCGACACCACCCTGCGTGACGGCGCGCAGCGCGAGGGCATCAACCTCACCGTCGCGGACAAGCTGGCCATCGCACGGCACCTGGACGACTTCGGCGTGGGCTTCATCGAGGGCGGCTGGCCCGGCGCCAACCCGCGGGACACCGAGTTCTTCGCCCGCGCCCGGCAGGAGATCGACTTCCAGCACGCCCGGCTCGTCGCGTTCGGCGCCACCCGCCGCGCCGGCGCCAAGGCGGCCGAGGATCCGCAGGTCAAGGCGCTCCTGGACTCGGGCGCCGAGGTGATCACGCTGGTCGCGAAGTCCCACGACCGGCACGTCGAGCTGGCGCTGCGCACCACGCTCGAGGAGAACCTGGAGATGGTCCGCGACACGGTCTCCCACCTGCGCGAGCAGGGCCGGCGGGTCTTCGTCGACTGCGAGCACTTCTTCGACGGCTACCGCGCGAACCCCGAGTACGCCAAGTCGGTCGTACGGGCCGCGGCGGAGGCGGGCGCGGACGTGGTTGTGCTGTGCGACACCAACGGCGGCATGCTCCCGGCGCAGATCCAGGCGGTGGTCTCCACGGTGCTGGCCGACACCGGCGCCCGGCTCGGCATCCACGCCCAGGACGACACCGGCTGCGCGGTCGCCAACACCCTCGCCGCCGTCGACGCGGGCGCCACCCACGTCCAGTGCACGGCGAACGGCTACGGCGAACGCGTCGGCAACGCCAACCTCTTCCCGGTCGTCGCCGCCCTGGAGCTGAAGTACGGCAAGAAGGTCCTGCCGGAGGGCCGGCTGCGCGAGATGACCCGCATCTCGCACGCCATCGCCGAGGTGGTGAACCTCACCCCCTCCACCCACCAGCCCTACGTCGGCGTCTCCGCCTTCGCGCACAAGGCCGGCCTGCACGCCTCCGCGATCAAGGTCGACCCGGACCTGTACCAGCACATCGACCCCGAGCTGGTCGGCAACACCATGCGGATGCTGGTCTCCGACATGGCCGGCCGCGCCTCCGTCGAGCTCAAGGGCAAGGAACTCGGCATCGACCTCGGCGGCGACCGGGAACTGGTCGGCCGGGTCGTGGAGCGCGTGAAGGAGCGCGAGCTCAAGGGCTACACCTACGAAGCCGCCGACGCCTCCTTCGAGCTGCTGCTGCGCGGCGAGGTCGAGGGCAAGCCGCTGAAGTACTTCGAGGTCGAGTCCTGGCGGGCGATCGTCGAGGACCGCCCCGACGGCACCCACGCCAACGAGGCCACCGTCAAGCTGTGGGCCAAGAGCGAGCGCATCGTCGCCACCGCCGAGGGTAACGGCCCGGTCAACGCCCTCGACCGCGCCCTGCGCGTCGCCCTGGAGAAGATCTACCCCCAGCTCGCCCAGCTCGACCTGGTCGACTACAAGGTCCGCATCCTGGAGGGCGTGCACGGCACCCAGTCCACGACCCGCGTGCTGATCTCCACCTCCGACGGCGCGGGGGAGTGGTCCACGGTGGGCGTGGCCGACAACGTCATCGCCGCCTCCTGGCAGGCGCTGGAGGACGCGTACACCTACGGTCTGCTGCGGGCGGGCGTGGCGCCGGCCCAGTAGTCCCGCCGCTGCCCGGGCTCCGGCGAGTTCCGCGGACTCGCCGGGGCAACGCCCCACTCGCCGGAGCCCGGGCGAACCCTGCCCTACCGCGGGACGGCGAGGGCGACAAGGCCGGCGCGACGTCTTGACGGGTTGGCGGGGCGCCAGTTAACTCACGGCGTGAGCTAAGCCATGAGTGAACTCCCGAGAGTCGAGGGAAGGTCCATGCCGAGAACCGCCCTGCTCGTCTCCACCGTGTTACTCGCCGCCATGCTGCCGCTGTCCGCGGCCCGCGCGGCCGACGACCCCGGCCCCGCCCCGGTGGCCGTCGACCGTTTCGAGGGCGAGGTGCCCTTCGCCGCCCAGCCCGCGGAGGGCATCTTCACCTGGGGCGGCGACAGCGACGACCCGCCCACGCTCGCCCTGGAGGAACGCGCCGACGCCCCCGAGGGCGCCAAGGTCCTCTCCGGCAGCTACGACATCAGCGGCTACGGCGGCTTCACGCACGACTTCGCCGCCGACGCGCCCGCCCACGACTGGTCCGCCCACCAGGGCGTCCGCTTCTGGTGGGAAGGCCGGGGCAGCGGGAAGAAGATCGCCTTCGAGATCAAGGACGGCGG
Organism: Streptomyces sp. NPDC020996; assembly: GCF_040641355.1. NCBI lineage: Bacteria > Bacillati > Actinomycetota > Actinomycetes > Kitasatosporales > Streptomycetaceae > Streptomyces > Streptomyces sp. NPDC020996. Next base: position 12,750 of record NZ_JBFADM010000017.1, read on the forward strand.
CGCCCACGGCGAGGCCTCCGAGCTGTGGACGACCTCCTTCGCCGACGACTTCACCGGCTGGAAGCGGATCGAGCTCCCCTTCACCGACTTCGCCTACCGCACCGACTACCAGCCCGTCGGCGGCATCGACCACGTCCTCGGCCTGACGCGGATGTGGGGGTACGCCGTCACGCTCCCCACCGGCGTCAAGGGCACCTTCGCCATGGACGGCGTCGAGCTGTACGGCAGGGCCGACCAGGCGCTGCGCGCCGCCGTCACCACCGACTCCGCCGTGTACCCGGTGCGGGAGGGCACCGCCGCGGCCGTGCGGGTCACCGTCTCCACCACCGGCGCCGTGCCGCTGGAGGAACCGGTGACGGTCGCCTACACCACCGCCGGCGGCACCGCCGACCCCGGCCGGGACTACACCCCGGTCGAGGGCACCGTCACCTTCCCGGCCGGCACCGCCTCCGGCGCCGTGCGCACCGTCCGCGTCCCCACCCTGAAGGACGGCGCCGCCGAGGCCGCCGAGACGATCCCGCTCCGGCTCACGGTGACCGGCGCGAAGCCGCCCGCCGAGACCCCGCAGGTCGTCGTCGACGCCCATGGACTGCCGTACCTCGACAGCAGACTGCCGGTCCGCAAGCGGGTCGCCGACCTCGTGAGCCGCATGTCCATCGAGGAGAAGGCCGGTCAGATGACCCAGGCCGAGCGCGGCGCGCTGACCGACCAGGGCGACATCGCCGGGTACGACCTCGGCTCGCTGCTGTCGGGCGGCGGCTCGACCCCCACGCCCAACACCCCCGAGGCCTGGGCGAAGATGATCGACGGCTTCCAGCTGCGCGCGCGGGCCACCCGCTTCCAGATCCCGCTGATCTACGGCGTCGACGCGGTGCACGGCCACAACAACCTGGCCGGCGCCACGGTCATGCCGCACAACATCGGCCTCGGCGCGACCCGCGACCCCCGGCTCGTCGAGAAGACCGGCGCCGTGACGGCGTCCGAGGTCCGCGCGACCGGCGTCCCCTGGGACTTCGCCCCCTGCCTCTGCGTGACCCGCGACGAGCGCTGGGGCCGTTCCTACGAGTCCTTCGGCGAGGACCCGGCCCTCGTGGAGTCCATGGAGACGATCATCCAGGGCCTCCAAGGAGCGGCGAGCGGAAGGCAATTGCAGGAGAACGACAAGGTCCTCGCCACCGCCAAGCACTTCGTCGGCGACGGCGGCACCGCGTACGGCTCCTCCACCACCGGCACCTACACCATCGACCAGGGCGTCACCAGGGTCACCCGCCAGGAGCTGGAGGCCGTCCACCTGGCGCCGTACGAGACCGCCGTCGACCGGGGCGTCGGCTCGGTCATGCCCTCGTACTCCTCGCTGGACCTCGTCGGCGACGGGCGGGGCCCGGTGAAGATGCACGCCCGCGCCGACATGATCAACGGCGTGCTCAAGGGCCGCATGGGCTTCGACGGCTTCGTCATCAGCGACTGGAACGCCATCGACCAGCTGCCCGGCGACTACGCCTCCCAGGTGCGCACCGCGGTCGTCGCGGGCGTCGACATGATGATGGTCCCCTACGGCTACAAGGACTTCCGCACCACGCTGGTCGACGAGGCGAAGGCCGGCCGGATCGGCGAGCGGCGGATCGACGACGCCGTCTCCCGCATCCTCACGCAGAAGTTCCGGCTGGGACTGTTCGAGCACCCGTACGCCGACACGCGGGGCGCCTCCCGGATCGGCTCCGCCGCGCACCGGGCGGTGGCCCGGCAGGCGGCCGCCGAGTCGCAGGTGCTGCTGAAGAACGCCGGCGGCGTGCTCCCGCTGCGGAAGAACCAGAAGGTGTACGTCGCCGGATCGAACGCCGACGACCTCGGCAACCAGACCGGCGGCTGGACCATCACCTGGCAGGGCGCGTCCGGCACCCACACCGACGGCACCACCGTGCTCCAGGGGATGCGCGACGCCGGCGGCGACGTCACGTACTCCAAGGACGCCTCCGCGCCCACGGCCGGCTACGACGTCGGCGTGGTCGTCGTCGGCGAGACCCCCTACGCCGAGGGCGTCGGCGACGTCGGCAACGGCAACGACCTGGAGCTGACCGCCGCCGACAAGGCGGCCGTGGACAAGGTGTGCGCCGCCATGAAGTGCGCGGTGCTGATCGTCTCCGGGCGCCCGCAGCTGATCGGCGACCGGCTCGGGGAGATCGACGCCCTGGTCGCCTCCTGGCTGCCGGGCACCGAGGGCGCCGGGGTCGCCGACGTCCTCTACGGCCGCCGGCCCTTCACCGGCCGGCTCCCGGTCACCTGGCCCAGGTCGGAGGCGCAGCTGCCGATCAACGTGGGCGACGCCTCGTACGACCCGCAGTACCCCTACGGCTGGGGCCTGACCACACTGACGAAGGTGCCGGACGGCGGGGCGGGCGCCTTGCGGGCGCTCGCGACGGCTGCCGCGGCCGCCGAGCGGGCCGGGGCCGACCGGACCGGACGCGAGCTGGTCGACAGGGCACGGCTGATCGTCCAGCGGAAGGCGGGGCAGCACATCACGGCGGAGGTCGCGAAACCCTTCGCCGACGCCGACCACCTGTCGCTGACCGGCCGGTACGGGGCGGCCGTGCAGCGCCTGGCGGCGGCCTGGCGAGCCGCCTCCTGAGAAGGCCCGCCACCTGAGCGAATGCGCACCTTTGGGAGGCTTCGGGGGCTTCGGGTAGCTTCGAACCATGAAGGCCGTCACACGGACCCGAAGCCTCCCGGCGCTGCTGCTCGCGCTGGTGCTGGCCGCCCTGACCGTGACAGCGCCCCGGGCCGAGGCCGCCACCGACGTATCGGTGATCGCCGCGGCCCTGCGCCAGGGCCCGGTGTACGTCGATCCGGCCGCCTCCGCCCAGCTGTCCGCGGGCGACGCCGACGCCCTGGCCCGGCGGATCAAGAACGCCGGCAAGCCGCTGTTCATCGCGGTGCTGCCCGCGGACTACCCCACCCGGAACCTGTTCGCGGACCTGCGCACCGCCACGGGCGTCACGGGCCTGTACGGCATCCGGCTGGGCGACCGGTTCGACGCCCGCGCCGACTCCTCGGTGATGTCCGCCACCGCCCGGCAGAACCTCGTCGCCAGTGTGCAGGGCGAGGACGCCAAGACGCAGCTGAACGACTTCGCGGGCCGAGCCCTCGCCGAGATGGGCGGCTCGGCGCCCGCGAGCTGGGGGACGTCCTCCGACGGCGGCGGCGTCTCGGTCACCGGGCTGATCGTCGGGGGCGCGGTGCTGGTGGCCGGCGGCGCGGGCGTGTACACCCTCGCCCGGCGGAACCGGCGCCGCCGGGCCGAGGAGCAGCGGGCCGCGCTGGAGAAGCTCCGGGTCGTCGTCGACGAGGACATCACGGCCTTCGGCGAGGAGCTGGACCGCCTCGACTTCCATCCGGCCGAGTCCGGCGCCGACGACGCCATGCGCGCCGACTACGAACGCGCGCTGGACGCCTACGAGCAGGCCAAGACGGCGATGGCCGCCGCGGCGAGACCCGAGGACGTCCGCGCCGTCACCCGGGCGCTGGAGGACGGCCGCTTCTCGCTCGCGCAGCTCGCCGCCCGCCGGGAGCACCGGCCACTCCCCGAGCGCCGGCCGCCCTGCTTCTTCGACCCGCGCCACGGCCCGTCCGTCGCCGACGTCGTCTGGACGCCCGCGGCCGGCGCGCCGCGCGAGGTGCCGGTCTGCGCCGCCGACCGGGCCCGCCTGGCCGACGGCCGCGACCCCGCGGTCCGCGAGGTGGACACCGAGTACGGCCGCCGCCCGTACTGGGACGCCGGCCCCGCCTACGGCCCCTGGGCGGGCGGCTACTTCGGCGGCGGCCTGCTGCCCGCCCTGCTCGTCGGCACCATGCTCGGCAGCATGATGGCGACCCCGTCCTACGCGGCCGACTACGGCTCCGGCTATGGCGACTTCGGCGGCTACGAGGGCGGCGACGTCTCAGGCGCCGACTTCGACCCCGGCGACTTCGGCGGCGGCTTCGACGGAGGCGGCGACTTCAGTGGAGGCGGCGACTTCGGCGGAGGCTTCTGAACCCCACTCCCCACAGCACATCCCGGCAACCCCCCACCTGGGCTCACGCCTGCGTACGGGCTCAGCCCGTGTCCGCGCCGGGCCCGTGCCCGTGCCCGCGTGAGGCCCGGGACCGGGCCCGCCTGGTCTTCGCTCCGGCCCGCGTCCGCGTCGGCGATCGGGCCCGTGCCCACGGCACGCCCGCACCGGGCTTGCGTCTGGGTTTGGACGTGCGCCCGCGCGAGGGCCGGGCCGGCGCCCGGCCGGCGCCCGCGTCCGCGATCGGGCCCGCGCCCACGGCGCGCGTCCGCATGAGCGGCGAGGGCAGCGCCGATGCCTGGCCCGTGCCGGGCTCACGGCCGTGTCCGGGACGAGCGCCGACGTCCGGCCCGCCGCTCGGCCGAGGTCCGCGTCCGGGTCCCGCGCCTGGTCCGTGCCCACGTCCGCATGGGCCGACCGCGCCCGCACGAGTGCCTGCGCCCGCGCGCACGCCCGGGCCTGCACCCGCCCCCCGCAAACGAGGCCCGGGGGCCGGACCGACGCCCGGCTTGCGCTCCGGCCCGCGTCTGCGTCCGGGCTCGCACCCATGTTGCACCTGTGCCCGCGTCCACGTCCGCGTCCACGTCCACGTCCACGTCCGCGGTCGGGTCGGCGCCCGTGGCCGTGTCCGCACCGGGCTGCTTCCGGGCGGGGCGTGCGTCCGTGCCCGTACGAGCGCGGGGCCGGGCCGGCGCCTGGCCCGCGCCCGCGTCCGCGATCGGGCCCGCGCTCACGGCGAGCGTCCGCATGAGCGGCGAGGGCAGCGCCGATGCCTGGCCCGTGCCGGGCTCACGGCCGTGTCCGGGACGAGCGCCGGCGTCCGGCCCGCCGCTCGGCCGAGGTCCGCGTCCGGGTCCCGCGCCTGGGGTCCGCGCCGGCTGGCCGCGCCCGCATGGCCCGGGCGCCCGCACTCACGTCGGCATCCCGGCCGGACCTGCGCCGGCGCCAGCCCCCGCACAAGGCTCGGGGCCGGGGCTGGCGTCCGGGTACGGGCGAGCGCCCGTCCTCGGCACGGGGAGTGGAGGGCGGGCGCGCTCGGGAGGCGGCGTCGGGGTGGACGCGCTCAGGGCGTCACGCGGACTTGATCGCCGAGATGTCGAAGTTCAGCTTGATCTTGTCGGAGACCAGCACGCCGCCCGTCTCCAGCGCCGCGTTCCAGGTCAGGCCCCACTCGGAGCGCAGGATCTCCGCCTTGCCCTCGAAGCCGACGCGCTCGTTGCCGAAGGGGTCCTTCGCGGCGCCGTTGAACTCGAGGTCGATGGTGAGCGGCTTGGTGACGCCGAGGATCGTCAGGTCGCCGGTGATGCGGTAGTCGTCGCCGCCCAGGGCCTGCGCCTCGGTCGAGCGGAAGGTCATGGTCGGGAACTCCTCCGTCTTGAAGAAGTCCGCGCTCTTCAGGTGGCCGTCGCGGTCCGCGGAGCCGGTGTCGATGCTCTCCATCGTGACGTCGATGGACGCCGTCGACTTGGCCGGGTCCGAGCCGTCGAGGTGCAGCGTGCCGCTGAAGTCGAGGAACTTGCCCTTGACGTTGGTGACCATGGCGTGGCGGGCGACGAAGCCGAGCGTGCTGTGCGCCGGGTCGATGGTGTAGTCGCCGGTCAGCGCGGCGAGGTCGGGGTTGACGGCGGCGGGCGCCGCGCCGGCGGTCTCGACGGAGTCGGTGGTCTTGCGGCCGAAGATGCCCATGGTGTGCTCCAAAGCAAGTGGGGAGGATGTTGAATCTTCAAAGAGGCCCAACAGGGACGACCGTAGACCTATTCCGTTCAAGTTTCAACCTCTTCTCCGGGTGGTCACTGGACGCCCTCTGGCGGACGCGCGTAGAAGTCGGGCACCATCTCCTGGCACCACCTGCACAGCCGCCCCACAGACACACGGTCCCCGGACCGTCGACGGTCCCCCGCAGGAAGGTCCCCCCATGAAGATCAGGTCCGCCCTGACCGCGCTCGCGCTCGTCGTCGCCCCCGGCGTCGCCGTCGTCGGCACCGCCACCGACGCCTTCGCGGTCACCAAGATCAGTCACGCCACCGCGACCTCGATGTTCCGCGAGGTCGGCATCACCTGGTCCTCCTCCGGCAACTGCTCCGACCGCAACAACTCCACCTGTACGTCCTTCGAGCAGCTCAACCTCGCCACCGCGCAGGGGGCGCAGACCCTCAAGCGCGCCAGCGGCTGCGCCCTGAACATCACCGGCGGCACCGAGACCGGCCACGCCTCCGGCACCTACTCCCACTGGAACGGCTACAAGCTCGACTACGGCAAGAACACCTGCGTGACGAGCTACATCAAGAACAACTTCACCTACATCGGCCTGCGCGGCGACGGCGCCCCGCAGTACCAGTCCGGTTCCGGCAACATCTACGCCGACGAGGGCAACCACTGGGACGTCCTGTACTACAACTGCGGCGGCTGCTGAGCCGTGCCCCACGGGGAGTTCCGGACGGCGGCCGCCGCCCGGAACTCCCCGGCCGCATCCATCACCCGTACCGCCGGCCGAGGTGACACACGCACATGGGCACGACTCCGACGCGCCGCGCCTTCCTGTCCGCCGCGGCCCTCGCGGCCACGTCCCTCGGCTCCGGCGCCGGACCCGCCCGCGCCGCCGCCGAAGCGGAAGCCGATCGCGACCCCGACCCCGACCCCGAACCCGGTGCCGACCCCTACGACACCCTCCGCCGCCGCTGGCTCGCCATCGCCCTCGGAACCGGCTACGACCCCGCCGCCGAGCCGTACGCCTCGCGCCTGGCCGAGACCGGCGAACTGGCCCGGCGCTTCCAGGCCGGCATGGCCCCGGCCGCCGGCTCCCTCTGGCCGGGACACCCGTTCGACCCGCCGTCCGGGATCACCCTCAGCTACAGCCGCCTGTGGACGATGACCCAGGCCTTCCTCCAGCCGGGCACCGGCCGTACCGGCGACCAGGAACTCCTCGCGGACGTCCGGCGCGGCCTCGACCACCTCTCCGCCACCGTCTACAACCCCTCCACCACCCGCTACGGCAACTGGTGGGAGTGGCAGATCGGCAGCCCCCGCCTCCTCATGGACATCACCGCGGCCCTCTACGAACAGCTCACCGACGCGCGGATCGCCGCGGCCTGCGCGGCCGTCGACCACTTCGTCCCCGACACGATGCTCGGCGACTACTCCGGCACGTCGACCGGCGCCAACCGCGTCGACCTGTGCCGCTCCGTCGCCCTGCGCGGCATCCTGGGCCGTGACCCGGCCAGGATCGCCCTCGCCCGCGACGCGCTGTCGCCGGTGTTCCCGTACGTCACCCGGGGGGACGGGCTGTACCCGGACGGGTCGTTCGTCCAGCACACCTGGGTCGCCTACTCGGGGACCTACGGGCAGGTCATGCTCGACGGCCTCGGCCGCCTCTTCGCGCTGCTCGCCGGAAGCGAGTGGGAGGTGACCGACCCCAACCGGCAGATCGTCCTCGACGCCGTCGAGCACGCCTACGCGCCCCTGATCCACGACGGGCTGGTGATGGACAGCGTCAACGGCCGCGCCGTCAGCCGGGGTCACCTCAAGAGCGACGAACGGCACGTCCTGCGCGGCGACCACTTCCACGGGCACGGTGTCATCGCGGCCGTCGCCCTGCTGGCCGCCGCGGCGAGCCCGGCCGAACGCGACCGCTGGCACGCGCTCGTCAAGGGCTGGATCGCACGGGACACCGTGTCACCGGTCCTGACCGCGCCCCAGTTCCCGGTGGCCGACCTGGCACGGCTGCACGCCATCGCCGACACGCCCGTCGAGGCGGCCGCCGAACCCGTCGGCCACCGGCTCTTCGCGGCCATGGACCGGGCCGTGCACCGCCGCCCCGGCTTCACGGCGAACCTCGCCATGGCCAGCGACCGCATCGCGCACTACGAGTGCGGCAACGGCGAGAACCCGCGCGGCTGGCACACCGGCGCCGGAATGCTCTACTGGTGGGCCGACGGCCCGAGCGACCAGTACACGGACTGGTTCTGGCCGACGGTGGACTGCTACCGCCTGCCCGGTACGACGGTCTCCACCAGACGCCTGCCCGACCGGGCCGGCGGAGAATGGGGCGCGCCCAGGCCGGACGTGCGCTGGGTCGGCGGCACGACCGACGGCGAGTTCGCGGCCGTCGGCCAGCACCTGAAGGGCCTCGGCTCGACGCTCGAGGCCCGCAAGTCCTGGTTCTTCCTCGCCGACGCGGTGGTCTGCCTGGGCGCGGGCATCACCTGCGCCGACGGCGTCCCGGTCGAGACGGTGGTGGACAACCGCAACCTGGGCGAGGGCGGCGCCCAGGCCTTCACGCGCGGCCCCGGCTGGGCCCACCTGGAAGGCCACGGCGGCTGGCTGGTCCCGGAGGGCGGACTGCGCACCCTGCGCGAGGACCGCACCGGCTCCTGGTCCGACATCAACGCCACGTCCACCACCGAGCGGCGCACCCGCCGCTGGCAGACCCTCTGGCTGGACCACGGCACCGACCCGGTCGACGCCACGTACCGGTACGTCCTGCTGCCCGGCGCCTCCCGCCGGACGGTCGCGGCCCGCGCCGCCGGCCGCGACCGCCTGGCGGTCCTCGCGAACGACCGCGCCCGCCAGGCCGTGCACGCCGCCTCCCTCGGCCTGACGGCCGCCAACTTCTGGCAGGCCGGCACCGCGGGCCCGCTGACCGCCTCCGCCGGGGCGAGCGTGCTGCTGCGCCGCCGGGCCCGCACCGCCACCCTCTGCGTGAGCGAGCCGCCCCGCACGGGCGAGCCGCTGGAGATCACCTGGCACCGTCCGGTGCGCGGGGTGGTGCGGGCGGACGACACCGTGGAAGTCGTCTCGACAGGCCGCCGTGCGACCCTGAGGATTACGCCGGGCGTGGCATGCGCCACCCATCGATGTGAACTGCGTCTTACATGACGGCTTTGTGCAACCCCGACAAGCGGAACGCCCCCCGAGCAGTCAGAACGGCTGCATCCCGTCCCGGTTCTGTTCAGGGCTACCAGGAAAACGGGCCGGACACTGTACGGAGTCGACGGCTCGCTTTCCTTGGTGACCTCCGTAAGGTCACTACATGACCGTTTTGGATGAGGCGCCGAGTGAGCCGACGGACGCGCGCGGCCGGGTGGCCGAGCTGCACGAGATCCGTGCGCAGGCCCTGGCCGGGCCGAGCGAGAAGGCGACCGAGGCTCAGCATGCCAAGGGCAAGCTGACCGCCCGGGAGCGCATCGAGCTGCTGCTGGACCCGGGCACGTTCCAGGAGGTCGAGCAGCTGCGCCGGCACCGGGCGTCCGGTTTCGGCCTGGAGGCGAAGAAGCCCTACACCGACGGTGTGATCACCGGCTGGGGCACGGTGGAGGGCCGTACGGTCTTCGTCTACGCCCATGACTTCCGCATCTTCGGCGGCGCGCTGGGCGAGGCCCACGCCACGAAGATCCACAAGATCATGGACATGGCCATCGCGGCCGGCGCGCCGCTGGTCTCCCTCAACGACGGCGCGGGCGCCCGTATCCAGGAGGGCGTCTCCGCGCTCGCCGGCTACGGCGGCATCTTCCAGCGCAACACCAAGGCTTCGGGCGTCATCCCGCAGATCTCGGTGATGCTGGGCCCGTGCGCGGGCGGCGCGGCCTACAGCCCCGCCCTGACGGACTTCGTGTTCATGGTCCGCGAGACCTCGCAGATGTTCATCACCGGACCCGACGTCGTCAAGGCGGTCACCGGCGAGGAGATCACCCAGAACGGCCTGGGCGGCGCCGACGTCCACGCCGAGACCTCCGGCGTGTGTCACTTCGCCTACGACGACGAGGAGACCTGCATCGCGGAAGTCCGCTACCTGCTCTCCCTCCTCCCGCAGAACAACCGGGAGAACCCGCCCCGGGTGGAGTGCACGGACCCGGCCGACCGCCGTTCGGACGTCCTGCTGGACCTGGTGCCGGCGGACGGCAACCGGCCCTACGACATGGCCAAGGTCATCGAGGAGATCGTCGACGACGGCGAGTACCTGGAGGTCCACGAGCGCTGGGCGCGCAACATCATCTGCGCGCTGGCCCGGCTGGACGGCCAGGTGGTCGGCATCGTCGCCAACCAGCCGCAGACGCTCGCGGGCGTCCTGGACATCGAGGCGTCGGAAAAAGCTGCACGCTTTGTCCAGATGTGTGACGCTTTTAACGTTCCGATCGTCACGTTCCTGGACGTGCCCGGGTTCCTGCCCGGCGTCGACCAGGAGCACGGCGGGATCATCCGGCACGGCGCCAAGCTGCTGTACGCCTACTGCAACGCGACCGTGCCCCGGATCTCCCTGATCCTGCGCAAGGCCTACGGAGGTGCGTACATCGTCATGGACAGCCAGTCCATCGGCGCCGACCTCACCTTCGCCTGGCCGACGAACGAGATCGCCGTGATGGGCGCGGAAGGCGCCGCCAACGTCATCTTCCGGCGCCAGATCGCCGAGGCCGAGGACCCCGACGCCATGCGGGCCCGCATGGTCAAGGAGTACAAGTCCGAGCTGATGCACCCCTACTACGCCGCCGAGCGCGGCCTGGTGGACGACGTCATCGACCCGGCCGAGACGCGCGAGGTCCTCGTCCGCTCGCTCGCGATGCTCCAGAACAAGCACGCCGACCTGCCCTCCCGCAAGCACGGCAACCCCCCGCAGTAACCCGGCGGATCCTTCCCGGTACCCCCGCGGAAACCTCTCTCCTGGAGACTGAGACCTATGACCACCCATGACATCCGTGTCGAGAAGGGCCACGCCGAGCCCGAGGAAGTCGCCGCCATCACGGCCGTCCTCCTGGCCCGTGCGGCCGCCCGGCCCGCCACCGCGCCGGCCCACCGGAGCCGCCCGAAGGCGGGCTGGCGCCGCCTGGAGCGCGAGCCCGGCTTCCGCGCGCCGCACAGCTGGCGCTGAGCCGTTCCACGTCACGAAGGAGGGCCCCTCTCGAGCGAGAGGGGCCCTCCTTCGTGCGTCCGGGGCCGTCTGGGGTCGTTCCGGAACCGTCCGGGGCCGCGGGACACCGCCGGAGACGACCACGGGCTGCCGTGGACGGCTCCCGGCCGTCCGCGGCAGCCCGGCGGCCGCATGGTCCGCCGCTACCGCAGGCGGGCCATCAGCGCGTGCTCCACGAGAGTGATCAGCGCCGACTTGGCGTCCGCGCGGTGGCGGGCGTCGGTGGTGATGATCGGGGTGTCGGGGCCGATCTGCAGGGCCTCCCGGACCTCGTCCGGAGAGTACGGCTGGTTGCCGTCGAAGCCGTTCAGGGCGATGACGAAGGGGAGACCCGAGTTCTCGAAGTAGTCGACGGCCGGGAAGCAGTCGGCGAGACGGCGGGTGTCCACCAGGACGATCGCGCCGATCGCGCCGCGCACCAGGTCGTCCCACATGAACCAGAAGCGGTCCTGGCCGGGCGTGCCGAACAGGTACAGGATCAGGTCCTGGTCCAGGGTGATGCGGCCGAAGTCCATGGCGACCGTCGTGGTCGTCTTGTCCCCGGTGTGGGTGAGGTCGTCGATGCCCGCCGACGCGGACGTCATGACGGCCTCTGTGCGCAGCGGGTTGATCTCCGAGACGGCGCCGACGAACGTGGTCTTGCCCACGCCGAAGCCGCCCGCCACCACGATCTTCGCGGAGGTGGTGGAGCGGGAAGGACCGCCGCTAGAGCTTGCGAAGTCCACTGAGCACCCTTTCGAGCAGTGTCACGTCTGGCTGGCCGCCGGCGCTCTCGTCGCCGCCGGGCTGATGGATGGCGACCAGGCCCGCCTCCGCCAAGTCGGCGACGAGGATCCTGGCCACGCCGAGAGGGATCGTCAGGAGCGCCGAGATCTCGGCGACCGACTTGATCTCCCGGCAGAGGTTGCAGATCCGCTGATGCTCGGGCAGCTGGCCCTGCATCTGGTGCGGCTGCGCGGTGGTGTGCACCAGCGCCTCGATGGCGAGCTGGTAGCGCGGGCGCGTCCGGCCGCCGGTCATGGCGTACGGACGCACCAACGGATTTGAGGCCCCGCCGGCCGGAGCGGGCTCGGGGGAGCGCCGATGCGGCTGCACGGGCTGGATGCGCGGCGCGGGCGGCTGGTCGTACGGAGACGGGCCGGGACCCTGCGGGGCGTACGGCGCGGAGGGGAAGTCGTAACGGTTCGGGTTCTGGGAACCGTCGTGCTGGCCCTGGACAGGACCGTACGACCAGTTGCCCGCATGCGAACCGCCTGGGGGTGTTGCCACTTTCTCCTCCTCCGACTGTGCCGGGCACCCATCCGTGTGGAGCCGCGTCCCGAAACCTTACGGCCACGGGACGCCAAAACGCACGGTCTGTCTGTTAGTTGAGCAGGCTCCCCTGGAGCTCCGCACGGAGATCCGGCGTCAGAACCGTTCCTGCTCGGTCCACCAGGAGGGCCATCTCGTACCCGATGAGACCGATGTCCGCCTCCGGATGCGCGAGAACGGCGAGCGACGAACCGTCGGAAATGGACATGATGAAGAGGAATCCCCGCTCCATCTCCACAACCGTCTGGTTCACGCTGCCGCCCTCGAAGATGCGGGAGGCGCCTGCCGTCAGAGACGTCAGACCGGAGGCGACGGCCGCGAGCTGGTCGGCGCGGTCGCGGGGGAAGCCTTCGGACATCGCCAGAAGGAGTCCGTCGGCGGAGACCACCACCGTGTGGGACACCCCCGGGGTGTTGTCCACGAAGTTGGTGATCAACCAGTTCAGGTTCTGTGCCGCCTGGCTCATCGGGCTCACACTAACGCTCCTGGTTGTAGGTGCTGTCAGGACCGAAGCCCTGGCCGTTCGTTTCACTGCCTGCCCCGGCGTTGCGTCCGCGCTGGACGCCCCGACGCAGGTTGCTCAGCCTGCCCCGGACGTCTTCCGGGGCACGGGAGACCTGTGGGCCTCCCTGGGGGGTGCTCTCGGCGGCTCCCTCGACCAGGTTGGCCTTGGGTACCCGCCGCGGCAGGCCGGAGGAGGTGACCCCGCCTGCCTTGGGCTTCTTCAGCTGCGCCGCCTGCTGCCAGCGCTCGTCGTTCGCCGAGCGCCAGAAGCCGCCGTCGCCGTTGCTCTGGGAAGCCGGGTCGGAAGCCGGCGCATCCGTGTTCACGGGCCGCGCGCCGTTCGAACCGGCCGCGGTGGATCCGCGGCGGGGAAGCCCGGCGTCGGTCAGCTCGTGGACGGCGGAGGGGGCCGGTCCCGGACGTTCGAAGCCTACGCGGTCGGCCTCGCCCGCGTCAGCGGCCTGCGCAGATTCCGCTTCCGGAGCGTACTGGTCCGGGTAGCCGTTCTGGTAGCCGTCCTGCTGCGGCCAGTCATCCTGGTGGCGCCGCTCTTCGAACGCCGGGAAGGACTCGGGGACGGCCGGGTGGGCGGCGGCGTGCTCGTCCTGCCGGGGCTCCGCATAAGTGGCGTCGGGGTAGCCGCCGTTCACCGGGAAGCCGTCGGAGAAGCTCTCGTTCTGCGGCAGTTGGCCGTTCGGCGCGTAGTACTGCTCGCCGTACGGCGCCTGACGCTGCTCCTCGTACGCCATCGGCTGCTCGTACGTCGCCTGCTGCGGCTGCTCGTACGGTGCCTGCTGCGGCTGTTCGTACGGTGCCTGCTGTTCCGTGTAGCCCTGGCCGTTGTCGTAGGCGGGCTGCGCGTCGAAGGCGTCGGCGTACGTCTGGGCCCGGTCGGCCTCCTGGTCGCCCGGCTGGCCCTGCGTCTGTGCCTCCAGCGCCGCCCGGCGCTCCTCGCGCATCAGTGAGCGGCCGACCGGGTCCAGCTCCCGGATGTCGTCCGGGACCTCCGCGTAGCGGCTGTCGTCGAAGCCGAGTTCGGCGGCCGTGCGCAGCGGCTGCTGGCTGAAGTCCTCGCCGCCCGGGAAGTTCTGCTCCGGGATGATCTGCGAGACGGTGAACTCGTTCACGGCGGGCTGCTGTTCGCCGCCGCCGCCGTGGGTGATCGCGTCGGGCAGCATGACCAGCGAGGTGGTGCCGGCCTGCTCGCCGGAGGGGCGCAGCTGGACGCGGATGCCGTGCCGGTCGGAGAGCCGGCCGACCACGAACAGGCCCATCCGCTGGGAGATCGCGGCGTCCACGGTCGGCGGGTTGGCCAGCTTGTGGTTGATGTCCGCGAAGTCCTCGGCGGTCAGGCCGATGCCCTTGTCGTGGATCTCGATCATGACGCGGCCGTCGGGCAGCCGGGTCGCGGTGACGCGGACCTTGGTCTGCGGCGAGGAGAACGTGGTGGCGTTCTCCAGCAGCTCGGCCAGCAGGTGCACCAGGTCGGTGACCGCGCGGCCGTGGATCTCGGCCTCCGGGACGCCGGACAGCTCGATGCGCTCGTACTGCTCCACCTCCGAGGAGGCGGCGCGCAGGACGTCGACCAGCGGCACCGGCTGGTCCCAGCGGCGGCCGGGCTCCTCGCCCGCGAGGACCAGGAGGTTCTCGCCGTTGCGGCGCATACGGGTGGCCAGGTGGTCCAGCTTGAAGAGGTTCTCCAGCTGGTCGGGGTCGGCCTCGTTGTTCTCCAGGTCGGTGATCAGGGTCAGCTGGCCCTCGATCAGGGACTGGTTGCGGCGCGAGAGGTTGGTGAAGATCGCGTTGATGTTGCCCCGCAGCAGGGCCTGCTCGGCGGCGAGCCGGACGGCCTCGCGGTGGACCTGGTCGAACGCGCGGGCGACCTCGCCGATCTCGTCCCGGGTGGTGATCGGGATCGGCTGGACGCGGGTGTCCACCCGGCCCGGGTCGGTGCGCGAGAGCTGGTCGACCAGCATCGGCAGACGCTGCTCGGCGATGCCGAACGCGGCGTTGCGCAGCTGGCGCATCGAGCGGCTCATCTGGCGGGCGACCGCGCCGGCCAGGATGAACGCCAGCAGCAGGGCCACCACGACGGCGGCGCCGGTGATGATGGCGTCCCGCTTGGCGGCCGCGGCGATGTCCGAGGCCTCGTTCACGGCCTTGTCGGCCATGTCCGCCTCGATCTGGCGGTACCCCTTGAACTTGAGTGTGTTGACCGCCCACCAGTTCTCCGCCGTGATGCCCTGCTGGGCGAGCGCGGCACGCTCGGTGGCGTCGGTGCTCTGCAGCATCGCCAGGTCCGTGACCATGGCCGTGGACCCGGAGGGCGGCGGCACATAGGTCTTGCCCTGGGCCTTCGCCTGCGCGGCGGCCTGCTTGGCCATCGCCGCGCCGTCCGCCTTCATCCTGGCCTGGGCGTCGGCGAGGTTCTGGGCGTCCTGCGCGGTACCGCCGCCCTTGTACTCCTCGATGGCGATGCCCTCGAGGTAGGCGTAGGAGGACAGCGCCACGCGCTGCTTGGCCAGGTCCTGCGGCTGGGGGCCGGGGTTGATCAGCAGGTGCATGCCGATCGCGCGCTCCAGCGACAGCGCGGACTTGGTGAGCGAGATCGCGTAGACGGTACGGCCGTAGGAGGTGATGTTGCCGGTGCCCAGGCCCAGCTCGTTGGCGAACTCCAGCAGCGGGTGCGCGACCTTGAGGTAGCCCTCCTCGGTCTGCACGCCCTGGAGCTTGGAGGTGTAGGCCACGGCGCGCAGCGACTGCAGGCCGGGCTCCTCGGCACGGAACAGCCGCAGACGGCGTTGCAGGCCCGCCTTCTGCGGCATGTTCTGGGCGGCCTCGTCGAAGGCGTCGGCGGCCTTGTCGGTGGCGGCGCGGGCCGCGGTGACGGTCGCCTTGTCCTCGGGGGTCTGCGCCTTGCCCTTCAGCAGGGGGGCCGCGGTGATGTCGCGCTCGTTGTAGAGGGCGTCGGCGTAGGAGAGGGCGGCGCGTACCAGGCGGGCGGTGGCCTGGGCGTCCTCGGCGTCCTGCCAGGTGTCGATCGAGCTCTTGACCTGGAAGCCGCCCATGACGAGGCCGACCAGCACGGGTATGAGCAGGATCGCGTTCAGCCGGGTCGGCACCCGCCAGTTGCGCGGAGAGAGGCGGCCGCCGCTCGGAGCGGGCGTGGCCGCCGGCTCCGATCCGGGCACAGGGGCGGGTGCCGCTCCGCGCGGCGGCGGGGTGAAGTTGCCCCGCGCCGACGGCTCGGGACCGTTCTTGCTTCGCCTCACTCGACCAACAACCTCTCGGCGGTCGGCACCTACGTTGTGCCGCAGTTTCTCAGAGCCCGTGCCTCATCGACTGATGAGTACGTCATTGACTATTGGGCAGTTCAGGCATTCCAGCATGTCGACCTGCGGTCTTCCAAACAGTGGAACGAACCGGTTCGCTCCGATGTAAGTCACAGATAAAACGGTCATAAAGAGCGAGCCCCGTCAAATGACGGGGCCGACGTGGACACAGCGGCACCGATCGACCGCGACGCGTGGCCGCATCTCCCGATTCCTCTGTCAAACCGTTATGAACACCGGGGCCGACCGTGTCAAAAGCCACAGCCGGCTCCGGGGTTCCTACGACAACTGCGGTAAGCGGCTGCCATTTTGAGGTACTACCGCAGGCGGGCCATCAGTGCGTGCTCGACCAGTGTGATCAGCGCGCTCTTTGCATCCGCACGGTGTCGCGCGTCGGTCGTGATGATCGGGGTGTCCGGCCCGATCTGCAGCGCCTCGCGCACCTCCTCCGGGGCGTAGGGCTGGTGCCCGTCGAAGCCGTTGAGCGCGACGACGAACGGCAGCCCGCTGTTCTCGAAGTAGTCGACGGCCGGGAAGCAGTCGGCCAGGCGCCGGGTGTCCACGAGCACCACCGCGCCGATCGCGCCGCGCACCAGGTCGTCCCACATGAACCAGAAACGGTCCTGGCCGGGCGTGCCGAACAGGTACAGGATCAGGTCCTGGTCGAGCGTGATGCGGCCGAAGTCCATGGCCACCGTGGTGGTGGTCTTGTCCCCGGTGTGCGTGAGGTCGTCGATGCCCGCCGACGCGGACGTCATGACGGCCTCCGTGCGCAGCGGGTTGATCTCCGAGACGGCGCCGACGAAGGTCGTCTTGCCGACGCCGAAGCCACCCGCCACCACGATCTTGGCGGACGTGGTGGCCCGGCTCGGTTCAGAGCTTGCGAAGTCCACTGAGCACCCTTTCGAGCAGTGTCACGTCGGGCGCACCGGTCGTCTCGTCGCCACCAGGCTGGTGAACGGCGACGAGACCGGCCTCGGCCAGATCCGCGACGAGAATCCGTGCCACGCCCAGCGGCATGGCCAGCAACGCCGACACCTCAGCGACCGACTTCACCTCACGGCACAGGTGGCAGATGCGCTGGTGCTCCGGGAGCAGCCCCATGAGTGCTGCCGGATCGGCCGTGGTGCTGATCAGCGCCTCGATGGCGAGCTGATAACGCGGCCGGGTCCGGCCGCCGGTCATCGCATAGGGACGTACCAGCGGCTGGTCGCCCTCATCCTCGTACGGCTCCGCGTACGGATCATGAGAGGCGGTGGGCGGGGTCATGAATCCTCCGGGCGGGACAGCAAGTCGGTCGGGCTAGCCGTCTGACGGGGCCGGTGGGGGGATCGTGGCGGCCGGACGGTGATCTGGTGAGGAGGGTGGATCTGGGCCGATCAGTGCAGCAGACTGCCCTGTAGTTCGGCGCGCAGGTCCGGCGTGAGGACCGCACCTGCACGGTCGACGAGCAGGGCCATCTCATAGCCGACCAGGCCGATGTCGCACTCGGGGTGCGCGAGCACGGCCAGGGACGAGCCGTCGGAGACGGACATCAGGAAGAGGAACCCGCGTTCCATCTCGACGACCGTCTGCGCCACGTTGCCGCCCTCGAAGATCCGGGACGCCCCGGCGGTCAGCGAGGTGAGCCCGGACGCGACGGCCGCGAGCTGGTCGGCGCGGTCGCGGGGGAAGCCTTCGGACATCGCCAGAAGGAGTCCGTCGGCGGACACGACGACGGTGTGGGACACCCCGGGGGTGTTGTCCACGAAGTTGGTGATCAACCAGTTGAGGTTCTGTGCCGCCTGGCTCATCTGGCTCAACTAACGCTCCTGCTGGTGAGTGGGGCTCGGGAAACTGCCGGTCTGGCCGTTGCCGGCCTGGCGACCCTGCGCGATGCCCCGACGGAGGTTGGTCAGCCGGCCGCGTACGTCGTCAGGCGTACGCGAGACCTGCGGACCGCTTTGGTGCTGTTGCTGCTGAGCCGTGCCCGGGACGAGGTTCGCCCGGGGTACCCGGCGGGGCAGGCCGGAGGTGGTGACGCCGCCCGCGGCCGGCTGCCGTACCCGCTCGGCCTGCCGGACGAGGTCGTCGTTCGGCGAGGTGCGCCAGGCGGCGGTTCCGGGACGCTGGGGGGCCGCCGGGGCCTGCGGCTGCTGCGCGGGCTGGGCGGACTCGCCCTGTGCCTGCCGGCCGCCGCGGAACCAGTTGGTCTCCAGCGTGTCGTAGAGCGGGGTGCGGCCGTCGCCCGGCCCGGCCGGCGGAAGGGCCTCGGGCTCCTGGCGGCCGGGCTGCTGCGGACGCGGGGGCATCGGCGGGCGCGGGGCGCCGAAGTCGGCGCCGCCGCGGCCGCCGCCCACCTGCGGCCGCTCGAACTGCCCGGTGCCGCCCTGGTCGGGCCGGCCCGGCAGCGCGTGCTGTCCGGTGGAGGAGCCGTCGTAGCCCGGCCGCTGGAACTGGCCGGTGGAGCCGTTGTCGTAGGCCTGCGGTATCGCGAACTGGCCCGTGTTGGCGGGGCTGTTCGGGTTGTGCGGGTTGTTCTGGCCGTGCTGGCCGCCCGGGGTGCCGAAGACGTCCGAGCGGACGAAGCCCGTGTTCTGCTGCGGGTTCGCGGCGGGCGCCGGAGGAGCGAAGTCCTGGCGGGCGAACTGGCCGGTGTCCTGCGGGCTGTCGGGTGCCGGGGCGCCGAAGTCCTGGCGGGCGAACTGGCCGGTGTCCTGCGGGCTGTCGGGTGCCGGGGCGCCGAAGTCCTGGCGGGCGAACTGGCCCGTGTCCTGGCGGCCGTTGGGTGCCGGGGCGCCGAAGTCCGGGCGGGGGAACTCGGAAGTGGAGCCGGGGCCCTGCCGGTCGTCGATCCGCGGCATGCGGGAGGTCTGGGCGGGGTCCTGCTCGTCGTGTCCGCGCGGGGCGTCGAGCGAGGCGCGCTCCACCGGAGGCTGCGCGTTCTCGTCGCTCCAGCTGGGCACCCGGGGCTGCTGCTGGTCGCCGCCCGGCAGCTCGGCGCGCGGGGTGGCGCCGCGGCCGGGCAGCTGGGCCCGGCGCCCGTGGCGCCGTCCGCCCCGTTCGGGGGCGGCCCTGCCCGCGTCCCCGGCGTCCGGCAACTGCGGAGGCACGGGGCCACGACCGCCGCCGAAGGCGTCCTGGCCGGCGCCCGCCGCCTGCAGACCCTGCGGCGCACCCGGCGCCTGGCCGCCGAACCCGGCGCCCGCGCCGGCGGCCGGCCGGCCCTGCGGGGGAACCCCGGGCCCCTGCGGTCCGCGCGGTCCGCCCGGCGCACCGGGACGACCGCCCGCGCCCGCACCGGGCAGCGCGGCCCGCGGTCCCTGGCCGGCGCCGAGGCGGCCGCCACCGGCCGGACCGGCGCCCAGCGCGCCGCCGCCGAAACCGCCGCCGTTCTGCGCGGCGGCCTGCCGGCGTGCCGCGGCGGCACCCGCGGCAGCCTGCGCGGCGGCCGGACCGCCGCTCGGCGCGGGGGCGCCGGGCTTGCCGCCGGGAGCGGGCTTCTTGGCGCCCTGCGCCACGTCGACCGGCAGCATGACCAGCGCGGTCGTACCGCCGGAGTCGGACGGGCGGAGCTGGATGCGGATGCCGTGGCGCTGCGAGAGGCGGCCGACCACGAACAGACCCATGCGGCGGGAGACGGAGACGTCCACGGTGGGCGGCGAGGCGAGCCGCTCGTTGATCGCCGCGAGGTCCTCGGGGGAGAGGCCGATGCCGGTGTCGTGGATCTCGATCAGCACCCGGCCGTCGGGCAGCGCGTGACCGGTGACCTTGACCTTGGTCTGCGGGGAGGAGAAGGAGGTCGCGTTCTCCAGCAGCTCGGCGAGCAGGTGCACGAGGTCGTTGACGACCCGGCCGGCCACTTCGGTGGTGGGCACGGAGGCCAGCTCGATGCGCTCGTACTGCTCCACCTCGGACGCGGCGGCGCGGAGCACGTCGACCAGCGGGACCGGGCGGGTCCAGCGGCGGCCGGGCTCCTCACCGGCGAGGACGAGGAGGTTCTCACCGTTGCGGCGCATACGGGTCGCGAGGTGGTCGAGCTTGAACAGCGAGGACAGCTGGTCCGGGTCGGCCTCGCGGGACTCCAGTTCGGAGATCAGCGACAGCTGGCGCTGGATCAGACCCTGGGAGCGGCGCGAGAGGTTGGTGAACATCGCGTTGACGTTGCCCCGCAGCAGGGCCTGCTCGGCGGCGAGGCGGACCGCCTCGCGGTGCACGTCGTCGAAGGCCGCGGCCACCTGGCCGATCTCGTCACGGGAGTGCACACCGACCGACTCGACGGAGGTGTCGACGTCCTGCGGGTCGGCCTCGGACAGCTGCTTGACCAGCTCGGGCAGGCGTTCCTGGGCGACCTTGGTGGCGGTCTCCTGCAGCCGGCGCAGCGAGCGGATCATGGACCGGGCCACGACGAAGGCGCCGACCAGCGAGACACCGAGCACCAGCAGGATCAGCGCACCCGAGATGATCGCTTCCTGCTCGGAGGCGCTGCGCAGCTCGCGCGCCTTCTGCTCCATGTCCTCGAGCAGCGTGTGCTCGATCTTCTGCATCTGCTCGATCTTGGTCGAGCTGTCGTCCACCCAGTCCTGGTAGGAGCGCTTCTGCAGGTCGGACAGGCCGTCCTTGCTCGCCAGCGCGCGGCTGGCGTAGGTGTCGGTGGCCTTGATCGACGCGTTGTTCTCCTCGATGGGCTTGAGGAGCGTGGCCGCCCTCTCGGTGCCGTAGAGGCTCTTGAAGGTGCGCAGGTCGGAGGTCTGGCTGGCCAGCGCCGACTGGGCGTAGAGACGGTCGTTCTCCGACAGGTCACCGGTGGTGTTGTTGTTGGCCGGCAGCGCCGCCGCGAGGACCGCGCGCTGCACCGACGCGTACTCCTTGGCGGAGGAGAAGGCCGCCAGGGCGCGGGTGCGCTGGATCATCTCGGGGTTGCTGGTGGCCTCCGCCATGTCCTGGGAGAGGTCCAGCAGGTTGGTGATGAGGCGGTGGTAGGACTCGACGGTCTGGGTCGAGTTGTCCTTGGCCTCGTAGGCGGAGTTGCGTATCTTCGCCAGGTCGCCCAGGTCGCGGACGAGGCCGACCAGGGTCTCGCGGACGCCGAGCAGGTTGCCGTTCGCCATGCTGGAGGTGTCGATCTCCTCCGCGGCGTCCTTGAAGTTGGTCACGGACCGGTCCGTCTTGTCCCGGTAGCCCTTGACCGTGTACGCGCTGGCCTTGGAGCCGTGCGCGAGGGGGCCGGCGGACTGGTCGCGCTCGTCCTGGAGGGCGGCGGCCAGTTCGGTGGCCTGCTTGGTCATGTCCGTCAGCAGCTTCATGTTGTCGAGCTGCTGGATGTCGTCCATGTTGTCGCTGATGCGCAGGGCGCCCAGCGAGGTGGCCGCCACCACCGGGAGCGCGAGCAGCGACACCAGACGCGTGGAGATGCGCCAGTTGCGCAGGGCCACCCGCGATCCCGGGCCGCTCGGGCCCGTGGGCGCCTTGGCCGGCGCGGCGGTGGGACCGGCGGACCCGGAAGGCGTCGTCGGGCCGGGACGCCCGGCGCGGTCGCCGCCGTCGCCGGACGGGGCCGGGCCCGGGTTCTGGGCGTGCTGGGGCGAGGAGCTGCCGGCCATGGGGCCAGTCCCGCCGTGCGGCTCCGGCTGAGCCGAAGCGCCGTTATCCCTCTTGAAACGTCCCTGCACTAGCGTCGCAACCTCTGGACCAGGCGCCCCTCCGGGTGAACGGAGGGACACGGTGTCGGCGTTGTGGGGAACGCCCTGAAAACGCCCCCCGGGTGGTCGTGAGTGACCGGCGCTGGCTCCCCCTGTCTCGCCGCCACTCGGCGCTGCGTTGCGCCCCCTGCGCGCCGGCTCGATCCTGCGGCGGTCCGTGGAATTCCAGCACAGTGCAGGATCTCCAACAAGGCCCGTGGGTCATGCCGTGACGCGGGTGACAATTTGTGAGTGTCGGGTCACCGGACGTAGAAAGAGATCCGGTTAATATCGGACGTATGCCCGCGAGTCGTCCGGCGGTGAGCCGTGTCCCAGTCGCCATGATCAGGAGCGGAATGGTGGCTTCAGGGGGTCAATGTCCGTTTCGGTCCGGTGGATTGCGGGCCGGAATTGACCGGTTTGCCCTTGGGGTAGTGAGCAAACTCACACGGTGATCACGGCTTCGCCGGGGTTTCCGAAGGGAATTGCATGTTTAGCCTGACGGTTTACAGGACGTAACACTTTGACAACCGTGCCCGGGATGGGGCTTTCGCCGCACGCGGGTGCCCGAACACGACAAGGTCGACTACAGCCGTGAAGACGACGATGATGTTCCGCACGATAGCCAACCCGCGGCGCACGACGCTGGCGCACCTCGAGGACGCCGACGAGCTGCAGACCCCGGAGCAGCCGGAGCACTCCGTCGAACTCCCCGCCCAGACCGCCAACCCCAGGCGCACCGTCCTGATGGACGTGCCCGTCGCGGCCATCGCCGAGTAGGCGGAGCAGGCCCGCAAGCAGCACGCGCATCGGCCGCCGATCGCCCGATCCGGCCGGTCACCGCAGCCCCGGAGGCCACGCCGCCTCCGGGGCTCGCGCCGTAATGCGCGAGGTCCCCGCGCTGTTGCCGCGTTAGCCTGGAGCGTCAGACTCCAGTCGGTTCAGTTAAGGGGCGCAGGCATCCCGTGCGCATCGCCAGATTCTCCATCGACGGGAACGTCGCCTTCGGCGCGGTCGAGGGCGACAGGCCGGACGAGCTCGTGCTCGACATCATCAAGGGCATCCCGTTCGCGGACTTCGAGCTCTCCGGCACGAAGGTCCCGCTGAACAAGGTCCGGCTGCTGCCGCCGGTGCTCCCCAACAAGGTCGTCGCCTTCGGGCGCAACTACGCCGAGCACGCGCGCGAACTGGGCAACGAGGTGCCGGACGCGCCCTTCGCCTTCTTCAAGCCCTCCACCTCGGTGATCGGCTCCGGCGACGAGATCGCGTACCCGTCCTTCTCCCAGGAGCTGCACCACGAGGCCGAGCTGGCCGTGGTCATCGGCCGCATGTGCCGCGAGGTCCCCCGTGAGCGTGTCAAGGACGTGATCCTCGGCTACACCTGCGCCAACGACGTCACCGCCCGCGACGTCCAGCGCCGGGAGAAGCAGTGGGCCCGGGCCAAGGGCTTCGACACCTCCTGCCCGCTCGGTCCCTGGGTGGAGACGGACCTGGACGCGAGCGACCTGACGATCCAGCTCACGGTCAACGGCCAACAGCGCCAGCTCGGCCGCACCAGCGAGATGATCCACCCGGTCGAGGATCTGATCGTCAACATCTCCGAGGCCATGACGCTGCTCCCCGGCGACGTGATCCTCACGGGCACCCCCGCGGGGGTCGGCCCTCTCAACGTCGGCGACGAGGTCGCCGTCACCATCGAAGGCATCGGCACTCTCACCAACAAGGTTGTCAAGCGTGGCTAGCGCACCCGTTCGTGTCCGTTTCTGTCCCTCGCCCACCGGTAACCCGCACGTGGGCCTGGTGCGCACCGCCCTGTTCAACTGGGCGTTCGCCCGGCACCACCAGGGCACACTCGTCTTCCGCATCGAGGACACCGACGCGGCCCGCGACTCCGAGGAGTCCTACAACCAGCTCCTCGACGCGATGCGCTGGCTCGGCTTCGACTGGGACGAGGGCCCCGAGGTCGGCGGCCCGCACGCGCCGTACCGCCAGTCGCAGCGCATGGACATCTACAAGGACGTCGCCGCCAAGCTGATCGAGGCCGGCCACGCCTACCGCTGCTACTGCTCGCAGGAGGAGCTCGACACCCGCCGCGACGCCGCCCGCGCCGCCGGCAAGCCGTCCGGCTACGACGGCCACTGCCGCGACCTCACCGACGCCCAGGTCGAGGAGTACCGGGCCCAGGGCCGCGAGCCCATCGTCCGCTTCCGGATGCCCGACGAGACGATCACCTTCACCGACCTGGTCCGCGGCGAGATCACCTACCTCCCGGAGAACGTCCCGGACTACGGCATCGTGCGCGCCAACGGCGCCCCGCTGTACACGCTGGTCAACCCCGTCGACGACGCCCTGATGGAGATCACCCACGTCCTGCGCGGCGAGGACCTGCTCTCCTCCACTCCGCGCCAGATCGCCCTCTACAAGGCGCTGATCGAGCTGGGCATCGCCAAGGGCGTCCCCGAGTTCGGCCACCTCCCCTACGTCATGGGCGAGGGCAACAAGAAGCTGTCGAAGCGGGACCCGCAGTCCTCGCTCAACCTCTACCGCGAGCGCGGCTTCCTCCCCGAGGGCCTGCTCAACTACCTCTCGCTGCTGGGCTGGTCGCTCTCGGCGGACCGGGACATCTTCACGATCGGGGAGATGGTCGCGGCCTTCGACATCACGGGCGTCAACCCCAACCCGGCCCGCTTCGACCTCAAGAAGTGCGAGGCGATCAACGCCGACCACATCCGCCTGCTGGACGTGAAGGACTTCACGGAGCGCTGCGCGCCGTGGCTGCGGGCCCCGTTCGCTCCCTGGGCGCCGGAGGACTTCGACGAGGCCAAGTGGCAGGCCATCGCGCCGCACGCGCAGACCCGCCTGAAGGTCCTGTCGGAGATCACCGACAACGTCGACTTCCTGTTCCTGCCCGAGCCGGTCTTCGACGAGGCGAGCTGGACGAAGGCGATGAAGGAGGGCTCGGACGCCCTGCTGCGCACGGCGCGGGAGAAGCTCCAGGCGGCGGACTGGACCTCCGCCGAGTCGCTGAAGGAGGCCGTGCTGGCCGCCGGCGAGGCCCACGGCCTCAAGCTCGGCAAGGCCCAGGCCCCGGTCCGGGTCGCCGTCACCGGCCGCACGGTCGGCCTGCCGTTGTTCGAGTCCCTGGAGGTCCTGGGCAAGGACGCGACGCTGGCCCGCATCGACGCCGCCCTGGAGAAGCTCGCGGCGTGACACACGCGCGTGAAGGCATGCACGCGACCGCAGACGCGCGTGAAGGCAGACGTGCGTGAAGGCAGACGTGCGTGAAGGCAGACGTGCGTGAAGGCAGACGTGCGTGAAGGCAGACGTGCGTGAAGGCAGACGTGCGTGAAGGCAGACGTGCGTGAAGG